>JANXDD010000040.1:0-12340 GCA_025059915.1 Bacteroidia bacterium | reverse complement strand
CGGGCCTTCTCTATGGAAAGAGGGCTATAAGGGGGACGAGGAGCCGGCGTCCGAAGGTCCTGTTCGGTAATAGGCTGAATAAGCTCTGACGGCAGAGCCCAAACTTCAGCAGCCTTTACCCCAAAGTGATAGGGAGTCATTATTTCTGGCCCAGCGATATGATAAATTCCTTGGGCTTTTTTCTCTGCCAAAAGAATAAGCCCTGCAGCTACATCCCCTGCCCACGTGGGTGTGCGCACCTGATCTACAAAAAGCTGAATAGGCTCACGGCGAGACAATCGGGAGATGACACGCAGAAGGATATTATCTCTCGGCAGGGTCGGCGCCCAGCCATACACTAAGGCGGTGCGGGCGATAGCCCATGGGCCTGGATATACTTTCACCCACGCTTCCGCAGCAAGCTTACTGGCTCCATACACAGAAAGGGGAGCCTCGTAATCCCCCTCCACATACGGGCGCTCCACCGCAGGAAACCCATCATATACAAAGTCTGTAGAGACGAAGATGAAGTGGGCTTGGGGTCTCGTCTCTGCCAGAGCTTCTAAAAGCAGGCGGGTCGCTGTTACATTGTGCTGCCAGCACAGAGCGGGCTGCTCTTGACAAGCATCCACCAAAGTCATCGCTGCACTGTGAATCACTACATCTGGAGCTGTTTTTTGTATAAGCTCTATAACGGCTTCCCGTAGCGTCAAATCTGTAGGGAAGTAGGGAAGACGGGGGAGAGGAGCTTCCCCCCGACTGGTAAGATACACTTCTGCACCAGAGTCTGAAAGAGCTTGGGCCACGTGATACCCAACCAGCCCACGCGCCCCAGTAACTAAAATTCGCATGCAGCAAACTTACAATCCAAAGCCCTCAGGTATAGTAGGTCAGAAGGGAATAGGGAAGGCTTCTATACAGTCCCCGCAAAAGCTCCCTTTCAAAGACCGTCTCGGGAAAGAGGAGATTTCTATGGCTTTCCCATTTCCTTTGCAAAGGGTGGAAGTTCTTCCGGCTTTTCTTTGGCCTCCCAAGTCGTGGGTGGAGCATGCAAACCGTTTGCGAAAGTTTTTCATAGGCTATCCCGCGCGTCTGCCAAAAGGCAGCTGCTACACACGATATCGCATCATAGGAGAGCGGTGGCTCAGCATACCTATCATACATGCTTCAAAAAGGACACCTTTTGAGGCTACCTGGCCGCCTGAGACGCGGTGGCGCCTGTACCACTGGCGAACCCTTCTCACTCTCTATGGCAAAGCGCCCTTTTTCTACGAATGGAAACCTTTCCTTGAATACCTCTACCTGGAAGCCCCTCTCTCTCGCCTCGCCGACGTCGCAGAACTAATCATCCAAGAGCTGGCTCGCTTATATCACTGGCAGGTAGAATGGAAACCAGAGGACGCTCCCATCTATTTTCCCTGCTCTGCAGCAGAGGTTTCTATATTGGACCAGCTTTTACGAAGCGGCCCCTGACCGCCGAGCAAAGCGATGCCAATAATACACCCCTTCTGCGTAATAGATAGAAGCATCAGCAATATCTATCGCATAGTCGGCAATTTTCTCTAAAGTCTTCACTGCTACCGCCATCTCCAGCCAAGCTGTGGCTTCTTTCTCCGATAGGGGTTCTGTAAGAGCTCTGACGATTTTTCTCATGCATTCGTTGTAAGAATGATCCACTACTTCATCTTCAGCATTTATGCGTTTGGCTTTTTCGGTGTCATTCTGAAAGAATGCCTCTAAGCACAGCTCTAAAAGGCGGCGAACACTGCTGACCAGCTGAACTATTGGAACCTCTTCAGTAGCGGCGGAGGCAATTTCTGGCATGGCATGGGCTAAGCGTCGTCCTACTGCAGCCAGCTGCTCCCCAATTTCATCCAGGTAAAAATGCATGCGCAGCACCGCTAACACTAAGCGTAGGTCATTGGCTACCGGCTGATGAAGAGCAAGGATTCTGGCGCATCGCCTGTCTAAACGCATATCTTCTTCCAGTGCTTCTTCCCTTAGCTTCTCAATCCCTAAGAGACGCTGCCAATCTCTCGCCCGTACTCCTTCCTCTAAAAGAATCAGTTGACGTCGGAGGTGATTTACTACCTGATAGGCACGGGCACGCAGCTTCGCAATCTCTGTCTCTATGATGCTCATACTTAGCCGAATCTTCCAGTGATATACCGCAAGGTCTCAGGATGTTTAGGGTTAGTGAAAAAGTCTTTTGTCCGGCCGTATTCTATCAAGCGTCCCATGTAGAAAAAAGCGGTCATGTCGCTGACGCGGGCAGCCTGCTGCATATTGTGGGTAACAATTACGATAGTGTAGTTCTGGCGCAGCTCGTGAATAAGCTCTTCTATCTTAGCTGTAGAAATAGGATCTAACGCTGAAGTAGGCTCGTCCATAAGGAGGAGAGAAGGTCTTACTGCTAAAGCGCGGGCGATACATAAGCGCTGCTGCTGCCCTCCAGAAAGAGCCAGGGCAGACTTTTTGAGATTGTCTTTCACTTCGTCCCAGAGGGCTGCTTGCCTGAGAGCTTGTTCTACACGCTCTCGGATTTGACTCTCCTTCAGCCGATTCTGAAGGCGAAGCCCATAAGCTACATTCTCATAAATGGAAAAAGGAAACGGCGTAGGCTTTTGAAATACCATGCCCACCCGCCGTCGCAAATGCACAGGATCCACCTCTGGAGAATAAATATCCTCCCCATCTATGAGGAGCTTTCCCTCCATGCGGAAGCCCTCAATGTAGTCGTTCATGCGGTTGAGCAGCCGAAGGAAGGTAGATTTCCCGCAGCCCGAGGGACCAATAAGAGCTAAAACCTGATTACGCTCTAAAGATAACGATACATCATCCAGCGCCTTGTAGCTGCCGTACCAGACAGAAACGGACCTGGCTTCTACCTTATACACGGTACTTCAGTTTGAGGCGAAAGCGAAGATAAGCAGCAGTCAGCGTAAATGCCAAACTCATCATAAGCAAGGTAAGCGCTGTGCCAAAAGCCATGGGATAGGTTTCTTTTACATTTACACCGCTGGTAATGAGCACATAGAGGTGATACGGCAGAAGCATCGTGGGCTCAAATAAGCTGCGCGGGTAAGTAGGTAAATAGTAGGCTGCCACAGTGAAGAGAATCGGTGCCGTCTCGCCCAAAACTCGCCCCGTAGCCAGTACAAGCCCTGTCAAGACCCGCGGCAGAGCTATCGGCAGAGTAATGCGAAGGAAAGTCTGCATTTCTGAGGCTCCCAGTCCTAAGCTGGCTTCTTTCAGGGAAGCGGGGACTGCAGAAAAGGCTTCCTGAGCATTTCGTATAAGAAGAGGAAGAGACAAAAGAGCCAGCGTAAGTCCTCCTGCCAAGATAGAAGCTCCCAGCCCCAGCGCCACCACAAAAAGAGCTAATCCGAAAAGCCCATACACTACAGAAGGAATCCCAGCCAAAGTCGTAACTAAGAATTCTATTGCACGCTTGAGCCGGCGATTAGTAGCAAACTCACTGAGATAAGCCCCTGCCGCTGTTCCTATGAAGCCACCTACGATGACTGCTACAGCAGTCACCCAGAGGCTTCCTACGATAGCTGGGGCTATTCCTCCTTTTCGCATTCCTTCTCGCATTGGCTCTGTAAGGAAGGACCATCCTATTACCGATGCTCCCTTGTATGCGATAAAGCCTACCACTCCTCCTAACACCAAAATAGCCCCCCAGCTTACGACGCTAACAAGGAGCGTAGCAAGCAATTCTCCCCAGCGCTTCCGTACTTTAGGCATGGCGAGGGCGAACTAAGTAAGCGGAGACATTCAAAAGGAGCGTCAGGAGAAAAAGGACCACCCCTAAGAGAAAAAGCGTGTGATAATGATAACTCCCGACGGGGGCCTCTCCAAGTTCTGCAGCGAGGGTGGCAGGTAGAGCTCGTACGGGCTTGAGGGGGGTCCACGCTATCACGGGGGAATTTCCACTTACCATGAGGACGACCATTGTCTCACCGAGAATGCGCCCGGCGGCAAGGAGGGTGGCGGTGGCAATAGAGGGCAAAATGTAAGGGAGTTTGAGGCGAAGGATCGTCTGCCACTGAGTAGCACCCAAGCCGTAGCTGGATTCCTCTAAAAGGCGGGGTATGGCTCGCAGAGCCTCCTCCACGAGACTTGCCATTAGCGGTAAAGTCATCCATCCCAGAAGAAGCCCGGCAGTCAGCGCCGTCTCCCCCGCCGACAGCTTGAAGACTTTCTGTATCCAGGGCACAACTACTACCAGACCCCAGAAACCGATAATCACAGAAGGCAGCCCCGCCATAAGCTCCCACAGGATTTTCACAGGGTAATACAGAGTCTTAGGCAAAAACTCCACTGCATAGACTGCCATTGCGATTCCCAGCGGTACCACCACCAGAAGCCCAATCACACTCACCCAAAGGCTACCCATCAGAAGGGGTAAGAAGCCTACAGCTGGCACAGGCTCGTATGTAGGAGACCACTGGGTAGAGAAAAAAATCTCCTTCCATCCCTTCCAATGCACGACGAGCGGCTTAGTGTGCTTTGGCAAGAGATTAGGAGGAAGCGCTAAAAGCACCCCGCGCAAACGAGCAAGAGAATCTATCGTAGATTGAATCTGGTGAAGTGAGGCTCCTGCAGTTACATATCGGTCTATGTTAGCCAGATGGACGGCTACGACAGCGGTATCTGGCCCGCCGAAATCCTTCCACTTCTTTTCACGACGAACAAGGGCTCGGACTTGTCCTGCATCAAGCTGGGAAATGGGATTTTCTGGATGGACGGCAAACCGAAGTTCCTCATAAGGAGACTTGTATAATGCTGGTAGCCCCTCCCGAAACAAAAAACCTGTTAGCCCAAATAGCACCAAAAAGGTAGTAAGGGCAGCTGCTTGGAGTATGCGTTTTCCCACTCCACCTCTCATGGGACATACCCTACTTTTTTGACGAGCTCGCGTCCCTGAGGGGAGTGAACAAACTGAATAAATGGCTTCACCCGTTCTGCTCGCTGAGCGTCGTAGTAATAGTACAGGGGTCGTGCTATGGGATAGCGGCTAAGTTCTGCGCGGGTCCGTGCAGGTAAGTAGTAGGTAGAGTCTCCGTCTTGAGCTATTGAGAGGGGCTTCACACTGGAAGAAACGTAAGCAATTCCTATGTACCCGATTGCCCCTGGCGTTTGAGCAATGGATTGTACCATCATCCCCGTCGCTGGAATAAACCGCACCTCCGAAGCAAAATCTTGACCCCGCAGAATATGCTCTCTAAAAAACTCAAATGTCCCTGAGCTGGACTCTCGCGAGTAGGGAAGTATAGGCATATCTAAGCCGCCCACCTCTTTCCAGTTTTTTATCCGTCCTGTGTAAATATCAGCCAATTGAGCGCGGGTGAGGCGATTCACGGGGTTGCTTGGATGCACACAGATCGCCAGCACGTCCCATGCTATCGTGTCTTCTATTAGAGACTTTCCCCGCTGAGCGAGCTTCAGCCTTTCAGAAAGCTTGAGGGGGCGTGAGGACATCGCCACATCTGCATCGCCATTCATAAGCGCAGCAATGCCAACCCCGCTTCCTCCTCCCGTTACGCTTATGAGCATGTCAGAGTTTTTTTCCAGAAACTTTTCAGCGAACGCCTGACTCAAAGGAAGAACCGTATCACTGCCTTTCACAGATATAAGGTCTCTGCGGGTGCAGCTGAAGAGAAGCAGGCTTCCCAGCAGATAACGCATCCAATGAGCAAATAACCGCTCTCTATGTAAAGCAAATGTTAGATGACCCAACCCAACCCCCAAGAAGTTTTCCATGTAACCCAGGGTAAGGTTGACTCGGCATATCATTTGCGCCCCCAGAGCTTCCTCACTTTTTGTTGTATCTGAGAGTAGGCTCCGACTGTTGTGGATACTTGAGGCTGAAAGTATCCCATCTTTGTTTTCCCCATGAACGAGCTTATTCACCTTCATGTCCATACGGAGTACAGTCTACTGGATGGGGCTTCTCGGATAAGCGAGCTGATGGAGCGGGCTCGCTCTCTGGGAATGCCAGCTATTGCTCTATCAGACCATGGGAACCTCTTCGCTGTACCTAAGTTTTACACTGAAGCGGAAAAAGCCGGCATCAAACCCATAATCGGCTGCGAGTTTTACATCACTGATGCAGATACCTTTACTAAAGACAAGTCGCTCTATCACCTTCTCCTTTTAGCTAAAGATGAGGTTGGCTGGCAGAACCTCCTCTATCTTTCTTCCATTAGTTTCACCGAAGGTTTCTACTATAAGCCGCGCATTCATCGGGGGCTCCTTGCGCAGCATCGGCAGGGGCTGATTGCTACCACAGGATGTCTCGCCAGCGAGATTAATCAGAAACTCCTGGCTGGACGCATAGAGGAGGCAGAGAAGCGATTCCAGTGGTATTTAGAGCTTTTCGGAGAGGATTTCTACATAGAGCTGCAGGATCATGGGCTCAAAGCTCAGCACGAAGTCGCAAAATACCTTTTGACATGGGCGAAAAAATACGGCGTCAAGGTCATAGGGACTAACGATGTGCATTACACATGCGAAGCGGATGCGGAGCTTCATGATGTGCTATTAGCAGTTCAGACTGGGAGCGAACTCAATGATGAAAAGCGCCTGCGTTTCACCGATGACGAGCAGAAGCTCAATAAGCACTTTTATCTAAAAAGTCGGGTGGAGATGGAGGCGATGCGGCTTTTCCATGAGCATCCTGAGGCTTTGACTCTGACGCATGAGGTGGCAGAAAAATGTACCCTTCGTTTGAGCTTCAAGCAGTCCCTCATCCTGCCTAAGTATCCAATCCCTCCAGAGTACGCAAGTATGGAGGCTTATTTGCGGTATTTAGCGTATGAGGGAGCGAAAAGGATATATGGAGAGCCACTTCCTCAAGCAGTTACAGAGCGGCTGGAGCATGAGCTGAAGATCATAGTGCAAATGGGCTTTGAGGGGTACTTTCTCATAGTACAGGATTTTGTAGCAGAGGCGAAGCGACGAGGCGTATGGGTAGGACCTGGTCGGGGTTCTGCTGCAGGTAGCTTAGTTGCCTATTGTCTGGGGATTACCAGCGTGGATCCGCTGGCATATCAGCTACTTTTTGAGCGATTTCTCAATCCCGAGCGCATCAGTCCGCCTGATATTGATATTGACTTTGACGACATTGGACGGGACGAGGTCATTCGCTACGTCCAGGAGAAATATGGAAAAGACAATGTAGCCCAGATCATCACATACGGGACGATGGGCATAAAGACTGCTATTCGTGATGTGGGACGGGTTCTGGGTCGCCCTGTGCAAGAAGTGAATTATCTTGCATCACTTATTCCCAATAAGCCGAATATCACCTGGCAAGCAGCCTTAGAACCTCAAGAAAACCCTAAGGCTTACATCCTTCAAGAAATCCTTGCAAGCGAGCAGCCAACTCCTCAGAAAATCATCTTAGAAACTGCGGCGAAGTTAGAGGGCCTGACTCGGCACACAGGCGTGCATGCGGCGGGCGTTATTATCGCTCCAGATAAGCTCTGGAAATATGTTCCGCTGGCGGTAGCGGCGCGGGATGAAAATACTCGTCAAGTGATCACGCAGTGGGATGGACCGGACTGTGAAAGCGTCGGGCTTCTCAAGATGGATTTTCTCGGACTCAAAACTTTGTCCATTCTTAAGACAGCGGTAGAGCTTGTACAAAAGCTGCGTCAGGACCCGGAGCCGTTGGATTTAGAGCGGATTCCTCTGGATGACGAAAAGACCTGGCGGCTTTTTCAGGAGGGAGCAACGGTGGGCATCTTTCAATTTGAGTCCGAGGGCATGCAGAAGTATCTCAAGATGCTTCGCCCAACCTGCATAGAAGACCTTATAGCGATGAATGCCCTTTATCGTCCTGGTCCGATGGAAAATATCCCCACCTTCGTTCGGCGGAAACATGGAGAGGAGGAAGTTAGCTATCCGGACCCTCGCCTCAAACCGATTTTAGAAAATACCTACGGGATTATGGTCTATCAGGAGCAGATCATGCAGATTGCGCAGGTGATGGCAGGGTATTCGCTGGCGGAGGCGGACCTCCTACGCCGAGCCATGGGTAAGAAGAAAAAAGAGATAATGGAAGAGCAGCGGGCTATCTTCATTGAGCGGGCGGTTGCTCATAGCACTGATCCAAAGGTAGCGGAGGAGGTTTTTGATACGATGGCGCGATTTGCAGAATATGGCTTCAATAAGTCCCATGCAGCGGCCTATAGCATATTAGCTTACCGCACTGCTTATCTGAAAGCAAATTTTCCTGCGGCTTACATGGCAGCGGTGCTTACGCATCACGCAGATGATTCGGAGAAGGTAGGCTTTTTCCTCCAAGAAGTCAAAGCCTTAGGAATAGAGGTGCTCCCTCCTTGTGTAAATACCAGCGAGGTGAGTTTTTCTGTGCCTTCTTTCCATCAGATTCGGTTTGGATTAGGGGCAATCAAGCATTTGGGAGAAAAGTTCGCATCTCTGATTGTGGAGGAGCGGAGAAGGGGAGGCCCTTACAAGGATGTATTTGATTTCGCGGTGCGTATGCTTCCCTATGGGCTCAATAAGAAGGGATTAGAAAGTCTATCGTTGGCTGGGGCACTGGATAGCTTAATACCAGGTGGGCAGCGGGAGTATCTTTTAGAGGAAGCTAATCGCCAGCTGATTTTGGATTATGCGGCTGCGTATCATAGGGCTTCACAGGCTATTCAGGCATCCCTTTTTGACACTATTGCGGTAAGTCCTCCCCCTCCGCCCAAGTTAAGGCCACCCCAAACTCGGCTTTCTCTCCCCGACAAGCTTCGTCAAGAGCGTGAATACATAGGATTCTTTTTATCGTCTCATCCCTTAGACGAGTATGCTACCCTCATGCGGGCTGCCGGTATAAGTTCCACTGCCAGTGAGATTTTCAATCAGGAGGTGCCCTCAGAGCGGTTTATTCGTGCAGCTGCTCTTCTTATGGACGTAGATGAGCGCCGCTCTAAGCAAGGGAAACCTTATGCTCGTCTGAGCTTTGAGGATCAGGTGGGTTCTTTCCTCCTCACAGTCTTTTCTCCAAACTGGGAAAGCTGGAGTAAAAGCCTTCAGGGGCAAATAGGAATGCCTTTCTTCATAGAAGCGGAATATGCTTTGCGCCCTGAGGGTGGGGGGGAATGGCGGGCGCGTCGCATAGAGCCTCTGCGGTCGGCTTTAGAGGCTGGAATACCAGGTCTCTACTTAGAATGGGAGATTTCGCGTGTTACACAGGAGACTTTGGCGGACCTTTTTGAGATAGTGAAAAAACAAAAGGGCCTCACCCCTGTCTATCTTCTCCTTCATCACAAAGGAGAGCATGCGGTGATTCTGCAGACGGGCTGGCGATTGCGCTATGAATCCTCTCTTGAGGAGCTTCTGCGCACTCTCGGGATTCGCCTGCATATCACGCCGCCATTTGATGAGAAGCGTCGTATTTTTGTTACGAACGATTATGCAACAGCCTGAACAAACCAAGCCGTTGGACCGACCTATCGTGGTTACGGATTCCACATTCGCAAAGGAGGTTTTACAAAGTCCAATTCCAGTTTTAGTAGATTTCTGGGCTCCTTGGTGCGGACCTTGCCGCATAATAGCTCCCGTTCTTGAGCAGATAGCCCAGAAATATGCAGGGAAAATCAAGGTAGCGAAGATGAATGTGGATGAGAATTCTTTCATTCCGATGCAGTATTACATTCAAGCGATTCCTACGCTTATCCTTTACCGCGCTGGTCAGCCTGTAGATAAGATTGTGGGGGCTCTTCCTGGGCCAGCTTTGGAGCGGCGAATTCTGGCGCACATCACCTGATATGGAAGTCATTTTAGACTTTGAGAAGCCGATAGTAGAACTTGAGAATCGGATTGCAGAAGCGAAGCGATTAGCGGAGCAGACGGGGCTTGACATTTCAGAGAGTATAGGGGCTTTGGAGGCGCGCCTGGCACAGCTGCGCAGGGAGGTTTATCAGAACCTCACACCTTGGCAGCGGGTGCAGCTGGCGCGCCATCCTGCTCGTCCGTATTCCTTAGACTACATTCATGCTATTTGCGAGGACTTTATTGAGCTTCATGGAGATAGAACGGGGGGAGATGACAAAGCCATAGTTGGCGGGGTGGGGCGAATCGGAAATCAAGGGGTGATTATCATTGGTCAGCAGAAAGGACGCGATACGAAGACCCGCCAGCTGCGCAACTTCGGCATGCCTAACCCCGAAGGCTATCGTAAAGCTCGCCGTCTTATGAAATTGGCAGAAAAGGTGGGCAAGCCTGTGATTACCTTCATAGATACCCCCGGAGCGCACCCTGGCATGCATGCAGAAGAGTTTGGTCAGGCAGAAGCTATCGCTCGGAATTTGTATGAGATGGCGCAACTGCGGGTGCCGATACTTGTTTTCATCATCGGAGAAGGAGCCTCAGGCGGAGCCCTCGGTATCGGCGTCGGTGACAAGGTTTATATGTTAGAGAATAGCTGGTACTCTGTAATCTCCCCCGAAAGTTGTGCAAGTATTTTGTGGCGCTCTTGGGAGTATAAGGAAAAGGCAGCAGAAGCTCTTCATCTTTCCGCCCAGGACAATCTGAAGCTGGGAACCATAGATGAAATCATTCCTGAGCCCCTCGGTGGAGCCCACAAAAATCCCACAGAAGTCTTTCGTCGTGTGCGGGAAAAAATCCTTGCGGACCTGCCCCCTCTTTTAGCTCTGTCTCCTGAGGAGCTGGTCGCCCGCCGTTTAGAGAAATATAGTCGTATGGGCAGTTGGAAAGAAGAAGAGAAAAAGGTATGAGCCGATATATTCCCCTACGCATCAAAGCCAAGTGGGCCGAGACTCCTGATACTTTTTCCCTCGTCCTTGAGAAACCTTCTTCTGGCTTTGAGTATCTGCCGGGTCAGTATGTTACGATTCGGGTAGAAGTGGATGGGAAAAAGTATCCTCGCGCCTATTCGCTCTCCAGTAGTCCGTACCTGGATGCTGATCTTCAGCTTACTATCAAGCGGCTACAGGGGGGAATCGTCTCTAACTACATCTGGAAGTCACTGGAGGTGGGGGATTTCATAGAGGTGTTTCCTCCGCTCGGGAACTTTTATGTGAAGCCTCAGCCGGGGCGCTCTATGCAGTATCTTTTTATTGCTGCTGGCAGCGGGATCGCCCCCATCTACGGAATGATACGGTCTATCCTATTTGTGGAGCCTAAGAGTCGCATTTTGCTTCTTTACGGGAGCCGTGATCAAAATAACATCATTTTTGGAGAGAAGCTGGCGGAGCTTCAAGCTGCACACGGGGATAGATTAGAGATTCTCCATACTCTTAGTCGCCCGCTACCTGGGTGGCAAGGACGCACGGGGCGTTTATCGCCAGACTTGATAGAGGCTGAACTTGAGCGGGTTCGTCGCCGCCTGCTCCCAATAGAGGCGTATATCTGCGGTCCCAGCGACATGATGGCAATGGCTATCCAGACCTTGGAGCGGCAGCGCCTGCCTAAGGAAAAGATACACACAGAGTACTTTTCTGCCCCTCTTCCAGAGACTGTATTAGCTGAGCCGCCTAAGGCTCCATCGGAGGCACGGGCCATTATTCGTCTTGACGGGAAGGTTTATCAAGTTCCCGTCAAATCTGGGCAGACTATTCTCGCAGCCGCCCAAGAGGCAGGACTGGATCCCCCCTATGCTTGTGAGGAGGGTATTTGTTGTACATGTCGGGCAAAACTTTACAAAGGGCAGGTTCATATGGCGGTGCGGGAGGCTCTTTCTGACTGGGAGATTGAAAAGGGCTTCATTCTAACCTGCCAGGCAGTTCCACTCACTCCTGAAGTGGAGTTGGAATACGGCTGATGCTCTCTCGGTGGATAGAGAAGCGCTTCCGCTCTAAGCCCTACTCTTCTCGGCAGCTTCTTCGGCTTTTGCGGTGGTATCCGCCTATATTTTTCCAGCGGATTGTACCGCTTTCTCTTTCGGAGGATTTTCTGACGGTGCATGTCAAAATTCGGCGCTCTATCCTGACGCGCAACCTGAACGGAGCAATCTACGGAGGAACTCTCCTGTCTGCGGTAGATATGTGGTATGGCACACTTCTCTGGCAGAAGTGCTTGCATGAGGGCATTCCCTTAGAGGTATGGGTGGAGCGGCTTGAGATGCAGTTTCTAAAAGCTGCGCGAGGAGATGTATATGCGACTTTTTCTATCACACCGAGCCAATGGGCGGAAATCAAACACTTTTTGACGACAGAAGGCAAAGGGCGATACAGTTTTTCTTTTGAGTTATACAGTTCGGAAGGGGAAATGTGTGCGGCAGGCTCTCAGGTTTTGTATCTTCGGAATCTTCGGCTGCGTCCGCGGAAGTATAGTGTCTGAGGTTTTTTGAGGGGGCGCGCCAGCGCCTTCGGCGCTG
>JANXDD010000003.1:14712-42812 GCA_025059915.1 Bacteroidia bacterium | reverse complement strand
AGCTGGGTAACTACTATCTCAAAAAACTTCAAGCCACCCCTGAAGATAAAGCTCACCTGCGAGAAAGGGCTACGTATGCTTTTCAGGCCGCTCAGGCATATAGCCAGGCGATTTTAGCTCATCCTGCATATGCACAAGCCCATTATAACCGAGGGTATGTGTATTTTCTCGTGCATAAGTATGACCGAGCCTTGGAGGATTTTGTACGAGCTACTGAACTCAATCCTCGCGACGCAAGTGCTCACTTTATGGCAGCCAGCCTGTATGAGCGTAAAGGGGAGTATGAAAAAGCTAAATACCACTACAAGCAGAGCATAGCTATCCGTGGCACTTTTCCGGAGGCTGAGGAGGCCCTGCGAGAGCTGGAGCAGAAGCCGTAAGTGCCCTCAGCGAAAGGGCACATTTCTTTTTTCAGCTACCTGACAAAAGGCTGGCAGAGAAAGTTGTATTAGCCGTCTCAGCTGGTCAGGAAGATAAGGACCCCGATACCAGCAAGGATGAGAGCCACAGTTATTCCCACTTTCACCCAGCTTATCGGGCGATCTCCGCTGACGACGCCACTGCGCCCATGGATAACAACGCGATAAGGCTTTCCTCTGTACCGATAAGCCACGATGTAAATCGGCACATATATCAGCTTTGTCGTGAGGCCGGAGAGTCTGAGCTGCATTTTGAAATCCTTATATGTATCGCCGGGAATTGCCCTTTTGCAAGCTTCAGCAGTCATATCATGAATACGCTGGTATCCTTCCTGCCATGCTTCTGTAAGGGGTTTGTCGGGAAGGGCCACATCCCATCCCAAAAAAAATGCTGGATCATATTTCCTCAAATCGGTCGTTGTTGGAAATTCACCTATGTCTTCTAAGTAGCGATTGGGTAAGCTACGCAGCCCAGAGACAAGCACATCGTCAAAAAAATCCTGATGATAGCCTGATACGGGGCTTCCCCATTCGGTATAGGTAACGCTGCGGGTTTGCCAGGAGCGGGCAGCTTGGTCATAGTATCGTTCGGTGCGGGTGCGATAGTAGCCGGGTATAGCACTCCAGCGGGCTTGAACTTGCGCATCAAACGTCCATGTGGGGAGATACACGCCTCTAAGGTCCTCTACTCGGGTGCGTCGGGTAAGGTCAGATGGAGCAAACCATAGACTCTTCATCCACTGCTGGAGGAGTTCCTGAGCGGTTTGGACATTTAGGCTGAAAGGCAGCACGCCTTGCGGACGAATAGATTGAGTTTGGAGGGTAGCTTCGCTGATGGACTCTGAGCCGCAGAAGTCGCACTTTGCCCGAACCTTTCCATAAGCGATTTGTGCTCCGCAGCTTCTACAGCTGAGGACGGTGTGCTCGGCAATAGACTCTTTCGCCATCTGCTCAGCATTCAGGGCGCTTTCCAAATCTATTTCTTCTATGCCATCGTAGGTAGCAGGGATTTCTTGTTCGCTATTGCAATAAGGGCACTTTAGCTTTTCGCTACCTGCTTCATATACGAGCGAAGCGCCGCACCCTTTACAGCGTATGGTAAATACTTCTGTCATCTTGTGCAAAGCTATGCTTTTTCTCAGGTCTCTTCAAAACGGCTAACTTTGCCTGCATGACGGCCATTACCGCTGATCAGGTGAAAAAGCTCCGAGAGCTTACGGGGGCGGGGATCATGGACTGCAAAAAAGCTTTAGAAGAGGCGCAAGGCAACTTTGATACAGCAATAGAAATCTTGAGGAAGCGGGGTCATAAGATGGCAGCCGCGCGGCAGGAACGCGACGCAAATGAGGGAGCTGTGTTCGCCGCCGTCAATGGCGGGGAAGGGCATATGATTCTACTGGCTTGTGAGACAGACTTTGTGGCAAAAAACGATGAGTTCAAGACTTTTGGTAAAAAAATAGCCCAAGCTGCTTTAGAACAGGGGATAACTCATGCTGAGCAGCTTTCTTCCCTGCAGATTGACGGGATGCCTCTTTCAGATAAGCTGGCAGAGCTTACCGCCAAAATAGGCGAGAAAATGGAGATAAGCCGGTGGGCACGCCTAACGGGCGAATACGTAACGGCATATATTCACTTAGGGGGGCGGATCGGAGTGTTAGTGGCGCTCAAAGGTACGGCCGGTCTCCCGGCGGAGACGCTGGAAGAAGTAGGGCAAAATGTAGCTATGCAAATCGCAGCCTTGCGTCCAGTGAGTGTAGATAGAGACAGGGTTCCTGCAGAGCTCTTGGAGAAAGAAAAGGAAATTGCTCGGGAGCAGGCGCGTGCAGAGGGCAAGCCAGAAGCTATTCTGGAAAAGATTGCCATAGGAAAGCTGGAGAAGTTTTTCCGAGAGGTGGTACTTTTAGAACAGGAGTACTTCAAGGACAATCAGAAGACTGTCGCCCAGTACCTTAAGTCGGTTTCTCCGACGCTTTCAGTGGCGGATTTTGTACGCCTTCAAGTTGGGGGAAAGTGATGCGCTACAAGAGAGTTCTGCTTAAGCTGAGCGGGGAAGCCCTCATGGGACGCAAAGGCTATGGGATAGATGCCGCTCAGCTGCGATATTATGCAGAGGAGATTTCCAAAGTAGTGCGGGCAGGGGTGCAAGTAGCCGTGGTAATCGGCGGAGGCAATATCTTCCGAGGGATAGAAGGGAAAGAACAAGGCTTAGATGAAGCTCAGGCCCATTATATGGGCATGCTGGCCACGGTGATTAATGCCCTTGCCCTTCAGAATGCCCTGGAGCAGATTGGGGTGCCGACCCGCGTTCAGTCTGCCATAGAGATGCAGCGGGTATGTGAGCCTTTCATCCGCCGACGAGCCATACGCCACCTGGAGAAAGGGCGGGTAGTAATCTTTGCGGCAGGTACGGGAAATCCTTTCTTCACTACTGACACGGCCGCGACGCTACGAGCCATAGAAATCGGGGCAGAGCTCCTCCTGAAGGGCACGCGGGTAGATGGCATTTACACCGCTGATCCTGAAAAGGATGCTAACGCCGAGCGTTTGACCCATATTTCGTATCAAGAAGCGTTGGAGCGCCGCTTGGAGGTGATGGATTTGACAGCCTTTACGCTATCGCAAGAGCATGGTCTCCCTATGGCTGTGTTCAATATAAACGAGCCAGATGCCCTCTTTCGGATAGTAGCGGGGGAAAGTGTGGGCACGCTTGTGACGGTTTAGAGGTTACGACGCCCCTTTTTTAGAATCAGTCTTAGCAGTTCTCTCTTTGTAATTTTGCATCCAGGTGGCAAAATGGTGGATTCTGCTGGGGGGGATGGCGTGGCTATATGCGCAAGACACTTGTCAAGCCATATACGAAATCGCTGGTTATACGGAGTGGGATGGAGCAGTCATAGAAGTAACCCCATCAGGGAGGTATGATACCGTAGATGCAAATGGGTTCTTTCACATACATGGGTTGTGCAGGGGAGCTTATAAGGTGCGCGTGTGGGTAGAGGGGCATCAGGTGGCAGAGACGTGGGTAGAAGTGCCTCAAAATAGTCCGCTCATCATAGAAAATCCAGATTCGCTCCATGTGATTGTGATAAAGGAGCATTTGCCACGTGCTTTTCATGTGATGCCCTTTCGAAGCTTAAGCATACCAGAGAAAGGGCTGGCGGAGCAGCTTACGCGAGTACCGGGAGCTGCTTTGAGTCAAGCCGGGCCTTTTATCAGCAAGCCGATTTTAGAGGGCTTGCGGGGAACGCGTATATGCTATTGGCAAGGGGGGCAGCCGCTTACTTCTCAGCAGTGGGGCGAAGATCATGCCCCAGAGATAGACCCTTTTAGCACAGATGAGATAGAGATAAAGCTGGGGCCCTCCCCCGTGCGTCATGGCACGGAGGCTGTCGGAGGAGTGATCATTTTGCCTCTCCCGTCCGTCTGCTGTCTGAAGGGAATTCAAGGGCAGTTTATCCTTTCAGGGATAGAAAATGGACGAGGGGGGCTTTTTGGACTTAGACTTCAAGGGGGGATAAAGGGATGGGGCTATCGCCTCCAAGGCTCTTTCCTCAAAGCAGGTACCCTTCGCACCCCTCTTTACTATCTTACTGGAACGGGAACGGCCCAAGCTCATGGCAGCTTTACCCTTCATAGGCTATGGGAGCGATGGCAGCTTCGCCTTTACTATGCCCAGTACAATGCCCAAATAGGCATTTTTCAAGGGATGCATACGGGGAATCTGTCTGACTTTCAGCTCGCTATCAATGCTGTCCGACCACTGGTCTCTTCAACCTTTTCTTACCGACTTATCCCTCCTTATCAGCATGTAGAGCATGAGCTGCTCAGCAGCCAAATAACTTACCTCACATCAAATAACGCAGTATGGACTTTGACGGCTGGTCGCCAGTATGACCGCCGCAGAGAATACGACCTGGTAGGTATCTACACTGGGGGAACAGGAATAGCCCTGGACCTTCAGCTTACCAGCTACTTTCTTCAGCTGACGCATGAGCGGCAGCGGTGGCTCTTTGGGGCTTTCTATCAATATCAGCGCAACTATCGGCAGTATGCCTACTTTATTCCTGCCTATCAGCGCCATCAGGGAGGTTTTTTTGCTATTTATCATCCTTCGGAGTGGGAGATTGGATTTCGCGTAGAGCCGATGCGGTATGAGTTCAGGCGAGTCGTGCTGAAAGAGGGGGGGATGCCGATGGAGCATATAGAGCGGGTATTTATTCCTTGGGCGGTAGAGGCTACATGGGTGGGAAAGGTGCGAGCCCACTGGAGCTTTCTCAGCCGAGCTCCAAACCCAGCTGAGCTGTATGCTTATGGCTATCACCAAGCGCAGGCGGCTTTCTACATCGGAGGAAATGACCTTCGCACAGAACCTACCTTTGCATTTCGCTTGTCGCAGGAAAGGGAAGATTGGGCCTGCGGGCTCAGTACTTATTACAGCCCTGCGTTTATCTGGGAGAGGCTGGGAGAGCCTATTCTTTCTCTGCGGGGGGCAGCTTTGTCTTTGGAGTATCATCAAACGCCAGCGGCATGGCTTAGCATAAGTGGGCGATGGATAAAGCCGCTCTCCTCTTCGGTTTCTTGGGAGGTTCGGGGAGCCTATGTGTGGGGAAATGTATATGCTCCGCAGCCTGCGCCTATGCCCCTTTTACCTCCCCTTATTTTGGTCTCTACTCTTCGGGGACGCTACAAAAAGTGGCAAGCAGAGGTTTTCTGGCAGCAGCAGTTTCAGCAGTGGAGGTATTCCCTTACTTCCGAATATTTACCTCCTCCTAAGGGCTATGGACTATTGGGAGCTGAGATAGGCTGGCAGGGTGGAGCATGGCAAGTAGTAGTTTCGGGAGAAAACCTTCTCAATCATGTTTATCGGGCATATCCAGACCTTATGCGGTTCTTTGCTATTCAAATGGGGAGGCAAGTGCGGCTCACGGTGCGATACGAGTTTGGCTCTCAGTAAGCCTTTAGAGAAGAGCCGAGGTCGCCTAAGGCTCTCTCGGCGGGAGAGGCTGTTTAGGAAGGGCGCCTTTCTTGGCAGTTCAGGCTACCATGATTCTTTCTTTGTTCGGCTTACGAGAGGCGGTGTATTTTTGGGCATGTTTTGGCTGCAGACACCAGGGGAGGTTTCCTTGCCCACACCGAAGCCCGTAGAACTTACTCTCTTAGATTTCATTCTCATGGGGGGGTGGGCGATGGTGATTCTTATCATACTGGCTGCTGTAGGGCTTTATATCTTTTTGGAGCGGTACCTTCTTGTGGCGAAGTATGACAAGGATCCGAGAGATTTTATGGAGCAGGTGAAGGCAGCTATTCGTCAAGGGGATGTGCGGCGAGCGGAGGCACTTTGCGCAGCGAGCCAGACGCCTTTCGCTCGCATGGTAGGGAAAGGCATCAGCCGGCTGGGAGCGCCGCTACCCGATATCACCGCCGCCGTGCAAAATCAGGGCAACTTAGAGATACTCCAGCTGGAGAAAAATGTACCTTACCTGGCTACTATCGCAGGTCTTTCACCAATGGTAGGGTTTCTTGGCACAGTTACAGGCCTTATTCAGGCTTTCATGAAGATTTCTCAGCTTCAAGGAAATGTCAATCCTGCTGTTCTCGCTGATGGTATTTATGAGGCGATGATTACTACGGCTGCGGGGCTAATTGTAGCTATTCCTATTCAGTTTGCTTACAATGTGCTGGTGAATCGCATTCAGAGCTTCATTTTGAAGATGGAAGCCGTGAGCATGGCGTTTTTGGATGTCCTTCAAGAACCTGTGAAGTAAGCTATGTTTCGTCGCAGGCTTCAGCCGCAGTCGGACTTTGCCCTCGCCAGCATTGCCGATATGGTTTTTCTCCTTCTGATTTATTTCATGCTGACATCAAGTTTTGTGACGCAGGCGGGGGTTCAGGTGCAGCTGCCGCAAGGGCGCTCTACCCAACCCAGTCCTGCTCCTCACAGCATCACCATTACGGCTAAAGGCGAGTGGTACTGGGACAATCAGCGTATCAAGAAAGCAGACTTAGAAGGGTATATTCGGGCGGCTCTCACCCCTTTACCTAAGGACCTTCACGCCCGCACTATCACCCTCCGCGCTGATAAAAGTGTAACGATGGAAGAGGTGGCTTATGCCATCTCCCTTATCGCAGAGTATCGGGGGGCTGTCGTAATAGCCACTAAGCGACCATGAGTACTTATGCCGAGGAAGAAGCCCGAGCTCGCCGCGTTAGCGCTCTCATCACGGTTCTATTCATTGCAGGCTTTTTAGTAGTAGCTTATTTCTGGATTATTTTTCGCGGGACGATTCCGCCGGAGGATGAAAACCCCTACATTATAGCTGGAATGATAGATTTCGGCTACACGCATACGGTAGGGAGTGTTCAAGCTGCCACTACACCTTCCTCTCCTTCTGCTATAGAGCCTGTGATTACGAGTCCAGAGTCCAGTCCCGTCCAAACGCCCCTTTCTCCCTCTACTTCCCAACAGACACAAACGGAGCAGCAAGAGGCCTCAGAAACCTCAGAGGAAGCAGGAGAAGAGGAAGAAGGGGAGGTTTTTCAGCCGGGGGGGGCTCCTGATGCTTCTACAGAGGGGGATTTAGGCAGTGGGCTTTTAGAGTTTGGAGAGGGGGATGAGGGCACAGCCCAGCGTCGCCTCATCTACTTCGTAGCCCCTCGCTATCAAGTTCAAAAAGAAGCTCGGGTGAAGTTTGAGCTATATATCCAGCCAGATGGAAGGGTCTCGCATGCGCGAGCTTTAGACCTTCAGGCACCGCCAGAGCTCAAACGAGCAGGAGAAGAGGCTATCCAACAGTGGCGATTCAATCCCATCCCCCGCAATCAAATCCAACGCATGACAGTAACTATTCGGTTCAAGCTTAGATGAAAGCTTACCGAAGCTTTTTACGCCCAGCACCATCTGTGCTAAGCCTGTCTGGTTCAGGCTTAAATTAGAACTTTGACAGCCCTCGGCTCTTTAGCCCAGACTTCCGGGGAGATGCTTCTTCTCGCATTTGCAAGTTTTTTTGTTATGGAGGTGGATGCAAATTTCTCTTCACGGCTCCTACTTGGAGAGTCGTAGCTTGACGCAGCGGTACGCGCGTACCTTTTATTTTGCTTCATGGTTTCTTACCCCGGCGCGGCGAAATGCGAGCTATGCCATATATGCCTTTTGTCGTACAGCCGATAGTATTACGGACGAACCCCCTCAAAATCCTTCTCTTGCTTTAGACCAGCTCAGGTCCCTCGTATATGAGCCTACGGCTATGCTGCATTTGTATCCATGGGCGCCTGCATGGTATGATACTATTCAAAAGTTTGGCGTCCCTCGGGAGTACTTTTTAGAGCTCATTGCGGGGGTGGAAATGGACCTCTACAAAAGTCGTTATCAAACCTTTGAAGAGCTGTATTTATACTGTTATCGCGTGGCCTCGGTAGTAGGGCTTATGATGACCCATATTTTAGGCTATCGGGATAAAGAGGCTCTCTATTATGCAGAGAAGCTCGGAGTTGCTATGCAGCTAACTAACATTCTCAGGGATATTGGAGAGGACCTGAGGCGGGGGCGAATTTATTTGCCGCAAGAGGAGCTTCAGAGATACGGATGCACGGAAGAAGATTTTGTAGCTGGGAGAGAGACAGAAGGCTTTTATGAGCTTATGCGTTTTCAAGTACAAAGGGCGCGCGGGTTTTACGAAGAAGGGCGAAAAGGCATCCCTCTACTGATTGATGCTGCAGGGCGAAGTACCGTGCGTCTCATGGCTAACCTCTATGAGGGGATTTTAGACAAACTGGAGAGTCAAAACTATCCTTCGCTTCGGCGGCGAGTGTATGTCTCTAAACCTGAAAAGGTATATAGGACCTTTCCAGAGATAGCAAAAGAGCTTACATACACAATGCGTGAAGGTTTGCCTCAGGCAAGTGGGCTTTATCCATGGCTGGTACTGGGCATGACTTTGCCAGCTTTAGTTGTCGTACCTATGGGGGCTTTTCCAGGCTGGTGGTGGATGGATAGTTTTTACCTTTTGGTCTGGGGGGTGGCGGCTTTAGGGATATTGACGTTTTCTATGCGCTGGTTAGCAGCTGGGCTGGGGGCGGCGGTAATAGGAGGGATAGTAGAAATTGTAGGAGTGAAAACAGGCTTCCCCTTTGGAGAATATGGTTATACCTCTACCCTTGCTCCTCAGCTTGGCGGTGTTCCCTTAGCTATAATGTTGGCATGGGGAGCACTCACCAGCATAGCAGCCCTACAGACTTCCCATCTCTCAAAACTCAGAAGGGCCGTATTTAGTGCTATTTGGGTAGTTGGGATAGACATAGTTTTAGAGGTTTTCGCCACTCAGGTGAAAGGTTACTGGGTATGGAAAGAAAACAGGGTTCCTCTACAGAACTACCTTGCATGGGGAGGGTTAGCGGCTGTTTTGTCGTTTCTTTTCCCAGGTGGGGCTTCTGCTGCGGCGGGAGCTTATCGGTGGGCATGGGTTTTAGCTTTTTCTCTCATAGGCATTCTGTGGCTCACTGTGGGGGCAAGGGGATATTGGGCAGAAATTTTGACTGGTAGCACTTTAGTTCTTCTGGCGTATCTCGTACGGAGGGGATATGGCAAATGAGGTTATTATCATTGGGGGAGGATTGGGCGGGCTTAGTGCAGCTATCCACTTAGCTGCTAAAAAGGTTCAGGTGCGTCTATTTGAGCAAGAGCCTCAGTTGGGGGGCAAGTTGAGCTTCTACAGAGAGAAGGGCTACTACTGGGATGTAGGTCCTTCGGTAGTAACCCTTCCTGACTTTATCAGATTGCCTTTTGCCGCAGCTGGAAAGGAAATGGAAAAATATCTCCAGCTTGTACCCGTAGATCCTCTTACGGACTATTACTTTCCTGACGGAAAGCGTCTCAGGGTATGGCGCTCTTCAGAAAGAACAGAGGAAGAGCTCAAAGGATGGGGGGCACAGGCTCCGCATAGATGGCGCCGCTTTCTACAATATGCTCGTAGGCTGTATGAGACAGCCGCTCCTTTGTTCTTAGAGGTACCTCTCCATGAATACAAATATCTTTTCCGTCAGCGGGAGCTTTGGAGGTGGCGAAATCTCCTTCTACCCGTGGACCCCTTCCGTAGCATGCATGCTGCAGCTCAGGCTTTTCTAAAGCATCCTGACTTAGTGCGGATCGCTGATAGATACGCTACATACAATGGCTCAGACCCATTTCGGGCGCCTGCAACTTTCAATCTCATCTTTTGGGTAGAAAATGGCTTGGGCACTTACCACATCAAGGGAGGGCTTTATAAGCTTGTTCAAGCTTTAGGGGATTTAGCTTGTGAATTAGGTGTGCAGATGCATCTTGGGGAGCCTGTTCTACAAGTGCTACATCGTTCAGGAAAGGTAGAAGGTGTTGAAACTGCTCAAGGGTTTTATCCAGCCTCTGCAGTGATAAGCGCAGTAGATGTGCGAACTACCTATGAGAAACTTTTACAGGTGCCTTTCCCCCTCTTATACACCTATAATGAGCCGTCCCTTTCAGGACTTGTGTTTCTTTGGGGGGTAAAGCGAAGGTCTCCCTTTGGGCATCATACCATAATTTTTTCAGGGGATTATTTGCGGGAGTTCAAGAGGATTTTCAGAGAAAAGGGCGTTCCAGAAGAGCCCACCATTTATATCTGCAACACTTCAGCTACGGAGCCTGGCCATGCTCCCGCTGGGAAAGAAAATTGGTTTGTCCTTCTAAATGTACCTGCCGTTGGCAGCGCATGGAAAGAATCCGATACAGCTCGTCTGCGTGAGGCTACTGTGAAGCGGATTAAGAAGGTCTTTCCTGAGTTTGACGAAACACTGATAGAAGTGGAAGCCATTCGTACTCCAGCAGACTGGGAGAGGTTGGGTAGTGCTTTTGGAAGCTTGTATGGGGCTGCTTCTAATCGCTTATTTTCTGCTTTTCTTCGTCCGCCTAATCGGAGTCGTCGGTTTAGAGGGCTCTACTTTGCAGGGGGCTCGGTGCATCCGGGAGGTGGTATGCCGCTGGTTATCTTGTCAGGGCGGCACGCTGCAAGGCTTGTCTTAGATTATTTGGCTTCTCGTTCTAAAGCTTTTTTTGTTTGAGCTTTTAGATGAAAAAAGTCGTCATTATAGGGGCGGGATTTGGGGGGCTGAGCTTGGGTTTGCGGCTACAGGCCCGAGGGTATGAAGTAACCGTACTTGATAAACAGTCTCAGCCCGGCGGGCATGCAGTTCGTCTGCAGGAGAGGGGCTACACGTTTGACATGGGACCTTCTTTGATTACAGCGCCTGAGCTGATTGAAGAGCTTTTCCGCCTTGCAGGAAAGCGAATGGAAGACTATCTAACCCTTGTGCCCTTAGACCCTTACTATCGGATTTATTTCTGGGATGGGAGCTTTTTGGATTATACGGGGGATGCGGAGCGCATGAAAGCTCAGATAGCAGCGCTCAGTCCCGGCGAGGAAAAGGCATATGATGCCTTCATGGAGAGGTCCCGGCAGTTTTACAAAGCAGTGATAATAGATGGTCTGGGGGAGCGTCCTTTTACATGGCGAGAATTGTGGAAGTTCCTTCCGCAGGCACTACGGCTGGGGGCTTTTCGCTCTTCCTATAGTCTTGCTGCAAGGTATTTCAGAGATGAACGGCTTAGATTTACTTTTTCGTTTCATCCCCTCTTTATTGGAGGAGATCCTTTCTTGGCTCCGGCTGTTTATCAGATGATTCCATATCTTGAGAAAACTGGTGGTGTATGGTATGCATATGGGGGAATGCACGCCGTAGCAGAGGCTTTAGCTAAAGTTTTTCAAGAGATAGGCGGAACTCTTTTTTTAGAGACCGAGGCTGAGGAGATTCGCGTAAGGAATGGCAGAGCCTACGCGGTGCGCAGTAGCAAAGGAGAATTTCCTGCAGATATAGTAGTCTCAAACGCTGACTATTACCACACTTTTACGCGCCTTCTGCCAGAGCCTTATCGCCTAAGCCCCTTCAAAAAGCAAATGCTGTGGTATTCTATGAGTGCATTCATTCTCTACTTGGGCGTTCGGCGAACTTACCCCGAACGGCTGCCTCATCATACCATCGCTTTGGGTCCTCGCTACAAGGGGTTAGTAAAAGACATATTCAGAAGAAAAGTGCTGGCTGAAGATTTTTCCTTATACCTTCATGTCCCTACTCGTACGGAAGCCGGCATGGCTCCGCCAGGGAGCGAAAGTTTATATGTTCTTTCTCCTGTCCCTAATCTTCAAGCAAAAATAGACTGGGCGAAAGCCGCTGATACTTACGCAGAGAAAATAATCAGGTCTTTAGAGGAGAGGATAGGACTAAAAGGGCTGCGTGATTCTATAGAAGTGAGAGCGCAATTTACGCCTGAGGATTTTATGCGGGAGCGGAACTGCGGTTTTGGTGCGGCTTGGGGGCCTGAACCTGTATTGTGGCAGACGGCGGTGCTCCGCCCCTCTAATCGTCATAAACGCATTCCTAACCTCTTCTTAGTAGGGGCTGGCACTCATCCGGGGGCCGGGGTTCCCGGTGTTCTTCTGTCTGCGAAGGCTACAGAAAGAGCATTAGTAGAGGCTTATCCGCTCTCTTCTCGGAGTCAAAGTAAGCTTTATGAAGGTGCTGCTTTTTTGGAGCTCCGGGAAAGATAGTGCCTGGACTTTATATCAGCTCCGAAAGGAAGGGTATCCTGTGGCTGCATTGCTCACTACTACGAGACCTGATCGCATAGTTCCTTTTCATAATGTGCCAGTTAGCTGGGTGCGGCGTCAAGCTGTAGCGGCAGGTCTACCTCTGTGGGAGGTTCCCCTACCCTTTCCTACTCCCAATGCCTACTATGAGAAGGTGGTATTAGAAGTTCTCAAGCAAGCTAAGCAGCAGGGCTTTACCGCTGTAGCTTTTGGGGACCTATACCTTGCAGATATTCGGAGGTATAAGGAAGAGCTTGTTCGGCAGGCTGGATTAGAGCCTCTTTTCCCTATTTGGATAGAGAATTCAAAAAGGTCTTATGAGACAGCTAAACAAATGCTGGCGGCAGGCATAAAAGCCATCGTTACCGAAGTAGATAGAAATGTCATCCCTTCTCATCCCGTGCCTCAGCCCTATGACGAGAAATGGATAGAGAGCCTGCCTAAGGATATTGATCCCTGTGGAGAGCGCGGAGAGTTTCATACTTTTTGCTACGATGGACCGATGTTTAGAGAAGAAGTGAGCATACTATGGAGCCGAGAGACCCATGAGGTATAAACTCCCCCCCAGCATAGCGAACCTTAGCCCTCAGAAAGGGCTGAGAATTCTGTGGCTTCTGCGAAAGGGGACACGCGCCCTGCCACAAGCATTAGAAGCATTGCGGGCAGAGCTTGGAGATATGTTCGTTATAAAGTTGGGAAAGTTTGAGCGGGTGGTAATTGCCCATCCGGAGGGGCTGCGGGAGGCTCTCGTGGAGAAGCGAGAAGCCTTTGCTTGGCGGGTCGGCGATGAACCAATAGTCCGCCTTCTTCGTCGGGGCCTCTTAGTGCAAGATGGGCAAGACCATCTTGAACTAAGAAAGATTTTAGAGCCCAGTAATCGTCGTCGCCATTTTCTTCCCAAACTCTCTGAGTTATATCCGCTTATTCTTCCACTTTTTGACAGCTGGCGGGAGGGTGGAATATATGATATGCTTGTAGAAATGCGAAAAGTAGCTTTGATTGCTTTTGAATGGGTCTATTTTTCGCATGATGTTCGGGGCGAACTCCATCAAATTTGGAAACCCATACTGAATGTGATAAGCTACATAGGCCCTGGCCTGTGGCTTTTATGGGGAGCATCGGCGCCGCCTGCTGCTGTGCAAGTAATAGATGCACACCTCTATACCCTCATTCAAATGAGAAAGCGTGAGACTACTCCCCCTGATGACATGCTCACCCACCTTGTTAGGGAGGTTTCAGAGGATGATCTGATTCGGGATCAAATGCTTACGATGCTTATCGCTGGACATGATACGAGTACGGCCTCGCTGGCATGGGCCCTTCACCTTCTGAGCATCTATCCAGAATGGCAGGAAAAAATACATGAAGAGGTAAAGGGAGCCTTCGGAAGCAACCTACCTGCTCCCTCAGAGGTTACGGAACTGCCCTTCTTAGATGCTTTTGTCAAGGAGACGCTGCGGCTTTATCCCCCGATTCATGCAGGGAATCGCCTCGTCCGCCTTCCCGCAGAGATCATGGGCTATTCTCTCAGACCTTCTCAAAAGGTGCTATTGAGCTATTATCTTGTTCAGCGGCATCCTGATTTTTGGGAAGAAGCTGAAGCCTTTCGTCCTGAGCGCTGGCTGGAACCTAAAGGGAAGCAAAATACTTTTGCTTATGTGCCTTTCAGTGGGGGGCCTCGCATGTGTATAGGAGCGCCCTTTGCCCAGGTGGAGCTGCGAATGATATTAGCTTACCTTATTCAAAACTTTCGCTTCCTGCCTGTTTCTCCTATTCAAATGCACATGGGAGCTACGCTGGAGCCCTACCCTGGGGTCAAACTCAAGGTTTATCGGCGATGACTTATGGGGAATTTTTACTCTGGTTTATTGGACTGCCAATAGGGGGACTTATTTTTTGGAGCTGGGGTAAAAAGCCGCTTCCGCCCCTTCTGGCGCGCCCGTTTTTCTTCACAGCGAGTTTTCTTGCAATCGTAGCAGTAGCCTATACTACGCCATGGGATAATTATCTGGTCTTCAAAGGCGTATGGACCTATCCTTCGGATAGAGTGTGGGGGATTCGGTTAGGGTGGGTGCCGCTGGAGGAGTATATCTTCTTTGTGCTGCAGACGATTTTGACCCTTCTATGGATATGGGGTTTGAGTGCCCGTATAACTCCAGATGTATCTACTCGGCTTCCTCGTTGGATGGAGTGGGCAGGTGGAGCAGCTTTTTTCTTTCTCGCTGGAGGGGCGTGGGCAGCGCTAAAATGGGGTCCATCGCACTGGAACTACTTGGCGCTAATCATTGGATGGAGCTTTCCAGTAATAGGTGGGCAGTGGGCCTTAGGCGGGCGAGGGTTTTGGGCATATAGGCGGCTGCTTCTAATTGGCATAATCTTTCCTACCCTTTATCTATGGGGCGCAGACACTTTTGCTATACGAAGCGGCATCTGGCACATTTCGGAGAAACACTCTTTAGGCCGGTACCTTCCAGGGGGACTGCCAGTGGAAGAGGCAGTATTTTTTCTGGTCACAAATACTTTGATTGGCTTTGGATTCATTTTGGTGCATCGGCTGAGAGTAAGCTTTATGCCTTTGGGGAAAAGGAGGATTTAGAGCTGCGAAGGGGGTATAGCCTGCTTTACCACGGCAGGCCTTCCATAGGAGAGCTGGGGCGAGCATAAGAGAGACGGGGGATGCGTCCAGCATGATAAGCTTTTCGTCCTGCTTCTACAGCGAGACGCATTGCTTCTGCCATGAGCACGGGGTTTTGAGCCTCGGCAATCGCTGTATTGACAAGTACAGCATCATAACCCAGCTCCATAGCAATCGCTGCATCCGCTGGACTGCCTATCCCCGCATCTATGATGAGTGGAATGCCGGGTAGTTTTTGGCGAATAAGCGCTAAGCGCTCTGGGTCCCGAATCCCTTGTCCGCTTCCGATAGGGGCAGCCAGGGGCATTACCGCCGCACATCCTATATCCGCTAATCGCTGACACACTATAGGGTCATCAGGAGCATATGCTAAGACGACAAATCCTTGCTTTACCATTTGCCGGGCTGCGCTTAGCAGCTGTTCTGCATCAGGCCATAGAGTATGCTCATCCCCTATGACCTCCAGCTTAATCCAGTTTGTCTGGAGGGCTTCGCGAGAGAGCTCAGCTAAAAAGAGGGCTTCTTCAGCTGTGTAGCATCCCGCAGTGTTGGGAAGGAGGCGAAAGCGCCCTATGAGAAGGTCTAAAAAAGTCTCTTCAGGGGCTTGCAGGTTGAGGCGGCGAACAGACACAGTTACGAGACCCGCTTGTGCCGCTTCTAAGGCCTGAATCATGATTTGCGGGGAGGGATACCGAGCGGTACCCACCCACAGCCGGCTCGGAATCCGCTCTCCTGCAATGATTAGGGCATCTTCTACCATAGGAGGGCTTTGGGTTCGGTGTATTCTAAGGTAGCATATTTCACCCCTTCGCGTCCTATGCCAGAGCCTTTGACGCCGCCATAAGGGGCAGAGTCTATCCGTAAGGTTGGGGGAGCATTATGTACGACCCCTCCTACTTCTAACTCTATGAAAGCCCGTTTGAGAAGGAGTTCGGATTGAGTATATATTCCTGCTTGCAGTCCATAGGGTGAAAGATTTACCAGTCTGAAAGCCTCATCTATAGAATCATACGCCCGAATTTCTGCAAATGGAGCAAAGGCTTCTTCCTTAGCTAAGGCCGCTTCCTCTGGCACCTCAGACATAAGTACTGGGAGAATGAGTCGCTTCTCTGGGAAGATGGTAGGGGAGATAAGCTCTTTAGCTCCTCCCAAACGGGCCTCCATAAGCCAGGCTTGAACCCGCTCAAAGCTGCGCTGATCTATGAGGCTACTCAAGTGCACTTTTTCATCTAAAGGGTCTCCCGCAACAAGGTTTTTCACTGCTTCCCGATAAGCCTCAACAAAATCAGCAAAAAGATGGCGCTGGACGAAAATTCGCTGGACTGAGATACAGACTTGTCCTGCATAGAGATAGGCGGCTTCGGCGATAGCTTGGGCGGCCTCGGCGAGGTTAGGCGGGTCATGAACAATAACAGCTGCACTGCCTCCCAGTTCCAAAATCACCTTTTTTCGGCTTGCCAGACTTTGGAGATGCCATCCCACAGCGGCACTGCCAGTAAAAGAGAGAATCCGAAAAGCTGGAGAGCGTACCAGCTCTTCTGCCAAGGGAATATCAGCTAAGACTACTGATAGAGCTTCAGGGGGCCAGCCTGCTGAAAGCAGCCCTTCTGCTAAGCGATAAGCAGTAAGGGGGGCCTGGGGAGCGGGCTTGAGAGTTATTGCTGTACCAGCAACGACCGCTGGAATCACCTTGTGGAGAACTAAATTGAGGGGAAAGTTGAAGGGAGTAATAGCTAAGAGGGGCCCGCTGGGCACCCGCCGCACTAAAATCCAACGCCCAGCACCTGAAGCCGCTACATCGCCGGGAAGGATTTCTCCTTCCATCGTCCTTACTAAGTCCCGCCCTATGCCTATGGTAACTTTTGCTCGCTGAATCTCCAGTCGGGCGTAGCGCAGGGGCTTGGCAGCTTCTTGGGCTATGAGGCGGGCAAGGCTTTCACTATTCTCCTCCAGCCAAGTAAGGAGGCGCGAAAGAATCTCATATCGCTTATAGACAGGTAAGCTGGCGGCCGCAGCTTGGGCTTGCTTCTGGCCTTCTATAATAGCACGAATATGCTCTGGACGAGCATAAGCTACCTCAGCTAAGAGTTCTCCGCTGTAGGGAGAATGAAGGGGACGAAGCTCAGGAGAGGAAGTCCATTCCCCTCGAATAAGCAGAGGCTGAAGCATGACAGAGCAAGTTTAGACAAATGGGCTGAGCTTCGCGATTGGGTATATTTGACCCAGTGAGGTGGCGAGAGCTTTTTTGGCGAGAGGAAAGAGAAGGGCTGTCTGACAGATGGGAAAAATGGCTTTTGCGAGGGGTGGTTATGGTGCAGATGGGGATTGTGGTATGGGATGCGCTCTTCCTTATGGAGGCGTATGGGATGCGTCGGGCGCAGGCAGATTGTGTGGCTTACCTTGGAGCAGCAAACTCTCTTTTGCGGGGAGAGTGGCTGCGCATGCCATCCTTATTTGAACCGCTGCCTCACGGGTGGATGTCTGAATGGCCGCTGGGCTATCCCGCCGCTATCGCCTTAACTACGAAGCTTACTGGATTAGAGCCCTTCTATGCCAGCCGCTGGCTAAACGCTTTTCTTTACCTCCTCACCTATGGAATGCTTGCGTATTTTTTCCCCGCTCGCGCAGAGCTGATTCTGCTTCTGGCAATCTACCCTCCAAACTTTACTTGGAATGTAGCGCTTCCCCTTTCAGAGAACCTTTTTCTTCCCCTTCTGATTCTGGTGATAGCTGCCTTTGAGCGGTATTACGAAAGTCGTCGGATGGTATGGCTGGGAGTGATGCTGGTGGCTTTGCCGTTACTATTCCTTGCGCGGTATGCTTCGTTAGCTATTGTAGGGGCGGTTGGTCTATGGGCAATATGGCGAGCTTTTCATCGGCAGTACAAAGAAGCTCTCCTGTGGGGCGGGGTGGCTGCAGTGGGTTTCGGTTTTGCAGCCCTCTATTTTGCATGGAACTCTTACAATCATCCTGCTGGCGAAAGCGGACTATCTCTGCGAAACATGCCCATGCCAGTGGGGTTCATATGGCTTGTGCTAAGGGATATCAGATTCCTAAGGTATGCGGCGCTGGTGGGACTTTTGACTTTAGCTGCAGGGAAGCTCAGTAAGAGGAAGCCTTCTTTCACCCTTGCAGAGGAGGAGAGGAATCGCTTCTTACTCCTTCTTTTTCTGACGCAAGCTGCCTTGTATGGGTGGAGCATGGTAAAAGGGCGGATTGGGATAGTAGATACGCGCCACTTTGTAGTTATTCTTCTGCCGCTTTTATGGTATTGGGCGGAGCGGCTGGGGCAGATTCTTTCATCCTGGGTGCTTTTAGGGATAGGGGTAGTTTTTCTGGGTTGGCAGATACGCAACACCCATGTGCATTATCAGTGGAGCGTGGAAAAGAAGCACTTACCGTATAGCTATGCAGAGCAAGTGAGACAGGCTTATGATACGCTCCCCCCTCGTGCTTGTATCATTGGAGCCAGTCTGGCTTACCTCATCAAAGGGAGACGCACCGACTTATGTTTGGGCGATAGAGATGGGTATTTGCCGGTGCTTTTGCGGGATTGCCCGTGTATTTATGTGGATTGTGCGATGGTGGGGCAGCGCTTCGGACTGGGAATTGCCTCGGGGATCATGTGGGCATTTGTAAAGTTTTGCGATACTTCTTGCAAGGGGAGAAGCATATGTCTCAAGAAAATCGGCTGCGCAAGCTCACTCCCGAAGAGCTCGGGAGGCTCTCCATAGAGGAGTATAAAGCAGCTGCGAAGTTTCCCCTTCGGATTCTTCTGGATAATATCCGAAGTCGGTACAATGTTGGAAGCCTGCTTCGGTCCGCGGATGCTTTTCGGGTGGAGCGGGTCTATTTAGGCGGCTTTACGCCAGCTCCTCCCCATCCAGAGATTCATCGCAGTGCCCTCGGCGCAGAAGAAAGCGTAGTCTGGGAAGTCTGTAGAGACCCCCTTCCCGTTATTGAAAAGCTGCGTAAAGAGGGCTGGATAGTAATAGCCTTAGAGCATACCAATCAGAGCGTAAGCCTGTGGGAGCTGGAGTGGCCTTCGCCCCCATGGCTATTCATCGTAGGGAATGAACTGACAGGGGTTCAGGAGCCGCTTTTAGAGCTGAGTGATAGAGTGGTAGAAATTCCTCAGTTTGGTACAAAGCACAGCCTCAATGTAGCCGTAGCCGGAGGGATTGTCATGTATGAAGCAGCAAAGAGGCTCAGGGACGCAGGATTTTTTCATACCGAGCTACATCAGTAAGAAGCTGGCGAGCTTGCTGGACAACCGGGTCCCGAGCAACGATGAAATTATACTCCCCTCGGATGCCCATTCCATGGTAAGCCCTTAGCTGTCCGACGAGAACTCGGAGCGGCTCTTCAAAGCGGCGCAATTCAGCCATTCTGTGGGCACGCAAGGCGGCTTCTGCTTCTTTTAGTTTAGCTTGGAGGTCTGGTATATTGGCAGTTTGGCTCTGAAGCTCCGCTAAGAGAGCTTCCGGCTCTGCCCGAAACGCTTTAGGGTACGCTGCTAAGGAATCTAACAAAGCCCTTACCTGCGTAGGTGAAGGCAGTTCCATAGTCAGGCTTACAGAGTCGCGTGGGATTTGGTCTCGGTGCTGGGCAAGAAAATAGAAAAAGTACGGCTCCAGCTGCTCTCGCTGCGCAGTAGGCAGATAAGACTCTGCTTCTATATCTGGCGTAATGCCGCTTCCTTCTCGGATAGGACGACCATTTCGGGTGCGAAAAATACGCTCACTTTGAGGACCTTGCGGCGCAAGCTGAATGCAGCGACCTGCCGCTGTATAATAGCGGGAGACTGTGATTTTCATTTGAGTATTTTCTACTAAGGGGCGCACCACCTGCACAAGACCCTTTCCAAATGAACGCTTTCCTATGATGACAGCCCTATCTAAGTCCTGTAGGGTACCTGCAACAATTTCTGAGGCGCTGGCGCTGTGCTCGTCTATCAGAATGACCAAAGGCAGGTTAGGTTCAAAAGGGTGAGCCTGTGCATAATACTTATGATTTGCTTCGGGCATGCGTCCCCGAGTCTCTAATAAAAGCTCTCCTTTGGGCAGGAAAAGGTTTAGAATCTCAAGAGCTTCATTCATGAGTCCGCCGGGGTTGCCTCTCAGGTCTAAAATCAGCCCTTTGAGGGGCGCTTGAGTTTTGAGCTGAATGAGGTGCTGGCGTACGGCTTCTGCGCAGCCGCGCGTGAATTGCGTCAAAGCAATATAGCCTATCTGACCTGACAGAATCGTACTGTAAGGCACCGCTTCAGACTCTATCTCGGCGCGAGTAAGAGTAATTTCCTGCACCCGCCGTGTGGTAGGGTGCAGAACTTTGACTGAGACAGTAGTTTTAGGCATGCCCCGAAGGAGCTTCTGAATCTGTTCTAATGAAAGATTAGCCACAGGCTGGCGGTCAACTTCCAAAAGAAGGTCGCCGGGTTCTATCCCAGCTTTTTCTGCGGGGCTGCCAGGGAGGATGCGACGGCACAGTACTTTCCCCTCTAAGGACTGGATAACTAAGCCCACCCCTGCATACTGGCCACTCTGCTCCAGCTGAGCTTGCGTAACATCCATTGCGCTGTAGAAGTTAGTGTAGGGGTCCAGCTCAGCCAGCATGGCTTCAATAGCTTTGGTGGTAAGCTTGTCCAGATCAGGCATATCTACATAGTTCTGAGCAAGCTCCTGAAGGACTCGTCCGTAGATTTCAATATTGCGCCCCAATCGGTAAAGGGGATCCTGCCAATAGATGAATAGCCCCCCCAGCCCTACGAAAAGCAGCAGGACAAGCTCTGGTCGGCGCTTCATCAGCATAAGGTACGACGAAAATCAGATACCTTTGAGGAAATGAAGAGGGGCTTATGGATAATAGTTGTAGGAAGCGGGCTTTGGGCTCAAAATGACCTGGATGCAGAGCGCTGGAGTCAAACTATTCCACAGGGGTCAGCCAGAGCTGTCGCAATGGGTGGAGCATTTTCAGCTCTGGGGGGTGATCCTGCTAACCTTACGCAAAATCCCGCCGGCATGGGAATTTTCATGCGAGGGGGGGTATGGCTTTCTCCTACCCTTACAGTACCTACGACTTCCACCTCCTATATCCAAACAGCTAATGACAGTCGCACCCATCTGGGACTGAGCCAATTTGCTCTTATCCTCCACTTCAAAGGGGGCAAGAAAATCACCCACTGGAATCTGGGTTTTGGCTATAATCAAGAAGGCTTCTTTGTGCAGAATAGTCTGGCGCAAGGCTTTAATGCTCGTAACTCTATTTCTCAGGCTTTTGCTGAGCAGGCAGAAGGGGTGCCCGATACTCTTCTTGGCGGTTCGCCAGCTCTGGCTTACAATACCTACTTTCAAACTTCTACCAATCCCCCTTCTGCATGGGGTGTTATCAATCCTGTCTCCACTAATCCTTGGAGGTATCAAGGGATTTTCTCTAATGGAGGGGTTTTTCAGGAGATTGCTCGGCAGGAGCGCGGTCGGCTCAATACATGGGCAATCTCCGTCAGTTTGTGCTATCAGAATACCATTTTCTTTGGAGCTTCTGTCCTAATACGCAGCCTAAATTACACGAATCTCTACCGCTTCCGTGAAACCGATACAGAGAATCGCTACAATGGACAGGGAGGTACTTATCCCGCTGACCAGCTGATTTTTCGGGAAAAGTACTCCTCTAACGGGAGCGGTTTAGGGCTTGCGCTGGGAGTTTTAGCCGAACCCATTGAGTACTTGCGATTTGGGATAAGTTTTCTTACGGGCTCTCGTATAAGCATCTCGGATGAATATACAGCGGATATGGAACTTGTGCGGGACGATGGGCAGACAGCTTCCGCTTCCTATCAAGAGCCGTTTCAGTATGATTATACTTTCTCCTATCCGTACCGGGTGAATGGAGGGATTGCGGTAATTCTCCCTAAGCGTGGGGCTATTTCGCTGGAGGGGGATTATTTGGATTATCGTACAGCAAGCTTTAGCTCCAGCAGCTATTCTTACGATAGGGAAAATGAGACGATAGAGAGGTCCTTTGCTGCTGCATACAATCTGCGGGGTGGGATAGAGTGGCTTGTTACGGAAAATCTCAGCTTGCGCGGCGGCTATGCTTATCATGCCCCCGTGCGGAATGCAGAAGCCCGTCAATACTACGCTGACCCCTCTCGTCCTATGCAGCTTACCAGCTTACCAATGCAACGGCAGTTTATTTCGGTGGGAGGCGGATATACCTTTGGCAGCTTTTTCATAGACATTGCTTATGTCTATATGATGGGGGCTCAGAAATACCTCCCCTATCCGCTGCGAGACCCTGCTTATGCCCCCGCGCCTGTGGTCGTGATATACAATCGTACTCACAGGGTCGTAACCACCTTGGGAATTCGGTTCTGAGGTATGCGTGCGCTTATTACGGGGGCAGGAGGGCAAATCGGACATGCGCTGGTGCCCGCTCTGCTTCATGAGGGATATGAGGTGCTGGCCACGGATGTGATTCCTTTGGACTATTCCACAGCTACCGCTTATCTGGATGTTTTGGACAAAGAGGCGGTACGAAAGGTTTTGAAAGAATGGCGGCCTCAAGAGGTCTATCACCTCGCAGCTTACCTTTCCGCTAAGTCAGAAGCAGAGCCTGAAAAAGGATGGACATTGAACTTCACTTCCACCTGGCAAATTTTTGAGCTATGTGTAGAGGCGAAAGTGGAGCGGGTTTTTTGGGCGAGCTCTATTGCGGTTTTTGGTCCTCACACGCCTCGGGAAGCGACCCCTCAGTATCCCCACATGGATCCGATTGGGTTGTATGGGATTGCTAAGCTGGCAGGGGAGCGGTTAGCTGAATATTACTACTGGCGGTACGGCTTAGATGTGCGCAGTTTGCGGTTTCCGGGCGTCGTAGGTCCTGGACATTTACCACAGGGAGGGACGACAGATTTCGCTGTGCATATGTTTTACGCCGCAGCTCAGCAAGGAAGCTATACCTGCTACCTTCTTCCAGAGACTACCTTGCCTATGATATACATAGATGATGCGATTGCTGGGATCATTCAGCTTATGAAAGCGCCTCGGGAAAAGCTTTCCGTGCGAGGCGCTTATAATATTCAGGGTCTTAGCTTTTCCCCTCGGGACCTGGAAAGGGAAATTCAAAAGACCATTCCACATTTCACTTGCAGGTATGAGCCTGATTTTCGTCAGAAGCTGGCTGAGAGCTGGCCTCGTAGCATAGATGATAGGTATGCTCGGGCGGACTGGGGCTGGCAGCCTAAATATGACCTTCCTAACTTAGCAGCAGCGATGTGGAGAGCTCTCTCCATTTATGAACAGTCGTGATATAGCAGCATATGTGGATTATACCCTTTTGCGGCCGGGCTGCACACGGGAGGAGATACGCGCTTTATGTGAGAAGGCATTAGAACGGGGGTATGCGGCAGTGTGCGTGCCGCCTTATTTTGTCTCTGATGCAGCTCGGTATGTAGAAGGTTCTTCGGTTCGGGTGGCTACGGTTATAGGGTTTCCTCATGGGATGCACCTTACTGAAGTCAAGGTAGAAGAAGCCCAGCATGCGCTACGCATGGGAGCGCATGAACTGGATATGGTGATTAATCTGGCAGCGTATTTTTCGGGAGATGAAGCTTATGTGCGGGCGGAGTTAGAGCGTTTAGCAAAGCTTAGCCATGAGGAGGGGGCGCTTCTGAAGGTGATTTTAGAGACGGCGCTTCTGTCTCCGCCGCAGGTTCGGCAGCTTTGTCAGTGGGCCTCAGAGAGTGGAGTAGATTTTGTGAAAACCTCTACGGGCTTTGCTGCCAAAGGGGCTGAAATAGAGATTGTGCGCCTTATGAGGCAGTCGGTACCGCCTACGGTGGGGGTGAAAGCTTCTGGGGGTATCCGCACCGCAGAGGCGGCGTGGGCATTCATTGAAGCTGGAGCGACACGGATCGGCACATCTACGGCCTTATGAGATATCTTTTGCTACTGGGTAGCGTAGGAGTACTTTTAGGGCAGGAGCAGTGGAAGGCTTTCAGACCTAACTATCCTTCGCCAGTGCTCATTTCGTCAGAGGTTCCACGACGCGAGCCTGGACCGATACAAGTGCAGTGGAAACCTTCCCCTTCCGCCCAAGCTCTGTACGAAAAGGTTCTTCAGCAGAATCGCACGGCTGTATTAGTGCCAGGCTATAGAATCCAAGTTGTGGCAACTTCCGTACGAGCGGAAGCAGACTCTGTACGGTTTTTCCTTCTGGAAAATTTTCCAGAACAAAGCGTCTATATGATTTATGAAGTTCCTCTATTCAAGGTGCGGGCGGGTGATTTTTTGGAGAGGCGGGAAGCAGAGATGTGGCTGCAGCGCTACAAGCAGGCGTTTCCGGGGGCGTTCATCGTTCCGGACAAAGTCATGAAGCCATGAGAGCTCTGGGATTCCTGCTGCTGCTTTTAGGTGTAGTATGGCTGATCGGGGGTGCAATGATCTATGTAACTGTCATAGAGGCGGATGCACACAAGGACATAGAGTCTTTTCGGACGAGGCTTTATGATATAGCGCAATTCCAGATGGCACTAAGCGAGGGAGAGATGCCCTCAGATTCTCTTTTGGCTTCTATGCGTCGGCTGCCAGAGGGGGCAGAAATAGAGCCGCTCTTGCGTCGCATGCGAGAGGGAATAGACACTGAATCTGACCGTCAAGCCCTTCGGAATACACTTTCTCTCTTGCAGAGTCGCTACCATACAGCTTTATTGGCTCAAGAGGAAAAAAGGCATCGCCAGCTTGTAGTTTGGCTCTTAGTATTAGCTCTGGGAACCTTACTATGGATGGGCGGCGGACTTTTTTTGCTGTATGGAAACTTCCGTAATGAGGTTTCCATTTATCAGGAGAGTTTAGCTGTCCTTCAGAAATGGCGCCAAGGGGATTGGCAAGGGGGCATTCCCTCGCATATAGCTGGCGCTTCTATTCTCACAGGACTGCGTAATGTATGGCAGGGGGTAGAGACTTTTCTTCATGCGATAGAGAAGGGAAATGTAGATTTCACTCTGCCTCAGGAGCCGCATCCTTTGTTAGAGCGCATAGAGGCTTTGAAAAAAGTTTTGCGCCAGCGATGGGATATCCAGTCAGAGCAGGCGCTTACTATCCGAAGTTTAGCTGCCTTTAGCGAGATACTAAAAGAAGCCCAAACTATCCCTCAGCTGGCAGAGCGTACGATAGTGTTATTGTGTCGGGAATTAGGGGCGCACATGGGGGCTTTATTTGTGCGGGAGGGGGATGAGCTGGTTCTGGTAGGTACGTATGCCTATGATCTTTCGCAGGCTGTGCAGCGTCGTTTTCGGTTGGGAGAGGGTTTCGTGGGGCAAGCAGCAGCAGAAAAGCACCTTTTACGAATTCATCCGGTGCCGGTAGGTTATTTGAAGCTTCGTTCGGGTTTGGGCGAGGCGGTGCCCCATACGCTTCTTCTGATACCACTTATTTTTCAGGATGAAGCTTATGGCGTTGTAGAGCTGGCATCGCTGGAGGCGTTTTCTGCCGCAGCAGAGCCTTTCCTTCAAAAGATAGGAGAGCACATTGGGGCGGCTTTGGCGAATTTCATTTCCCGAGAGAAGCTCACTGTGCTCCTGAAGGAGGAGCAGGCCCTTCGTCGGACGTTGGAAGAAAAGCAGAAGGAGCTCCTCCGCAGCGCTCAGCTGATGGAGGAAGCCCAGCAAAAGCTAATAGAATCTCAGACCCAGCTGGCTAGCCAGATTAATGCTATTCGCAGCGCTGCTCTCGTAGTAGAGCTTAGCCCGACAGGGGAAATTCTTTATGCAAATGAAGCCTTTGTCTCTGCTGGAGGATTTGTTCTGGGGGCGCTGCAGGGGCGTTCGTTCTATGAGCTTATCTCGGAGGCTTCCATAGCCCGGGCTTTAGCTTCTGCTCTTGAGCAGAAAGTGATATGGCGGGGGAGCCTTCCCCTCCGTACTGCGCGGGAGGGGATAGTGTGGCTTCAAGCAACTTTCGCTCCCCTTCAAGGCGTGGAGTCGGCAGGATTTATTGGAATCTGCTTTGACATCACGCGGCAGAAAGCTCAGGAGGAAGAACTGCGTCGTATGCTGGAGCAGACCCTTCTTCAAGAGGAGCAGCTGCGGGAGACCAATCAGCGCCTTCAAGCTCTCAATGAAGAGCTTCTGCACACTCAGACAGAGCTAAAAGGTCAAATCGCAGCCGTAGGCAACGCAGCTATCGTTTCTGAGACAGACCTCCAAGGGCGCATCATTCGTGTCAATCAGCTCTTTTTAGACATATATGGCTATAAAGCTGAAGAAGTGCTGGGGCAGAATCATCGCATCCTCAAATCTGGACACCAGAGTGATGAGGTCTTTGAAGAAATGTGGCGAACTATTTCGCAGGGGAAGGTTTGGCGAGGGGAGGTACGGAATCGGGCGAAAAATGGACAGTACTATTGGATTTTGCTTACTATCACGCCCGTCCTCAGTCCCGAAGGAAAGGTTCTGAAATACATTGGAGTAGGGTTTGACATTACGGCTCAAAAGAGACAGGAGGAGGAGCTGCGCTCTGCGCTGGAACTCTCGCAGACTCAGCAGCGAGAGCTCAGAACTTATATGCAGCAGCTTCAAGCAGCTCAAGAAGAAATGCGCCGCACCCAAGTAGAACTGCGGGGACAAATCAATGCGGTCAATAATGCGGCTATTGTCGCTGAAACTGATCCAGAGGGACGCATCACCTTTGTAAATGATGCATTCTGTGCCATTTCAGGTTATAGCCGAGAGGAGCTTTTAGGTCAAACCCACGCCCTTCTCAAGTCTGGCAAGCATGATGAATCTTTTTATCATGAGCTGTGGAAAACATTGAATGAGAAGAAGGTATGGAAGGGCATATTCTGCAATAAGCGAAAGGATGGAAGCCTCTACTGGATAGGTTCTACTATCACGCCAGTAGTAGATACCCGTGGACGGCTTGTGAAGTACATAGCGGTGAGTTTTGATCTTACGCCGCAAATCCAGCAAGAGGAGCGATTGCGGGATTATGCAGAGGAGCTGCGTCGGGCTCAGGCAGAGCTAAGAGGGCAGATTCTGGCTGTAGGAAATGCCGCTTATCTCATGGAAACAGATTTAGAAGGCAATCTTCTATATGCCAACTCTGCTGCTTTGGAGGCTTGGGGCTATAAGTGGGAGGAAGTAACGGGAAAAAGCCTGCGTTTCTTACAAAGTGGCTATCATCCGCCTGAGTTCTGGGCTCAGATGTGGAGTACAATTTCTGCTGGTCAGGTTTGGCAAGCTGAAGTTCTCAACAAAAGTCGCAGTGGAGAGCTTTTCTGGCAGCTGCTCACCATTACGCCTATACGAGACCCAGAAGGACGGATTTTCAAATATATCGGGGTGGCGTTTGACATCACAGCCCAGAAGCGTCAGGCTGAACGCATCCGCCAGCTCCTTCAAGAAGCTCAGGAGAAAGAACTTTCTCTCTCCAACTATGCTAAGCAGTTGGAGGCTACGCAGGCTCAGCTTTTAGAAGCTCAGCTGGAGCTTGCAGGCCGCATCAATGCTCTCAATAATGCAGCTATCGTGTCAGAAACTGATCCCGAAGGACGCATCACTTTCGTCAATGACGAAGCTACTTACGTATGGGGCTATACACGGGAAGAGCTTATTGGGAAGCCTCATAGCATCATTCGCAGTGAAGCCCACCCTCCAAAGTTTTTTGAGCGGATGTGGGATAAAATAAAGAACGGCTTTGTTTGGCAGGGGGAGGTGCAAAATAAGGCTAAGGATGGAACGCCATTCTGGGTTTATCTGACTATCACGCCAGTCTTGGATGCCCAGAATAAACCGTACAAGTATATTGGAGTTGCCTTTGATATCACTCGGCAGAAGGTTCAGGCTCAGCGCTTGAAGGAGGCATTGCGGCAGCTGGAGCAGCAGAGCGCCCCGAAGTATGTGGAACACCTGCCTTGGTTCCTTACTGATAAGCAAGGGGTTATTCAGGCTGCCAGTCCTGCACTTCTTTCTATGTTAGGCTATTCGGCGGAGGAGCTGATTGGACGAGGGGCAAATGTGCTGCGCAGTCCCCAGACCCCTGACCATATCTTTTTGGATATGTGGGCTACGATAGGGCGAGGCTCTCCGTGGTTTGGCTTCTTAACTAACCGAGATGCTCGGGGAGCAGAACAGATGTACTTCTTAGGAATCTTCCCGCAGGAGTCTTTCTATCTGGCTATACTTCTGCCAGCAGATAAGGCTTGTGAAATATTGAGGGCGGAATGGCTCAAAAATTATGCTCCGTTGGACCTTTTACGAGAGTATCAGCTGCGTCTGGAAGCGAAAGAGCATGAGATTGAGGAGCTTCATCGGATTATTGAGATGTATCAGTCTTAGTTGGTGTATTTTTTGAGGGGTGTGGGGCGGGGGGGCGCCCGCAGGGGAGGCCCGCC
>JANXDD010000003.1:0-14702 GCA_025059915.1 Bacteroidia bacterium | reverse complement strand
ACTCTTCTTTTTCTTTTTTGTTTTTTTATTTTTTTTTTTTTTTTTATTTTTTTTTTTGTTGTTTTTTTTTTTGGGGGGGGGGGGGGCCCCCCCCCCCCCCCCCCCCCCCCCCCCGCCCCATGTCACAAAACCATAGCTTACCTCCCGCTGTCCAGCCTCGCGACCGCCTGCCGCCTCACCAACTGCCCGAAAACGATAGCATACTTTTTGCCTACATTTGACACATGTGGCGCCTTAGCTGGATGGTAGCCGGCTCACTCCTGCTATATGCTCAACCTGAGAAGTATCCGCCAGCTCAGCAATTCCCTCGCTTTCTGCTCTATACTTTGGATGGACAGCCTTTCACTGACAAGGATTTACCGCCAGCTCAGCGAGGGCGAATTGTATTCTTCTTTGACCCCTATTGTGATCACTGCCAGAAGCAAGCTACTTTTTTGAAGGAAAATCCCTCTGCCCTCAAAGATATTCAGCAAATATGGGTATCCACTGAGACAGCAGATGCCATACGAAAGTTCCAAGAGACTTATCTCAAAGGCCTACCAAATGTGGTAGTTCTTCGTGATAAGGACTTCAAGTTTGATAGTTTTTTTGGATATAGTGTCCCTCCGACTATATATGTGTATGACAGGGCTGGTAAGTTGCGTGCGGTGTATCGCGAGGAGGTATCGGTGGCTCGTCTTTTGCAGGGGCTATGAGTGAGACAGAGCGGCTTCATGTGCTTCTCATAGACAACTACGACTCCTTTACATATAACATTGTAGCGCTTCTTCGTCTGACGGGGGCAGAAGTTACTGTGCGTCCAGCGGATGATATTGTACCCGCTGAAGTGTATCACTATCCATGGGCGGGGATTGTCGTAGGACCAGGTCCTGGACACCCTGCTTACTTGGCTGAGATCCTTCCGCCTCTTTTGAACCCTGCACCTGTTGCGCCTCTCCTTGGTATTTGCTTAGGGCATCAGTATCTGATTCATGTTTGTGGAGGGAAAGTAGAGCCCATGGGGCGCCCCCTTTTTGGCGTGCAGCGATTCATTACTCATACGGGAGAGGGGATTTTCGCAAACTTGCCTAATCCCATGCCTGTAGGGCTTTATCATGCACTTCATGCAAGTCATGTTCCTGCATCTTTCAGAGTAATAGCGCAGGACGATGAGGGACATTGTATGGCAGTGCTTCATAGAGAATATCCCGTATATGGGCTGCAGTTTCATCCAGATTCTATCTTGACGCCGTGGGGACGTTCCTTGATAGAAGCGTGGGTGCGCAGTCTCACTCCATCCTTGACTAAAAATGTTTAGCTAAATATGACATCCTCCTTGCCCACCGTGGCTCATCCGCCTTTGAGCTGGACTATCCATGAGCGGAGAGGGTATCGTTTTGCGGCGGCTGGACCTTCGGAAGCCCCCCCCATAGTGCTCGTACATGGGCTATTTGGAGCACTCAGTAACTGGGATAGCTTTCTCAAATATCATGCAGACAGGTATGCTCTCTATGTGCCCCTTCTGCCTATTTATGAACAGAGTTCAGTAGAGCCATCCTTGGCAGGACTTACAGGGTATTTGTGGCAGTTTTATACTGAGGAACTTTCTCGTCCAGCTATATGGATAGGGAATTCGCTTGGGGGGCATTTAGCTCTCCTAATAGCATATCAGCATCCAGAGGCTGTGCGGGCACTGGTACTCACTGGCAGCTCGGGATTATTTGAAGAGGGGATGGGGAGTTCTTTTCCCCGCCGTAGCAGTCGTGAATATGTAGCAGAAAGGGTGCGCTATACATTTTATGACCCCCGTCATGCTACGCCAGAGCTCATAGATGAGGTGTTCTCACTTGTGAATGACAGCTACAAAGCCCTCCGCATCCTCAAAATAGCTAGGGATGCGCAGCGCGACTTTATAGGACCGAAACTTCCCCATATTTCGGCTCCTACTTGCCTAATCTGGGGACTCAATGATACAATCACTCCTGTCTCTACGGCATACGGTTTTTTCTATCTTCTTCCCCGAGCAGAGCTCCACTTCATAGATGAATGCGGCCATGCCCCCATGATGGAACATCCAGAGCGTTTTCACTCTATCCTGGGACGATTTTTGCAAGCTCTTTCCTCATGAGCGGGCTGAGGCTGAGAGCGATAGATTATGTCCAATATAGACGGCTCTTTATATCCGAAGCTCATACGGTGAAAGATGCCCGTCGCCTCTTTCACAAGCATCATCAGCTCGCGCACTTAGCCGTAGTGTCCTCGGAGGGGCGGTATGTGGCTTTCCTTTCCCGCCGCTCCTTACGAAACAACCCTCCCGACCGCCCCATCAAGGAAATTGCCGATTATACTTTTTCGCCCCTTTCTGCTCAAGCAACTATTTATGAGGCTATTTGGAAGATGGAGCAGGATAGGGTGCTTGAAATGCCCGTAGTTTCCTCAGACGGGATTTATATGGGGCTGCTTACACCGAGAGGGATTATTCGCTGGTGGGCTCAGTTTGGGGCGGTTCATGAGCCAGGCTCTGTACTGGTTATAGATTCTGACCTTCATAGCTACAGCTTGACGGAGATTGCTCAGTGTTTGGAGAGCGACGGCATTCGGATTCTTTGGGTGTCGCTTCTTTCGCATTCATCGGATGTTCGGCGGGTTTTCGTGGTACTGAAGGTTAATAGTATTTACCTAAGCCGAAGTATTGCTCTTTTGGAGCGCAAAGGGTATCGGGTGGTAGCGGTGTATGGGGATGCAGCGATGGAGCTCCAAGCTCAAGAGCAGCTGCGAGCGCTTCTTCGGTATTTAGATATTTAGCAGTATGCTCACTATTGGACGAATACACATTATCACGGACACTACTCTCCAGTCGCGCTATTCTCATGTGGATTTAGCCCGAATGGCGCTGGAGGCTGGAGTCCCCACGATCCAATATAGGCGAAAGGACTTCAGCCGAGAGCAGCATTTATCGGAGGTTCAAGAGGTAGCGCGGCTAGTTCGTCGGCATGGAGCCCAGCTTATCATCAATGATTATGTGGATTTAGCGGTGGAGGTAGGGGCTACAGGAGTTCATTTGGGAGAGGAGGATATGCCTATTGAGGAGGCTATACGGCGATTGCCTCCATTTATTGTGATAGGAGCGAGTGTGCATTCTTTGGAGCGGTATAAGGCGATTGCACATTTACCTTTGGCTTATGTAGGAGTGGGGCCGGTATTTGAGACGCAAACGAAGGTTCCTGCCCGTCCTCCGCTGGGAATAGAAGGGCTGCGCCAGTTTGTAGGAGCTATAAGGCATCCCGTAATTGCCATCGGTGGTATCACTCCTGAACGAGCCAAAATTCTCTTTGAGTCAATCCCAACTCTCCACGGCGTCGCAGTAGTCTCCGCCTTCTGTACAGCGGATGATCCAAAAGCGGTAGCCTACGAGCTTCTTCAAGCTCTTCCTCCTTCATAGGCTCATTTGAGGGCATAGCTCTCCTATCTTTGCTGCGTGCAGCGTCAGACTTGGATAGGGCTATTTCTCATCACTCTCTTGATGTTTCTGTGGACTTTATGGTTAGCTCGCAGTAGCGCACCGACTCCTTCTGCCTCTGAGAGAGATACTACTCAGATTCAGAGTGCTGTCAAAAAGGATACCTCCCTTACTTCCCTGATGGATTCGGCTGCTTTACGGGCGCGCTTTGGAGCGTATGCACCATTTGTAAAAGGGGGGGATAGTTTATTTTCTGTGGAGACTCAGTATGCGGTGTTTGAATTTGGTACTCGGGGGGCTCGCCTCCATCGCTACCTTTTGAAAGGTTTTCATGCTCAGAAATCTCAGCCCCTTTATTTGTGGGACTCCCTTCATAAGCATGCGTTTTTATTTGCAGAGGGGCGCACTATTATCAGTAGTGAGCAGCTTTTCTTTTCTCTGATTTATGCTCCTAAGGGTCCTATTCTCTCGGGGGAAGATAGCGTAGTATTTCGGCTGAGCCTTGCTCCTGATACTTTTATTCAAGTAACCTACTACATCCCAGCGAAAAGCTATCACTTCCGCTCCAGCGTGGCTTTTCATGGGATGAGAGGGCGCTTACGCAACCCATACATTGTCCAAACTATCACCTATGAGACGCCTCAGACGGAGCCTTCTTCAGAAGCGATGCGCCCCTATTGTGCGCTCTACTACCGTCAGGCAGACGAAGTGGAGTCTGTAACTCCTGACGAGGAGGAAAGAATTCAGAAAGTTTTGCAAGGACGGATAAGATGGGTTTCAGCAAAAGGGCAGTTTTTCTGTGCTCTCTTTCAAGCAGAGGAGGCTTTTAGTAGTGCTATTTTGACGAGCTTGCCTTACACTAACTTGCCAAAGTATCAAATAGAGCTCCAGCTCCCCCTGCATAATGACAGAGCTCAGCAGCAGTGGTACCTCGGACCGACCCGCTACACCCTCTTACGCTCTTATAAAGAAGGTTATGAGCAGCAGCTTAACTTGGGATGGAGTTTCATACGCTACATAAATACGGGCTTCATCATTCCTGTCTTTGCTTTCCTTGAAAAGTACATCGCTTCTTACGGCATTATCATAACGATTTTGGCGCTTTTGGTAAAAATCATTTTATCACCGCTCACTTGGCGCAGCTACCTTTTAGGGGCGCGGATGCAAATAATAAATGAGCTTCCTGAGGTCAAAGCTCTGGAGGAGAAGTATAAAGATGACCCCAATAAGCTCATGATAGAGCGCAGCCTTCTTTATCAGCAGCTGGGGGTCAATCCTCTCAGCGGCTGCGTTCCTCTCCTGCTTCAGATACCGATATTTTTTGCTATGACGAGCTTTTTCCCTAATGCCTTTGAGCTTCGGCAGAAAAGTTTCCTATGGACGCATGACCTTTCCTCGCATGACACGCTTATCTCGTGGGGGGTGGATATTCCACTTATAGGGGATCATCTGAGTCTTTTTGCCCTCCTTACGGCTCTTTCTACCTTGGCTTATACGTACTTTACGCAGCAGGGGCAATCTTCTACGCTGCCCTCGCTCAAGTGGCTCCCATACCTGACGCCGGTGATATTCTTCTTCTTTCTCAATGGCTATTCCTCTGCTCTGAGCTGGTATTACTTCGTTTTGAATGTACTCACGATTGTACAGACCATCTTGATGAAAAGATTCATAAATAAAGAGGAGCTCATAAGAAAACTTCGCGAGACTCAGAGAAAGAAGCAAAATAAAGCTCAGATAGCTCAGCAGCGGGCTCGCCTTCGCCAGTGGATGAAGCGGTAAGGAGAGTCTGGCAAGTGCTATCTTATGGAGGTGTGGTGGCGGGGTTTGACTGTCGTTAGCGGCTTTCTTGCCTGCAGCTTTGGGCAGGGGACCTTGACGCTGCCAGGTAGCTGGTCTATTTTCGCCGTGGATGCCTTGTATCATATCTACGGTTGGGATGCTAATCAGCGAGCCCTGTATAAGCTATGGGCCCCGCGGTATGATTCTATCACCCGAATTGGCGGTGCTCCGGGAGAAGAAGGATTTCTGGGTATCACCGCTATAGCCCCTGTAGGGAATCAGCAGCTATATATTCTGGATGCGGAAGGTCAAGTCATAGCCCTTTTAGGGACTAACCTTCAGATGCTTCAGCGGCTGACCTATGCTCAGCTGCCGCCAGAGATTTCGGAAGGATACCCTGCCTTACTCTCAGTAGGGCAGGGAGGGGAACTCTATCTCCTTTTGCGGGAGACGCAGGAGATTGTGAAGGTAGACCCTTTTGGGCGGGTGCTTCTGCGCTTCGGGGGGAAGCTTTATGGTCCCGGCTCTATCACTAAGGCAGCCCGCCTGTGGACAGAGAAAAACCGAGTGTACATCTTAGATGTCGCAGCGAAAGGCATCGTAGAATACGACAGCTGGGGGACCTTTCTTTCGTTTATTCCTGTACCTGCAGGATACGACCAAGGCTACATTACCTCGGAAGGGCAGGTCTTTTGGGGCGGAAAGACGATTGAGTGGAGAAGTTCTGCAGGCTCAAAAGTCTATACCACCCCAGAGGCTGTCAGGGATGTCTTGATTCAGGGCGGACGACTTTTCTGGTTGGGAGAAAGGCTGCTGGGGTGGTTCCCTCTACCTTGAGCCGCAGGAGAACCGGCTCAAATACGCTGCCAATGTAGATATAGTTTCCTACGGGCACAGCAGCGCTGGCGGTAGCGTATCCTTTCGGAGCACGATAAATTGGGCGAGCCTCAAATCTTCCTTCTGGAAGGAACCGCACTTCTACTATCATCCAGCGGCTGCGATTTCCCCCAAAGGCTAAGCTGCGTGCCCAGCCGTTTAGCCGTTTATGACAGACGACCCATGCTACGCTATCTCCCAAAGAAGTGATATTATCAGGATAGCCAGGGAGCTTAATCCGGCGAATGTATTGCAGACGGGTAGGCTCACCTACTTCTTGATACACCCATAGAGCTTTGCGGAAAGCCACGCTTGTCAGAAGAAGTTGATCTTTGGGAAAGTAGGCAAGGCCTGAAGCATAGGGGATACGATCGGCTACTTTCCTGCATGTGTCATATTCACACAGAAAAATGCTACTTCGCACCCGACGCCTCAAAAAACCCACTACTAAGTGCCATCGGGCAGCTCCTTTTCTGTCATTAGCCACATAAAACCTTATGCTATCTACCGCACATACTGCCTGTAGGGAAGTAAAGGCCGGATGGCGCCAGCTCTTAGGCGATTCTAATCTCTCTCCGTTCCACCGAAACCGCCACACCTCGTGCTTACCCTCAATGGGTGCATGCGCAAACCACAAATAACCATCTTTATACGCTAATCCAAAGGGACGCCATCGTACGCCGGGCGGAGTAACTTCTCGGAGAAAAGGAGTCTCTTCCTGAGCTGGAAACCTAAATAGGTGTCCGCCTACGTGAGTATCCTGAACCTCGGCTCGCCTGTCAAATGAGAAAACCCATATAAAATCCCCCTCTTGTGCTAGGCTTTCGCATCCTGGCAGAGTGAGGCTGGTATCCCAGCTTTGCGCCTCTAAGGATAATAAGCCTTGGAGGCTTGCCAGTAGGATTCTAACTCCTCGGGCGAACATGTTCGTAAGTCTTTTTGGTCTTTTTGGGCTTGGGCTTCCATCCATTCAAAGCGCTGACGAAATTTCTGATTGGTAAGGGCCAGAGCGCGTTCAGGATTGATTTGAAGGTGCCGCGCTAGGTTGACTAAGACAAATAAGACATCTCCGAGTTCCTTTTCTGCAGTGGTGTAGTCGTTTTCTTGAAGGGCTTTTTGGAGTTCGGCGAGTTCTTCTTGGAGTTTAGGGTAGAGGGCTTGCGGAGAAGCCCAATCAAACCCTAATGCCGCCGCTTTTTCCTGAAGCCGATATGCTTGGAGGATAGGTGAAAGCCTTTCTGGAACGCCAGCTAAGGGGGAGGTTCCCCGTTCAGCCTGCTTGAGGGCTTCCCAGCGAGCAATGACTGCTTTAGCGTCTGCTGCTTGGGCTTCTCCATAGACGTGGGGATGTCGGGCTATGAGCTTTTGAATAAGGTGGTGAATGACCGCTTCTATATCTGTCCAGCCATTTTCCTGCGCCAGCTGGGCATAGAAGATTACATGTAGAAGCACGTCTCCCAGCTCTTCTTGGATGGCCTCTGGGGAGCGGCGTTCTATAGCGTCTAAGAGCTCACTTACCTCCTCCCAAGTGAGGGGGGCTAAGCTCTCAAAGGTCTGCGCCCGATCCCAGGGACACTTCTGGCGAAGCTCCGACACGATTTGGCGCAGGCGCTCTAAACTCGCCACAAAACAAAGGTACGCATCTGAGGGACATAACTTACCTAAGCTGTGAGAAGGATAGCCGTAATGCCTAATCCATAGCCTATCCCCACCGCCCAGCTCATTTTTTCTCGGAAGAATACTATCCCCAGAAGCCCTGAGAGGAGCACAATCCCGAGATTATTCCACAGAAAAAATTGCACGGCAGGAAGCCGAGCCAGCCCCTGGAGGTAGAAATAGATGGAGAGGAGATTAGTGCTTCCGAGAAGCAGGGCAGAGAAAAACACCTTGAAACGCAAGAGCTGGTGAGCTTGGCGTTGGATCACATGATAGCCAACCCCTAAAAGCCCCGCAACACTCATGATAAAAAGAGGTATTTGAAGCGGAGAAAGGGAGCTCCACCGAGGTTGAAAGGCCTTGAAGAGAATATCAATCACCCCATTTCCAAGCCACAAAAGCAGCCCGAGACGAGCAGCTTGCCAGAGCTTCTGAAGTCCGCCCCTTTGAAGGTAAGGCACATGAATAGCTACTATCGCCCCGAGGCCTGCCAGTAGGCCATATCCTTGTAAGGGGGTGAGCTTTTCTCCCAAAAATAGAGCAGCAAAGCCAATAGGCAGGATGACAGATAGCTTGGTAAGCATGCCCGTAAGACCTATGCCCATCTCTCTGGCTCCTATGCCGGTGAGAATGAAAACGCTTACGAAAAGCACACCTAAAATCCCAAGGATAGCAAACGCAGTAGGTGATATGGCTTGAATCTGAGTATAGGAGGGAGGGGCTATGAGTGCAGCTAAAGCCACACAGACGAAGTAATTCAAGGTTACGAGGGCAGGCACTGGTACTCGCAGGAGGCGAAGCCACAGAAGGAGCAGGACGTTCGTAAGGACTGAACCCAAGACGAAAATCACCCCGCAAAAATGCACAGCCTTTTACCTTTGGGAAGTGCTGGAAGAGTTTCTAAAGCATCTACAGACTTTGCGGGGGGCAAGCCCTCATACGATAGCGGCTTATCGGCGCGACCTTCTGAGCTGGGCTCGTTTTTGTCAAACCTTTCATGGATTTGACCCCCTTGATGCCCCCTCTGAATGGAGAAAAGCAACCCCTCTTCAGCTGCGAGCCTGGCTTAGTCTATACGAAAAAGGTACCACCCGCGCCCGGAAAGTTGCCGCCATCCGCCGAATGGACAAGTATATTCGTCATGTTCTGCAGGAGAAAGGGCTATCGTGGTCTTTACGCTCGCCTCGTCGTCCCTCTGCTCTACCTAAGGCTCTCTCTGAATCTCAGCTTCTTCCTGTTTTTAGGCAGATAGAAGATTTGCCGCGTGAGTTTTCTGTGCTGCGAGACCAGCTGGTTCTGGAACTGCTGTATGGATGCGGCTTGCGCAGAAGCGAACTGACAACCCTGCGCCTCAGCCAGCTTTATGAGCAGGAGATTCATATTTTAGGAAAAGGCAATAAGTGGCGAGTCCTTCCGCTCTATCCGCGCTTACAGCGGCTTCTGAAAGAATACCTTGCTCAGAGAGCTAACCTTCAGCCTGCTCATGACTTTCTCCTCTGTACAGATAAGGGAGCGCCTCTTTATCCAATGGCAGTATATCGGATTGTACGGCGGTATTTACAGACTCATCCGCATGTCCTGCGGCACAGCTTCGCTACCCACCTTCTAAAAAATGGTGCAAATGTTCAGGTGGTGCGAGACCTTCTCGGGCATGAGAGCCTCGCTACTACCCAGAAGTATCTGGCGCTCTCGCCCTCTGAGCTTAAAGCCGCTTACAAAAAGTACCATCCCCGAGCGTAATGCGCTGGCTATACATCTTCAAACTTCTCCTTCGGTTTCCTCAGCTAAAGAGCATACTGCCCTTCCCTCTAAAAAGCCTCTGGAATATGCTATGGGGAAGGGATGAGCACCTTCTTTTTCTGAATGGAGAAAAAACTCTTCGGCGACGGATTACTCCCCCTAATATATTTGGCTTTCTCCACCTTCGCAAGCATGGGCTGAAACTGGCTTCGCAGCAGCCTGAAGCCATAGACCAGCTGCTCTGGCAGCTTTCCCCCTCGGGCACCTTCCTGACACGGCTTACTGTGGGCATGGACCTTATGACTTTGTATGAGCTTTTTGGCAGAAAAGATTATGGCGAAGACTTTACAGACAAAGTAGTGGTAGATGTGGGGGCGTATAATGGCGATTCGGCGGTATATTTTGCGTTGCAAGGAGCTAAGCGAGTTCTTGCGTTAGAGCCGTACAAGCCTAACTACGAGCTTGCCCGAGAGAATATTCAGCGCATGGGACTGACGGAAAGGATCAAACTGCTTCCTTATGCCTTTGGAGCGCAGCGAGGGCGGCTACGCCTACACATCGCTCCAGCTTCGCCTGATGCAAATGCCCTTCAACCGCCGGAGTCTCCTTTGCAAAAGCTCATTAGGTATAGTCAAATAGAGGAGGTAGAAGTCATGGGCTTGGAGGAGCTTCTGACGGAACTACAGGCAGAGGAGATTGACTTTCTCAAGCTGGATTGTGAAGGGTGTGAGTTTGCGGTGATTGAGGGACTGCCGGCAGAAAGTTTGCGGCGGGTACGTACTTGGCACATAGAATACCATGCTAAGCCTCAGGTACTTATAGAGAAGCTAAAAGCAGCTGGATTTGAGGTGCGCCGTGAGCGAGACAGGGGAGGAATCTTAGGCTATCTTATTGCCGAACGAAAATAAGGAGATTTTTACTACATTTGCCCCAGTGCGGGAGTAGCTCAGCTGGTAGAGCGTCAGCTTCCCAAGCTGAAGGTCGCGGGTTCGAAACCCGTCTCCCGCTCAAGAGAGGCTCTTCTTCTCAAGGGCTGTCTCTATTATGAAATCTACCATGCGGAGCGCAAAAGTCTTAGCCGCAGCGTTTTTAGGGGTATTCGGTTATGCTCAGGGGTTAGAGGTTACTTACAAGGTAGAGGTTACAACTGTTGCTGGAAGCGGCAAAGTCGGATATAAAGGAGGGCCAGCCTTAGAAGCAGCACTGAATCGCCCTAATGGAATCGTCGTTGATAAAGCGGGAAACATTTACTTCTCAGATGATGAGAATCACTGCGTGCGCAAGGTAACGACAGATGGTCGAGTGGTTCTCGTAGCTGGGCAGCCCCGCAGTCCAGGTTTTGACGACGGTGAGCGAGAAGAGGCAACTTTCAATAGCCCTCACGGGCTTACGCTGGACCCAGCAGGTAACTTGTACGTCTGCGATTACATGAATCATGCGATTCGCAAAATCTCTCCTACGGGAGAGGTAACTACTTATATCGGTGGTGAAGGAGGAGGCTTCAGAGACGGCGGTCCGGGAGAGGCGCGGCTGCTTTTCCCCATTGCCATCGTGCGAGATAGCCGAGGAAATCTATGGGTATTAGAGTCAGGGAATCATGCCCTGCGAAAAATTACCCCTCAAAGGCGCCTCATTACCGTGGTCGGAAACGGACTGCCGGGGTATAGGGACGGATATGGAAAGCAAGCTCAGCTCAATTCCCCCGTAGGGCTCGCCATAGATAAACACGACAACCTTTACATTGTGGATGCAGGCAACCGATGCATTCGGAAGGTAACGCCCGATGGGATGGTAAGCACGTACGTAGAGCTCTCTTTTCGGGGATGGACTATTCGGGGGGAGCTGAGTGGAGGGCTAAGCTTTGCTACGTCTGGAGGTGGTCACGGAGGGGGAGTTGCTGTTGACCCAGATGGTAACTTGTATATCGCTGATGGCGGGCGGCACATCGTCTATCAAATCAATGCTGCGGAGAAAACAGTAGAAATTCTGGCAGGAACGGGACGCCCGGGCTGGATAGATGGAAATGGAAAGTATGCCCGCTTCAATGAGCCTGTGGAGATATCCTTGGGAGAAAAACCAAACATTTTCTACGTCTGCGATTATCGCAATGCAGCTATCCGCCGCATCTCCATAGAAAAGCTGGAAAAATATAAGCGCCCCCAGCCTGTAGATACTCCGAAAGTTCAGCCGATTTTTCTTACAGTGCGAGTTTTTGATGCGCAGTCTGGGCGCCCGATAGAAGGGGTGCGGATTCAAGCCACCCCTTTTCAGAAGGGGTTTCCTCTCGTTACTTCTGCCCAGGGAGAAGGGCGAGCTGAAATCGCTTCTGGCAGCTATACCCTCACTCTTTCTGCCGAAAAGGCAGGTTATAAACCGCAGCAGAAAGCCGTCAAGGTAGAAGGACAAAGTGTTCAAGTAGAGCTTCGCCTTATGCCTGATGCGCCACCTCCCCCGCCGCCATTTTATGTACGGGTCTTGGATGAAAACACCCTTGCCCCCATAGAAGCGGCGCAGGTCCGATTCCTCCATCAAGGAACCCTTTTACAGGCAGGCACGACTTCTTCTTCTGGAGAGTATCATCCTTCAGTTTCGGGGAAGGTGGTAGTAGAGGCAGAAAAGAAAGGCTATTTCCCTTTCACGCAAGTGGCAGAGGTGAAGCCAGGAGACTCTTTGATTATCAAGCTCAAACCTGCTACCCTCGGCGCCATCCTCCGAGAGACGCGCATCCTCTTCAAGCCGAATAGTCCTCTGCTGGAGCCGAGCTCCTATCCGATCCTTGACCAAATAGCTGACTTTCTCAAAAAGAACCCTCAGGTGCGTCTGCGCATCCACGGACATACAGATATTGGTGATCCTGACCCTCGGCATAATCAGCGCCTATCTGAGGAACGGGCTATAAATGTGCGTCAATATCTTATTCGGAAGGGGATTGACCCGAGTCGCTTAGAGGCAGTAGGACATGGAAACACCCAGCCAATTGCAGATAACCGTACGCCTGAGGGGCGAGCCCAGAATCGGCGAGTAGAGTTTGAAGTCATAGCCCCCTAATGCGTCCCATTACTTCTTTACTTGTTCCCATCTTTCTTCAGAAAGGTTCTAAAAAGTGGAGATTCTCGCAGCTGCTGGAGAGGGTGCGTCCTCTCATAGACGACTCGGTTCTGCTTGTGGAGTTAGAAACACTTGCTGAAGAAGGGTGGCTACTCAAAGATAGCAAAGGGCGATATGCTCTTAACCTTCTCGGGCGCAGTTTCATAGCGGAGGTTCAGACAAAGTATGAGGAAGCCTACGTGCAGCTGGAGCCCCTCGGTCTGAAGGTCAGCTTGGGAGATTTTAGAAAGCTCAAACTTCTGCCGGGGGAGAAGGTAGAGGTGGAGATTTTCGCCATTTATCCAGAGCAGGTTCTGGGAAAGGTTCTTAGAAAAATAGCTCCTTCTCATCGGACCTTCGTTGGCATAGTAGAAGAGGGGCGCAACGGGCGCCTGTATGTAACTCCACAACAGCCGCCGCTGAGTATAGATTTTCAGCTGCCTAAGGATACTCCAGCCTCCCTCATCGGTCAAAAAGTAGCCGTTCGTTTTCTCTCATGGGGGCTCAAATATCCAATAGCAGAAGTAGTACAAGTGCTGGGACAGCCTGGTCAGCATCACACGGAGATTCACGCCATCATGCATGAATTTGAGCTGCCTGAGGGTTTCTCAGAGGAAGCTCTTGCCGAAGCCTCTTCATTAGAAGAGGGCATTCCCCCTCAAGAGGAAGAGGGACGGCATGATTTCCGGGGCGTGCCTACTTTCACGATAGACCCCGAGGATGCAAAAGATTTTGACGATGCTATCTCTTTTCGGGTCCTTTCTGAGGGGCTTTTTGAGGTAGGGATTCATATCGCCGATGTGAGTTATTATGTCCGTCCAGGGACAGCGTTAGATAAAGAAGCTTATGCACGGGGAACCAGCGTGTATCTCGTGGACCGGACGGTGCCGATGCTGCCAGAGCGGCTCAGCGCTCATCTCTGCTCTCTCAAGCCTCATGAGGATCGGCTGGCTTTCTCTGTCGTTTTTCAAATGGATGCCCATGCCCGCATTCGTAGCGTCTGGATGGGACGCACTATCATTCATAGCCAGTACCGCTTTTCCTACGAGGAAGCCCAAAAGGTCTTAGAGACAGGACGAGGACCTTTTGCAGAAGAGCTGAAGATCCTCAATCTTTTGGCTAAGCAGCTTCATCATCTGCGGATGAAGGAAGGAGGTATCCGCTTTGAAACGGAGGAGATTAAGTTCCGTTTGGATGAAGCGATGCGTCCCGTAGAGCTTTATGTAAAAGAGCGTAAAGATGCCCATAAGCTCATAGAGGAGCTTATGCTTTTAGCCAATCGGCAAGTGGCGCTGTTTTTGTCGCAGCAGCGGGGCGTCCCCACCGTCTACAGAGTTCATGATATGCCCAAGCCTGATAAGCTCAAGGCCCTCCAAATTTTCTTAGAAGGTTTTGGGTATGACATAGACATTCGTTCAGCCCGAGCTCTGACCCGTTCTCTAAATCAGCTAATAGAGGAAATAGAAGGAAAGCCCGAGGCCCATATTATTCAGGCGGTAGCTATTCGCTCTATGCCTAAAGCCCTCTATACGCCCACTAACATTGGGCATTATGGGCTTGGATTTACGCATTACACTCATTTTACAAGTCCGATTCGCCGTTATCCAGACCTGGTCGTTCATAGAATTTTGGGAGCCCTGCTGGAAGGGAAACCCTCCCCGTATCCAGATGTGGGGCGATTAGAGGAGATTTGTCGGTACAGTTCTCAGCGGGAGAAAATAGCCGAGCAAGCCGAACGCGCCTCAGTGCGATATAAGCAGCTGGAATACCTCCGTCAGATGCAGGGGCGGGAAATGGAGGGAATCATCGTGGGAATAGAATCTTGGGGAATCTATGTGGAGCTTATAGAAAGTCGGGCAGAGGGGTTGGTACCGCTGCGGAGCCTGCCTCCAGATGTATATGAAACTGACCCCTATCACCATGTGCTCAAGGGACGCTATACGAAACAGCGATACCGACTGGGGGATCAGGTGAAGGTGAGAGTGGTAGGAATAGATTTTGACAGGCGGCTGGTGGACTTAGAACTGGTGGAGGAATGAGACGGGGATAAGGAGCTGGCTTGGAGGGGCAGCTTTGTGGGGTCAGGTTGGGAGGATAGGGTATTTTTGGGCGCGCCAGCGCCTTC
>JANXDD010000039.1 GCA_025059915.1 Bacteroidia bacterium | reverse complement strand
GTATTCACTCCGCTGACGAATAGTTAGCCTTCCTTTCTCCCACCATGTGATTTCCCAGATCGCCCCAGCTGTGCGCGTAATGCCTTTCATGGGCATGTACATATTCGGCATGACGACCCTCGTCCTAATCTCCTCTTCTGGACGAGTCGTATCCGTCATGTCATGAAAAATTGTACTCCCATACAACCGAAGGTCCGAAACACCCCGCCACACATACCGAAAGCTCACTAAGTGCATAGCACTGTGAATCGCATCCATAATAAGGGCAGGATAGGCTACATTGTAAAAGTGGTCTCCTAAATAGCTGGCTTCTACAAAGTGCTTTTCTGAAATCGCATACCGTAAGGCGGTGTAGAGATTCAGCTTATCAAAAGAAGGGATTTTCAAGGTTCTCCCTCGCCGCCAGAGGCTATCTTCCTCCGTAGAGCCGGCAAAAAAATTTCTCCCAATCCGATAATCCCCCCCCTTTCGGAAAGTAATCGCAGACGCATAAGAAAATCGCCCTATACGCTTGCGATAGCGAGCATTGAAAGAAAGCCGGTGATAGTTATCTCCTACCAGCAAAGCTGCTTGCCCCTCCTGCGGCCCCTCAGGAGAAAATAGATGAACAACCATCGTAGGAGTTGCTCCCCAGCGTCCTGCCGCCTGCCAAGCGGCATTCTCCACCGCCGCCGCCTCTACAAAGGTTAGGACTGGATCCATCCTATCCACACAAGCGGGAAGAATTCGCATGCCATCAATCGTAACCTGCGTTTGCGTGGGAAGAAGCCCCTGATATACTACTTCCTGGGCGAAAGGAACGCTCCGATACACCGGCTGGGTGTTAGGAGCAAGCCGCAGAACCTTATCTACACTATTTTCAATAGGCGAGAGCCGATTAGCCGAAACCTCCTCAATCCGAATCGTATCTACCGTGTAAATGGGAAGCGAGTCCTTCTCCTGCGCCCACAGAAAGCTCGCTGTGAGCAGCAGGAGCCCAAGCTTTCTCATGATGCAAAGATACAACTTTCGTAAAAAATGAAATATTCTACAATAATGCCCTCTTTATCCAGTCCCACGCCCCTGCAAAAAACAGCCCCCATACAAGCATGGCTATGCTCATGCGTATTACGATGACGTGGCGCGGCGAGCCAAACGCTAACGCTATCGCCGTCCCTATCGGAGGGCTCAAAATAGGCGGCGTCAAAAAGGACACCCCCCATAGACCATATCGCTGCCAAAAATATGCCCATTTTTGAGAAGAGACTCCGGTCACCGGACGCCCTCGGCGACGAGCTATCCATTGACGCAGTGTATCTCCTACATATGTGAAAAAAATCACTCCCGCTATGCCTCCCATCGTAGTGGTCAAAAACTGCTCCCAAAAACTAAGCCTCATCCCTATGCTCATCCCCACCCCTACCATAAACTTAAAGCCGCTTGCGAAGAAGATAAGGATGTACTTCAAAATATCCCCCACCCCCTCAAGCATGTAAGGGCCCGTAGGCTAAATCGCCCGCATCCCCCAGCCCTGGTACGATGTATGCCTTGGCTGTAAGCTCTTTATCTACCGCTCCCACATACAGATGAGCTTGAGGCAGTTGCTTCTGGACAGCTTTCACGCCGAATTCCGAAGCTATTAGAGCCATTACAAATACTGCCTTTGGGCGGCCTCGCAGAAGAAGGGCTTCATATGAAAGCAAAATGCTTCGTCCCGTAGCCAACATGGGGTCTATGAGAATAATTGACCGTCCTTCCAAGGGCGGTACAGCCAGATAATCCACCTCCACCTGCACCTCCCGATTAGTTAGCTCTGTACGACGAGCAGCAACAAACCCTACATCGGCAAAATCAAAGGCCTCCATCGCCCCTTCTAAAAAAGCATTGCCTGCCCGCAGAATACTTATCAGCACTGGCGGCTCCGCTAAGACATAAACCTGGGCTTGAGCTAAGGGCGTCGTTACTTCCGCCGGCATATAGGAGAGCCGCCGACTTATTTCATACGCTATGATAAAGCCAGCACGCTTGAGATTCCAACGAAAACGATGACGATCTTTCTGGAGCTTTTGATTGCGCAGCTCAGCAAGAATTTGAGACAGAAGGGAAGTCTCTTCACTCAGAACTGTAAGTGGCATAGAGCGAAGTTACCAAATGCGCCATGCGGAGATGTGGTAGCGCCTCTCCCACCGTCCGCCAAACTGCCGGAAAAACCGCTCTATACTCGGAATAACCGAGCCTTGAAAATCAAACTCCCATCCTTTTTCATGCGCCCAAGTAATCGCTTCATACAAAAGTCGGGTGCCTGCCTGCCCTTGCCCTTTATGCGCTCCAGCCATATACCACACACGATGCCGACCTATCAGAAATAGTCCTATCGCTTGGAGAGGATCCCCCACCCCTACTACATGCCAAATCTGCCGAAGCTTCATTAGGGGCCTAAGCTGCTGAACCAGCTTAGGTGAGACGCCAGCTGGACGATGACTCGCCCACCACTCAAATCCCTCTAACGGGGAGAGTAGTTGTAAGGAAAGGTTAGAGGCTTGCCGCACCTTTCGTAAAAGCTCCCTTGAAGGGGAAAACTCCCCTGGATATAAGACAAAACTGCCATGCCCCCGCACCTCAAAAGGGCTCAGAGGAGGAAGGTAGCTCCATGTATGCGAGAGACTTCCCGCTATATACGACAGGCGCTTTCGGCGAGCCCATGCTCCAAACGCAGAGAGAATATGTCCTATAACCCTGTAGCGCTCAGACAGCCTGGAAGGTAGGGGTTCCCTCAAAAGAACCGGCAGGTAGGGAATGCTCAGCGGCTGCCTACATAGCTGAAAAGGTCCTATTTGGCGCTGTGCCAAAGGTATAGCAGCTATCGGAGTTCCTTTTTCCTCTACTACTACCGCTCCCCAAGGGAGGTCTTGCGTCTCCCACCACACCCATTCCGCGAAAGGCTCCTCTGAGTAAGGAAGCTGACTCCATACAGCACGAAGGGCTTCCCCCGAGAGCCAAATCCCCTTCACCTGCGCGCCGGCTTGAAAAAGGAAAGCAACCCACTTATGTCGCCTATAGCGATGGTAAGAGCCCCTCTCTTTATGCCTCTGCCGAAAGCTGTGTGAAGCCCTATACTGAAGGGATGAGCGAGCCCCGTCTTTCGCAAGCGCAAGTCTAGCTGATGGAGAAAGAAACTTCCCTCTAAGTGCCAGCCTCCCTTTTCACCATATAGAGCTCGTAAGGTAAAAGCCTCCTGCCATGCCGTTTGCCTCAGAATAGGTAAGAGACGCATGAGCGCCCCTGCTGGAAGCCACGAAAGCAAAGTGTATCCTCCCCACCGCCCTACGCTTTCATAAGCCCCCCAGAACACAAAATCCGAGTAGCTACGATGAAACACAAGCGGTGTAGTGGGCACATATAACCTGTCACCCCATGGAGCAAAATCATTTTGCCATGCTCCCCCTATCTGAAAGAGCAAGCGCCCGAAAGGACTTATAGAAAGCTCAGGAGAAATCGCCCCCGAAAGAGATACAAGAACCTGTCTCGGCAAAAGAGCAACTTCCCCCCCACTACGCACGCGCCATACCATGACTTTTTCTGGTCTGATAAATCTGGTACTCTTAGGGGTAGTAAAAAGGCGCGTTCCTGGCTGCCAGTCCATCCACACAGCTGCTCGCCATGCTTCATATACTCCCCCATCCTCATAGGCTCGTTTGTCCCAGCTTACCCGCACCTCTCCCTCTATGGTGCGATGAAAATGACGCCGAGAAGCAACCTCTACAAAAGGCCTTAGATAACCTTGCCAAGGCGTCTCACTCCGTAGAACCCTATAAATGGCATTCCAGAAGGGGAAAATCTGGGTGAAGTCGGTTGGCTCTCGCACCTGCAGTCCCCCAGCTATATGCCAGTGCTGGAGTGGATACTTTACCTGCCTGACTTGAACTTGCGCCGCAGGCAGAAATCGGTTCCATCCCAGGCCGTAGCGCCCATAGAGGGTCAGCTCGCGCACCCACCTCTCTGAACGCAGTTGATAGCCTACCTTGGCAGGAAAAATCCACCCTTCTAATGGCGTATATCCTATCCACTGCAAGGTGATCCCCCCCGCCGCAGAACGACCCCGGTAGATCCAGCCTATCCCCTCCTGCGTCAGCCCCCACCGATGTCTGCGTCCCTGTGTAGAGGTTGTTTCACGCTCAGCAAGCATAGCCTCATGCCTCTCTAAATAACTCAGCTGAACCGAATCCAAAGGAGCCAGTCGCACGCTATCCCAAAAAGCCGAAGAAGCCTGCGATGCCTCTGGCAGAATTCGCACAAATTCCCCAAAATCCACCCGGCTCACCCGTAGTGTCTCTATCGGCATAGCGTTTTCTGTGGGGGTGGAAGTAGTTTCGCCTGACGCTGAAAGATTAGCAGAAATACGGGCTTTTTCCTGCGTGCCAGAAGATTGACGAGCCAAACGCATTTGCTTTTTCCCTGCTGGCGAAACTTTAGAGGGCTGAGAAAGGGCAAGGACCTGATACCTTTTGTAAGAAGCGTAGCCCTCGCCTCCAATCGCTATGCTTCCCCCGATGGGAAGGGAAATGCGAAAGTGTCCCTTGAAGCTAAGCTCCCCCATTTGATAGCACTCACCTACTGGTATGTAGGTCGCACGAACCCCCATACTATCGGCATACCGTAGGGGACGCGGGGGCTTTACATACCATTCCAAGCCTGTAAGCGCATAACTTTCATCGGCGATTATCACATAGCCAGCTACACAGGGAGAAGCGCTGCTGCGCGGCTCCACAGCTACCTTGTAGAAAAATCTCTCCTCATCCCAATAGCTGCCCAGAAGCCTGTATCTATAGTACAAAGGAGCATCTTGCGCCAGAGGAAGGACAAACGGGGTCTCCGTCAGCTCTGCCAAAGACAGCCGCTCTGCATAGGGGTCAAAGCCTTGAAAAATCCACCCGCCTAAAAAGCTGTATTGACGCGTGCCTACAATCCGAGAACGGACAATCTCTTCACGATACTTATCTGGTGCAGCGAAGTAGATGTAAGAGAAAGTCTCACTCATGAAAAGAATATCTCCTTGGGCAAAAGACCTCTGAGCCAATCGCTGAAGCGCAGGCGCAGGCGGCTCTAACCACCGTGCAGAAAAAAGCGTGTAAGTTTCTACTCTATACTGCGAAAGGCAGGTCCGATTGTAGGCTTTGGCAGCAATAGCGCGACGGATGATAATCTCTCCGGGGTCTTTTCCACCCTCGGTGATTACAACCCCTCCCAATCTCACCTCCTGAGGATATAGAGTAAATGTATAAGTCCCCTTGCCCTGCATGCGATAGAGCGTATCTCTGCGCACGCGATAGCCTAAATGACGCAGTTCTATTATCAGCGTATCAGCTGCCACACTGATGATAAAGCGCCCTTCGGCATTGCTTACTGTCTGGAAGCCCGTCTGCGGAAGGCGCACAATCACATGACTCAAGGGCTCTCCTGCTGGCGTGCGCACCTCCCCCTCTATAGAAAAAAGCTGCGCCCAGATAATCCCGCAAAAAAGCCCATACCGCACATCCCAAAGGTATAAGCATAAACTGCTCTCTAAAGAGCCTTCGCCAAAGCCCCTAAGTAGTAGTATCAGGTGAAGAAAAACCTGCGTTCGCCTGCGTCCCTGTATTTTTGGAGGGATGGATGTAAAAGATTTTCTCAAAAGCCTATTTCGTACAAAGGCAGTAGAGGCTTATCAGAAAGAAGCGCAGCAGACGGGGCTCCGCAGAGCGCTGGGACGGTGGTCCTTAGTTTCTTTGGGCATTGGAGCAATCATTGGTGGCGGCATCTTCACTCTGACAGGTGTAGCCGCAAAGCTCTATGCAGGGCCTGCGTTGGCTTTATCGTTTGTAATCGCCGGATTTGCTTGCCTTTTAGCAGCGATGGCTTATGCCGAGTTTGCCAGTATCGTACCTGTAGAGGGCTCCGCCTATGCTTATTCATATGCCACTGTGGGAGAGATTGTTGCATGGTTTATCGGATGGAATTTAATCTTAGAGTACATGATGGGGGCTACTACCGTGGCTGTGGCATGGAGCGGGTATTTTGAGAAGCTCCTTCACCTTTTTGACATCCATCTGCCCTACTGGCTTGTGAATGATCCTTTTACTGCTGCTAAGAAGGCTCGGGAGCTAAATGAAGCAGCCCCCCCTTTTGCTATAAACCTTCCCGGCTTTCTCATCTCATGGCTCGTTACGAGCATCCTCCTGCGAGGCATCAAAGAAACCGCCTCCACAAATAACCTCATAGTCTTTATCAAAGTCGGAGCGGTGCTTTTTGTAATCTTAGCGGGGCTCTTCTTTATCAACCCCGACAACTGGACCCCTTTTATCCCCGAGCCGGAAATAGATGCTGCTGGGAACATTCATTACGGCTGGTCAGGGGTATTCACAGCAGCGACGATAGTATTTTTTGCTTATATCGGCTTTGACGCTGTTTCTACACAAGCGGGCGAAGCTATCAATCCTCGTCGTGATGTGCCTTTTGCCATCGTTGCCTCCCTTCTCATCACGACCCTTTTATATATCGGTGTCTCGGTCGTGCTGACGGGCATGGTGCCTTACAAAATGCTAGACGAACGAGCCCCAGTGGCTTCGGCATTTGCGGGGGCGGGAGTAGAGTGGGCTACTTACATTATCACTTTCGCAGCGGTAGCGGGGCTGATTTCGGTCATGTTAGTGATGCTTTTAGGGCAGACACGCATTTTCCTCGCTATGGCGAAAGATGGGCTGCTACCTGAAGGGATTTTCGGCTACATTCATCCGAAGTACAAAACTCCCTTCCGCAGTACCTTACTCGTAGGAGCGATCATGTCTCTTACAGCCAGTTTCGTCCCTATCGTCAATGTCTCAGAACTCACCAGCTTAGGGACACTCTTGGCTTTCACTCTGGTCTCTCTCTCCGTATTTATCCTACGGATTAAGCGGCCGGAGTTAGAGCGTCCTTATAAGGCGCCCCTGTGGCCTCTTGTTTCGTTAGGGGGGGCTCTTGTGAATATCTTCCTTATGAGTCAAGCTCGGAAGGAAAATCTCCGAGCGTTTGCCATCTGGGGAGCTCTTGGGCTCTTAGTGTATTTTCTCTACAGCCGCCGCAAAAGTAAGCTTCATCAGTAGCCTCAAAACCTAACTTTGCCCCCGTATGAATTCACTCCTGTATCTCCCCCTGGGGTTGGGGGGTATAGGCCTATTGTTTCTCTTATGGCGCATGCGATGGATATTATCCCGCAGTGCAGGAGAAGCTCGGATGCAAGCAATTTCCAGCTACATTGCTCGGGGAGCCCTCGCCTTTCTCAAAGCTGAATGGCGGGTCCTCGCCGTCTTCGCCATAATCGTAGCTGGTCTTTTGGCTTACAGTGGAACCTTGAGAGGGCATAGTGGAGAGAGCCGCTCCCATCCCTTGATTGGAGCGGCATTTTTAGTAGGGGCTTTCACTTCTGCTTTGGCAGGGTATATCGGAATGCGCATCGCCACCCGAGCCAATGTAAGAACTACTGAAGCTGCGCGTTCTTCCTTAGCGAAGGCATTCGCTATCGCTTTTCACGGCGGGTCAGTCATGGGAATCGGGGTAGGGTCTTTAGCTGTTTTGGGCTTAGGGGGGCTTTTTGTGCTCTTTTTCTACCTTTTCGCTGGAGGAGATCCCCTCAGCCCCGAGGTGCGTCGCGTTATAGAAGTCGTTACGGGTTTTTCTCTGGGAGCAGAAAGTATTGCTCTTTTCGCACGGGTTGGGGGAGGTATTTACACGAAGGCAGCCGATGTCGGAGCTGACCTGGTAGGTAAAATAGAAGCTGGCATCCCCGAAGATGACCCCCGCAATCCCGCCGTCATCGCCGACAATGTCGGAGACAACGTAGGCGACATTGCGGGCATGGGTGCTGATCTGTTTGGCTCCTATGTAGCCACGATTTTGGCAACTATGGTACTCGGCGGGGAAATGACCCAGAGCGCTCAGGGACTTGGTCCGGTTTTGCTTCCGCTTTTTTTGGCAGGGACGGGGCTTTTTTTCTCCATCCTCTCCACCTTTTTTGTACGAGTGCGGGAAGGGGCAGGACCTCAAGAGGTACAAAATGCTCTCAACTTAGGCAACTGGAGCGCTATAATCCTCACCGTGCTTGCTTCCTATGGTTTGGTTCTGTGGCTCCTTCCCCAAGAAGTAACCCTACGCGGGCAAAGCGTCCAGCCTCTACGGGTTTTTGGAGCAATTGGTATCGGACTTTTAGTGGGGGCTCTCATGAGCTGGATTACTGAGTATTACACTGGTATGGGGAAGCGGCCAGTGCGCTCTATCGTCCAGCGTTCTCTAACCGGACATGCCACTAATATCCTCGGAGGGTTAGCGGTAGGGATGGAATCTACAGCGCTACCCGCTCTCGTTATGGCAGCGGGGATTTTAGGAGCCTATTATTTAGCAGGACTGTATGGGGTAGCTATCGCTGCGACAGGTATGATGAGTACTACGGCTATGCAGCTGACGATAGATGCCTTCGGACCCATCGCCGATAATGCCGGGGGCATCGCCGAAATGAGCGGGCTCCCCGAAGAAGTGCGTAGTCGTACGGATATCTTAGACGCCGTAGGGAATACCACCGCAGCCATGGGGAAAGGCTTTGCTATCGCTTCGGCGGCTCTCACAGCCCTTGCTCTCTTTGCTGCATATGTAGGAGTAGCAAATATCCCCGGCATAGACATTTACAAAGCACCTGTACTCGGGGGACTTTTAGTAGGAGCGATGGTGCCATTCCTTTTCTCCTCTCTTGCTATTTCAGCAGTGGGGCGAGCGGCGATGGATATGGTAAAAGAGGTTCGGCGACAGTTTCGGGAGATTCCGGGGCTTATGGAGGGCAAAGCAGAACCCCAGTATGAGCGCTGTGTAGAAATCTCTACCCAAGCCGCCCTTCGGGAAATGGTGCTTCCAGGAGCCTTAGCTCTTTTTATCCCAGCAGTGATAGGTCTGACGCTGGGTGCTGAAGTTTTGGGAGGGTACATGGCAGGGGTTACAATGAGCGGCGTGCTTCTGGGGCTTTTCCAGAGTAACGCCGGGGGGGCCTGGGACAACGCCAAAAAGTCCTTTGAGAAAGGGGTAGAAATAGATGGACAGCGGTACTACAAAAAATCTGAGCCGCACAAAGCGGCCGTTACTGGCGACACCGTAGGCGATCCCCTCAAGGATACTTCAGGTCCTTCTATGAACATTCTCGTCAAACTGACGGGCATTGTGGCGCTGGTTTTGGCGCCTTATTTGGCTGCCTGAGCTCATCTTTAGTCAGACCAGAGATACCACAGGGGGAAGGGAGTATGCCCTTCCCCCTTTATTCATTGAAGCAGAGCGCTCTCTGCGGCAGAAGCGCTGGGGAGTAGATTCGTTGGGCTGGCTTGCAGTTGGAGAGCATCTCTCTGCTCTTTTAGCGCAGACAGAGGGGGTGTATCTCCGAGACTACGGGGGCCAGGGGGGACTGAAAACCCTTTCTGTCCGCGGCATGGGAGCAGCTCTCACCGCCATTAGCTTTCAAGGGCTTCCTCTGAGAGCACCGACTCTCGGCATAGTAAATCTTGCGCCTTTTTTCCTCCCCGGCCTCCACCACGTAACCTTCACACCTGGGGGCAATCTCACGCTCTCTCCGGGAGCGATAGGCATCCTGAGCTTATCTTGGCATCCTACGCAGCACCGACGAGCCTTTGGCTGGCGCACCGCTCAGTACGGGGAAATTATGGGGTATGTTCTTCATGAGACACCTTCTTCTCTCTTTCAGCTTTCGGGGCTTTCTGCCCTCAATCGCTATCCCTTCACTGTACCCGAAAGGGGCTGGCGAGAAAATGCAGATTACCGCTACCTTCAGAGCACATGGGCATACCGGCGAGGGCCTTGGCAGGTTACTGGCTGGGGATACGCCAGTGGTCAATTCATCCCTCCTCCCGTACTTGTCGGAGCAGCTGGGGGACCCGCTGAGCAGCTGAGGCAGCAGCTCCTTGCCCATACTCTTGAAGTTCTTGTACCCCACGGAAGCCTACGCCTCCAACATCTCTGGGAGTTGGTAAATCACACAGATGCCTTTCAACAGCAAGGGAAAAGCCATCTCCACACCGTCCAGCTGCAGCTTCAACAAGCGTGGGGCGACGCTTCCTTCCTCGCAGGATATTCCCTCTACTTTGCTTCAGACCATGTGCGGAGCAATCGTACAGCTTTGGGCTACATGCCTCTCCCCTCTCTCGGTCAGCAAGAGGGGGCACTGACAGCCTTTCTTCAATGGCAAAAGCCTTCTACCTACTTTCGTGCAGAAGGACGGCTTACGAGCTTAACGCGCTTCTCTCTACAAACTTCCTTTCTTCTGCGGACAGGCTGGCGAGCGATAGGGATAGAAATCATGCGCGGGATTCGCTTCCCCAGCCTATGGGAAAGGTACTGGATAGGGTATGGAAATCCTTCCTTGCCGCCTGAGCAGTCTCATCAAGTCCAAGCCTTTGTGGAAAAAGCCCTGCGGCGCTGGCACCTCTACCTTGCAGGCTTCTGGACGCAGACGCGTAATCGCATTGTTACCGTGCCCCTTTCTCCCGTACGCTGGCAGGCTTACAGTTTAGGTTATGTGGAAAGCATAGGAGCAGAAGGGCGATTGGAGTATCGCGCCTCTCACCTCCAAACATGGCTGGCGGGAACTCTCCTCTCTGCTCGGGAGTATTCCTTTACTGATGGGGGGCCTCTGCCCTACACCCCTCCTTACCTCCTTAGCGGAGGGATAATGTACGCCCGGAAGCGCTACCGGCTCCTGTATCAGACCCAGTACGTCAGCTGGCGCACCAGTAGTCTGACCCTCAGCCGATATACGCTTCTTGCCCCCTATCATCTCCACGGGATTTCTTTCGCTTATGTAGGAAAAGGATGGCGGGTGGAAATAGGAGCTGAAAACCTCCTTCAAGCCTCTTATCAGGTAATTCAGGGCTATCCGATGCCGCCTCGCTCTTTTTTTATCCGATGGGAGCGTAGATAAGGGCTCAACCTCGCCTGTGCTGTAACGGCTTCTGCGTCAAAATAGGCTCACACCCTAAAAGTCGGCGCAAATGCTCTATCTCCTGCTCTGGCAGTCCCAGCACCTGTGCTATCGCACTGCCTACCTCTGCACGCACAGGATCACTGGCGATTTTGGGGAGAGGTGAAAGCACTTTTTTAGTTTATTCTCCGGAGCAGCTCATCGCGGCCCCAGAAAGGAAGCTTTTTTCTCCCATGTTCTCATACGCTATGGCTGAATAGGAGTGCCCAAGTGCTATTTAGACCGAAAGGAGATTTTAGCTCTCAAAAGAACCAGCCCTCTAAGCCTAAAGTGCATTACAGGCTCTAAAGGGGGCATGTAGCATACGAGAGCCGTGGTCTCGTTTGCTTCTCTTCCAGTGGGGAGCCTATCTTCTGAAACGAGTGCGTTACCTTTGTGGGCATGGCTCGGAAACCGGACAAGCGCGTGTATGTGAGGCGCAATAGAGCACGGCGCAAGTTGCAAAAGCGAAGGGTATGGGCACCTATCACTCGTCGCAAAGCAAATGCTCTACAAGAAGCCAATCTGCGGCTATTAGCAGAGCTTGAGCGGCAGCTGGGATGAGGGCGCCCCTCCGTCTTGGCATCGTAGGGCTTGGCTACATGGGCAGCCTTCACTTAGAGAAGGCACTGGCTCATCCCAGCATCCAGGTAACAGCCCTGTATGATACAGATGAGGCGACGAAAGAGCGTTTGCGTGCTCGGGGGCTTCCAGTAGTAGAGTCGTACGAAGCCCTTCTTGATGCAGTAGAGGCGGTCATTATCGCCTCCCCCACAGCTACGCATTTTTCCTATGCGGAGCTTGCTCTACGAGCCCGTAAGCACCTCCTCATAGAGAAGCCTGTAACGACCAGCTTAGAAGAGCTAAACAAGCTCATCTTCTTGTGGGAAGAAGCTGGCACTGTAGCGATAGCAGGACACATAGAGCGGTTCAACCCTGCCTTTCAGGCGCTACTTCCCTATGCAAAGCGATTTACTCTTTTTCACTTTGAGCGGGTGGCGCCTTGGACGCCCCGAGGCTCTGATGCCTCTGCTGTCATGGACCTTCTTATCCACGATTTAGACCTATTCTGGGCGCTTACAGAAGGGCATCTCTCAGATGTGAGAGCAGGCGCCTATCGCATACAGACTTCTCAAGCGGACTCCATCCAAGTATGGATAGATTTGGTAGATGGACGGGCGGCAAGTTTTCTTGTAAGCCGCGTCGCACCCTATAAGCGCCGTCGCCTAACCGCCCATGGAGCAGGACTATGGGCGGAGGCAGACTTGCTACACCGTTCTGTCGCCCTCTGGGAGGCTTCTAACCCTTCTGCGCCCGCAGAATTCTCGCCTCTCCCAGTTGAGGTTGCCCCTGGAGATGCCCTCAGTGCCGAACTGGAACATTTTTTGCATTGCATCAGTGAGCAAAGGTCCTCAACCCTTTCTTTAGAACATGTGTATTCGGTCATGGTATGGGCGCAGCAGGTGGAGAGTTTATCTGAGCGGCATCTCTTTTTTACTCGTTAGCTGCCGCCCGACCGAAGCGCTCCCCCCTGCCTACCTCCAGATAAATGCAGGAAAAGTGATAATAGAAAATGACACCCTGCTTATCTCACCAGCATTAGATGCCTGGGTCTATCCGCAAGGGAAATATCTAAGCATGGTAGAGGCTGGTGGAAGCCTCCCCATCGTGCCAGCAGGTACAAGCCCCATTTTGTTGGCTGGAGGTGTCCGAGTAAATGGCATTTCAGCTACACGACGACCCTATCCCTTTTGGATGTTTGATACCTTGGAAACCGCTCTTCTTCCAGAGGAAAAGCGCTCTTACACTCCTATTTATAGGTACTTTCCTGACACTCTCTTGAGATATCTCCTGCGAGAAGATTTTGAGAGTCCTCAGCTTAGCCTCCGCAGCACAAATTTAGGAGAGCCTGGGGCGGTTCAGATACGCAGGACGCTTACAGAGCCTCGCCGAGGAATCTGGGCAGGAGAAGTAACCCTTTCCCCAAATAGCGATTTCCGAGCAGAAAGTACTACCCCTTTTGAGTTTCCCCAGGGAGAAGTATGGGCAGAAATTTCTCTCAAAGGCAACCGAAATCTTGGCGTAGGGGTTACTCAAGAAAATAAGCGCACAGGAGCCCTAGTCTCTAGAGAAATTTTTCTCCTTTTGCGTCCGCCTGATACTGGCTGGGCAACTTATTACTTAGACCTCACCCCGTGGATAGCCTCTGGGGCAGGGCTCTATCGCTATCGCTTGTATATTGCCAGCGCAGGAGACAGCGTAGGAACCTACACCCTCTATCTGGACGACATTCGCCTCATAACTCTTCAGCGACCATGAGACGACAGCTTATTGGGTTATTTTTTGCCCTCTCAGACTTTATCTGGAGCTATGGAGGATGGGTAGCTTTCTATCTCCTACGCAAGTTCTATCTCTACACCCCCACCCCCCAAAGTGGAACTTTATGGGAGTATCTGTGGGCTCCGCTTATCGTCGGAACCTATTGGACCATCATTTATGCCCTTGGAGGCAGCTATAAAGACCCCATTCGTCAGTCTGTCCTTCGGGAAATCCTTAACCGAGCATGGCTCACAATTTTGGGGAGCTTAGCTCTTTTCTTTCTGGCTTTCTTAGATGACCCCATCCCTAACTATCGTACCTATCGTATTACGCTCCTGTCCTATATTGTCCTTCAGGTTACCCTTAGTTGGATTTCCCTTCTGCTTCTGCGTTTAGTCATAGTCAAGATACTGCGGAAAAATCTCTTTCGTTTCCCCACTATCATCGTGGGAGATGGTGAAAAAGCCTTTTCTGTCTGGAAGGACTTACAAAAGCATGGGGAGGGGCTCGGCTATGACATCATTGGGTACGTTACAGTAGAAGAGGGAGGTGAGTCACTTTTGCGAGGCAAAGCAAAATATTTGGGCTCTCTCCAGCAGCTGGAGCAGATCGCAGTACGGCGGGATGCTCATCATGTAGTCATCGCTACCGAAAATACCGACGAGAAACTTCTCCAGACAGTTCTTGCCCATATCAACGGCCTACCGATAGAGGTGCATCTAATACCTGCGTTACGAGATGTTTTGGGGGGAAGCGTCCGAGTAGGCAGCCCCATGGATTTTCCGTGGGTAACTATCACACCTTCTCCACCTTCGCCATGGTATGAGCTGGTGAAACGAATGATAGACATTATAGTTTCTCTCTTGGCTCTCATTCTTTTAGCCCCTTTGATGGCGATCCTTGCGCTATTGGTACGGCTTTCTTCGCCAGGGCCGATTATTTTTCGCCAGGAGCGAATAGGCAAAAATGGTCGTCCATTCACTATCTATAAGTTTCGCACCATGTATGTGGATGCGGAAAAAGACGGCCCGGCTCTAAGTCGGGAGGGAGACCCACGAATCACGCCTATTGGACGCTGGCTACGCAAGACTCGGCTAGATGAGCTGCCGCAGTTCTGGAACGTGCTGAAAGGAGACATGAGCCTCGTCGGCCCACGCCCAGAGCGGCAATACTTCATCAATCAAATCATCGCTCGCGCCCCCGAGTACAAGCAGCTTCTCAAAGTGCGCCCTGGGATTACCAGTCTGGGCATGGTAAAGTTTGGCTATGCCTCCTCCATAGATGAAATGATTGAGCGCATGCGCTATGACCTCATCTATTTGGCAAATCGGTCTCTCCTTTTAGACCTCAAAATTCTCCTCTATACAATTGTGCGCGTCCTTCAAGCCCGAGGAAAGTAATACCTTTGTCCTCATGAAAAAGGAAGGGCACCCCGAGTATCGGTTTGTTGTCTTCAAAGATAGCTCCGCTGACTTTGCTTTCCTGACCCGCTCAACCGTCCGCACTAAGGAAACTATCATATGGGAGGATGGAAAGGAGTACCCTCTGGTGAAGTTAGAAATTTCCAGTGCCTCCCATCCCTTCTTTACAGGAAAGCAGAAATTTGTAGATACTGCTCGGCGCGTAGATAAGTTCATGGCACGCTACGGTAAAAAGAAATAAGGGCTTCCTCCCTTTATTAGCGCGTGATAGTCCTGACAGGAGCGGCTGGTTTCATCGGTAGTGCCCTTGCCGCTTATCTCAATGAGCTTGGGCATTCAGATCTTGTACTGGTAGATGATTTCTCCCGTCCAGAGAAGCGCCGAAATTGGCAGACAAAAAAGTATCGGTACGCCGTAGAGAGGGCAGTCTTTCCAGAGTGGCTAAAGGCATACAAAAAAGATGTGCAGGTCATATTTCACTTGGGGGCACGGACGGATACCACTTTGATGGATAAAGAGGTCTTCTCAACCTTGAATTTGTCTTACTCTCAACAGCTGTGGTCTATCGCTGCTGAGGCGGGGATTCCTTTCTTTTATGCCTCCAGCGCAGCGACTTATGGAGACGGCAAGGAGGGATTTTCAGACGAAGAAGCCCATCTGACGAAGCTGCGTCCTCTCAACCCTTATGCTCAATCTAAGCATGAATTTGACCTATGGGTCCTAGCCCAGCCTCACAAACCGCCTCGCTGGGCTGGCTTCAAGTTCTTCAACGTATATGGACCCAATGAGTACCACAAGGGGCGCATGGCAAGCGTCGCCTGGCACGGCTATAATCAGATTAGAGAAACTGGAAGGATACGCCTTTTCCGCTCTTACCGAGCTGAATATGCAGATGGAGAACAGAAACGAGACTTTATCTATGTAAAGGATGTAGTGAAGGTGCTGGTGTATTTTCTGGAGGGGGAGCGCCCCAATGGAATATACAACTTAGGCACGGGGAGCGCCCGCAGCTTTTTAGACTTAGCGCGGGCTCTTTTCTCTGCCATGGGGCAGGAGCCGAAAGTGGAGTTTATAGACATGCCTGACTCTATACGAGAGAACTATCAGTATTTCACTCAAGCAGAGATGGGAAAGCTTCGGCGATCGGGTTATGCTGCGGCTTTTACTCCATTAGAAGAAGGGGTGAGGGAGTATGTAGAGAGGTATCTTTTGCCTGAGCCTGTGGTCTGGTGAAAGTTTCGTATATTTGCGGTTGCTGGGGGGTTAGCTCAGTTGGTAGAGCGCCAGCATGGCATGCTGGAGGCCAGCGGTTCGACTCCGCTACCCTCCACGGGGAGTTAGCTCAGTTGGTAGAGCGCCAGAATCGCACTCTGGAGGTCAGCGGTTCGAGTCCGCTACTCTCCACTGGAGAGGTGCCGGAGTGGTCGAACGGGCACGACTGGAAATCGTGTACCCCGACAAAATCGGGGTCGGGGGTTCGAATCCCCCCCTCTCCGCCTTACAGCCCCTCTCCTATCTCCCTCTACTCTTTACCTTTGCGATATGGCAAAAAAGAAGGGCAATCGTGTCCAAGTCGTTTTAGAATGCACAGAGCATGCAGCCAGCGGGCTGCCAGGCACCTCCCGCTATTATACTTGGAAAAATCGTAAAAACACCCCCAATCGTCTAGAGCTTCGGAAATACAATCCTATCCTACGCAAGCATACCATCCATAGAGAAGTCAAATAACTTATAGCCTATGGCGAAAAAGACAGTCGCAACTTTCCGCTCAGGGGACAGGAAGGCAGGCCTGACCCGGGTTATTTATCCCGTAAAGGACGCCCAAGGACGCACCCGCTTTCATAAGAAGCTTATTTCCTCGGATCAGCTTCAATCCTTCTTAGCGCAGCGCCAGAAGTAGGTCTGCATGCGCTTATACAGCATTGAGACGGGGCGCTTCGCCTTAGATGGCGGAGCGATGTTTGGTGTAGTGCCCAAAGTCATTTGGGAAAAGCTAATCCCCCCCGACGAGCGCAATCGTATCCCTATGGCTATGCGAGCCCTCTTGATTGAAGAAGGGAGCCGGCTGATTTTGGTAGATGTAGGCGTGGGACATAAATACACCCCCAAGTTTGCAGAGTTATACGCCATAGATCACAGCACCTATACGTTGGAAGGGGAGCTTGCAAAGCTGGGCTTTTCCACCAGTGATATCACTGATGTGATTTTGACTCACCTTCACTTTGATCATGCAGGCGGCAGCACGAAAAGGGAAGGTGAGCACATCGTACCTACCTTTCCTCGAGCAAAGTATTATCTTCAGAAAAGTCATTGGGAGTGGGCTCATGCCCCCAATCCTCGGGAGCGGGCTAGCTTTTTTCCAGAGAACTATGACCCCCTTTATGAGTCAGGACAGCTTGTTCTTTTAGAGGGGGAGACCGAGCTTATTCCCGGAGTGCGCATTAGGGTGGTAAATGGTCATACAGAGGGACAGCAGCTGGTAGAGGTCTTCTATAAAGGCAAACGAATTCTCTACGGAGCGGACCTTTTTCCGACCAGCGCGCATTTGCCCTTACCCTATGTAATGGCCTACGATGTGCGCCCCCTCGTAACCTTTGAAGAAAGGCAGCATTATCTACCTTGGCTCGTGCAAGAAGGAGTAATTGTTTTTTATGAGCACGACTCTCAAGTAGAATGTAGCACCGTTATGGAGAAGTCCCCGGGTCGCTATGAACGAGGAGAGGTATTCCGAATAGCAGACATATGAAAGAATCTCACTCTATCTGGTTTGTAGAGGTAGCTCCCGCTGTGCTCAATGAGTATTCAAAAAACACTATGGCAGAGGCGCTCGGTATCGTATTTACAGAGGTGGGGAAGGACTATATACGGGCCCGCATGCCCGTGGATAATCGCACGCGTCAGTACTTAGGCATTTTACATGGTGGAGCTTCAGTAGCTCTGGCAGAAACCGTAGCCAGCACCGCATCTAACATAGTCGTCAATCCCCAGACCCATTA
>JANXDD010000038.1 GCA_025059915.1 Bacteroidia bacterium | reverse complement strand
CGTAGCGGGTCGAGCCTCTACGCTTCCGGACCACGGGGAGTGGCGCAGCCCGGTAGCGCACCTGCTTTGGGAGCAGGGGGTCAGCGGTTCAAATCCGCTCGCCTCGACTCGGCCCCGTAGCTCAATCGGATAGAGCACGGGATTTCTAATCCCGCGGTTGCAGGTTCGAGTCCTGCCGGGGTCATTCTTCTCTCCCTAAGAACCTCCGCAGTCGCTGCCGGATTTGGTGAATGTGAGCTTTCACGGTATTTTCCCGAATCCCTAACCGGGCAGCGACAGCTTTATACGACAATCCTTCTCGCCATACTGCTTGCCACACCACCCGCTGAGCAGCAGAAAGTTTCTCCTCTGCTGCCTTCAATGCCGCTTCTATCTCCTCCACTGATTGCATAGAGGCTTCCTCCGCAAGCTCCACATCTTCCAGAGTTTCCCATACCCACGGTAAAGCTACCATAGAGGCCTGCTTTCTCAGGGCACGCAAAGCCAGCCGCCTCGCTATCGCATATAACCACGATGAAAATTTTGCCTCTCCTCGGAAAGCATGAATGTTTTTCCACGCTTGAAGGAAGGTCTCCTGCGTCAAATCTGCGGCTAAAGCCTCATCCCGCACCCATCGCCGCAGCCATCCCTTCACCCTATCGTAGTGAAGACGAACAAGAACCTCAAAAGCCGCCAAGCTTCGCTCCTCATCTTGCAGCTGCTCCCACAGCTCTTCTTCTCTCATAAAGTCAAAGGTAAGATTTGAGATTATTCTATCTGGTAGAGCCCCGCCTTAGTCCCTCAGAAAACGCCAGCAGGCGCTTTACGAAGGTTTCCCAACTGAACTGAACTCTATAGCGCCGGACATTCTGAATAAACTTTTCCAGCGGCTGTGTCAGAAGGGTTTCTATCGCTTCTGCCAGCGCTTCCGCCTTCGGCTCACAAACATAACCTACCTCTCCGTCAAACACTACCTCTGGCAGGCCTCCTACGTTCGTTACAATCATGGGCTTTTCAAAATGATAAGCAATCTGAGTAACGCCGCTCTGCGTGGCACTTCGGTATGGCTGTACGACTGCCTCCGCTACAGAAAAGTAGTAACGAACCTTCTCATCAGGCACAAACCCTTCGTGAAAAACTACACGCTCACGCACTTCTGGAGCCTCCAAAAGAGGACGATACTTCTCATACGGTTCATATAGCTCCCCGGCAATCAGAAGCTTTACCTCCGCAAACTTTTGAAGGGAAGGTTTCCGCCATGCTTCTAACAGGAGGTCCAGTCCTTTGTAGGCGCGAATAAGTCCAAAAAAGAGAAGATACCGATAGGCTGGATCCAGCCCCAGCACCCGACAAGCCTCTTCTTTAGACACAGGCTCCCCATAATGGTCATATACGGGATGAAAAAGGGTTTCCACAGGCTTTCTTGTGAGTTCTTGCCAGCTTTCTGCCACCGAACGGCTCATTGCCACTGCTCCATCTACCGAACCGATGAAATACTTTGTAAAAAGCTGATCGCCTAACCGTCCCTCATGAGGAATAACATTATCCAAGATAGTCAAGCGTACAGTTTCAGAGCCAAGTAGTCGCAGCACACTCCCTAAGCTCATGCCCATTACGGGAAGCCAAAACTTGGCTATTGCTAAATCAGGTCTCCAAGCTCGGATTTCTCGTCCAGTTTTCCACCATGAAATTGGTCCCAAAGAGTGAATTCGGCGTCTGATATCTATCTGGGGGGGAGGAGGATTCTCCCGAAACTGAGTCTTTCCGGGAAAAAGCCATTCAGGATATTGAACGGTGAAGGTATAGAGCCTTACTTCATGTCCCAGTTGCTGGAGTCCTACTGCCAGTCTTTCATTATAGGCCGCCAATCCTCCGCGAAAGGGGTAAGCAGAGCCAATGATTGCAATCCGCACGACCCAAAAGTAGAACATACCTTTGTAGCATGCTGTTTTTCGTAGATACGGCGCTCCTGTCAGAAATACAGGAGGCTGCATCCTTGGGCATTCTGGATGGGGTGACCACTAACCCCTCTCTCATGGCCAAAGCAGGAGTAAAAGACTTTGATGCGCACTATCGGGCTATTGCACAGCTCACTTCAGGTCCCGTAAGCGCAGAAGTGATAAGCACTACCTATGCAGACATGATAGCCGAAGCTCGGCACCTCCATAGTTTAGCTCCAAACATTGTCGTAAAAATTCCCTTCACCCCAGATGGTGTAAAAGCTTTGCACACACTCAAAGAAGAAAACATCCCTACGAACTGCACCCTTATTTTCTCCCCTCTCCAAGCCCTGATTGCTGCTAAGGCAGGCGCTACCTATGTCAGTCCCTTTATCGGAAGGCTGGATGATGTGGGGCATGAAGGAATGGAGCTTATCCGCCAGATTCGGCAGATTTTTGACAATTATGGCTTTGAGACCAAAATACTTGCAGCAAGTATTCGTCATCCCCTTCATGTCCTTCAAGCTGCCTTAGAAGGAGCCGATATTGCTACCATGCCTTTTAGCGTTCTCAAGCAGCTCTTTCAACACCCTCTCACTGACAAGGGGCTCGCACAGTTTTTAGCAGATTACGAAAAGCTTCATGGGCGTTCCTAAGGCGGTTATTCTACTGATTGGGAGCGAGCTTACCGAAGGGCGTTTATTAGATAGAAACGGAAAGTTTCTCTCAGAAGAGCTGACAGAGCTTGGCTTTTTCGTGCAGGAGATGCGCATCCTTCCAGATGATGCAGCCCTCCTGCGCATAGCCATGCAAGAAGTTCTTGGTAGCGAAGCCCGAGTAATTCTCTCTTCTGGCGGGCTAGGCCATACCAGTGACGACTTGACGGCAGCTCTGTGGGCAGAAGCTTTAGAAGATAGCCTTCATTTCTCCTCAGAAATCTTCGCCGTCCTTCGCCAAGAGCTGGAAAAGCGTGGTATTTCCCACCTGCCCTATTTAGAAAAATACGCTATGAGGCCCCAGCGAGGCGAAGTTCTCATGAATCCAGTCGGCTTAGCCCCTGCTCTTTACTGGGAAAAAGGCTTACAGGTCATATGTGCCCTCCCTGGCCCCCCATCAGAACTCCAAGCCATATGGCACGAGCATCTCAAGAAACGACTGCTAGAGCGTTTTTCTCCCCAGAGTCCTCTGCACTACACCCTCCGCACTACAGGCATCAGTGAAAGTCGGCTTTCGGCTCTAATAGAGCCTTGGGAAAAAACTTTGCCTCCTTCCCACCGTCTATCTTATAATCCCTCGTGGGAAGGGGTAACTTTGCATGTATATGCTCCCCCTGCTTCCGACATGGATGTTTTTGAGGGCCGCATCCGGGAGCTGCGAACTCTCCTTCAGCCTTACATTTATGCTGAGGGAAACATACCTCTGGCCCAAGCTCTCCTTCATCGGCTCAAACAAGCGGACTTTACTTTAGCTATAGCTGAGAGTTGTACAGGGGGACATGTGGCAGCTAAGATTGTGAATATACCCGGAGCCTCTGAAGTCCTCTTAGGGGGCATAATCTCATACGCTAACTCTGCGAAGATGCAGCTCCTCGGCGTCTCCCCAGAAGCTTTAGAAACAGAAGGTGCCGTAAGCAAAACCGTCGCTCTTCAAATGGCAGAGGGAGTCCGGAAAGCCTTTGGAGCTGATGTGGGAATAGCTACTACAGGTATAGCGGGTCCTACTGGTGGCTCCCCTGAAAAGCCAGTAGGTACCGTATGGATCGCTGTAGCTACCCCTACCATCCAAGAAGCCCGAAGGTATCTCTTCCCTGGCGACAGAGAGGCTGTGATTGAACGGGCTACTGCCACAGCCCTTAGCTTTCTCTGGCAAATCCTCTCCCCTAAAGTATAAGAAGGCAGCCTCTCTTGCTGGGAGGCTGCCTTCTTAGTGAGGGGAGGTACAAAGAATCCTACTGCCCCGTACGCAACAGGGAGCGCGCAGGCTGCACCGCCACATCAAAGCTTCCTTGAATAGTATCGGCCACAAGATTATCTCCCCCTCTTTCACAAATTGCTAAGAACCGTCCAGTCAAGCGTCCATTCGCTCCTAAGGCAAGGTTAGAAACCTCGGTGGTATTCGTTACATTAGAAGAGCTGGGAGGAAAAGAAAAATACAATAGGGAGTCCCTTCCGCCTATTTGTCCGGAAATGAGAATAGTGAGGTTTATGGATTGCGAGGTAATGGTGTTATTAGCACGGTTCCATATTAGGTAAAAGCTGGCAGCGGGACCAAAGAATGCCACGCTAGTCGGATCAGCGTAGCGTTGGAAGGATATGCTATGCTCGTCTTGATTGTGTCGCTCAACGATTCCAGAGAAGCCATACTCGTACGAAAATTCTTTCACATACCGGCGACCAGAGTTATCATTCACGATAGCAGTTCCTCGCACATAGCCGTCCCGAGGCAAGCTAAAAGCAGGACCTTGGGGCCCTGGCGGCCCTTGCGGACCTTCCTTTCCACGACAGGAGATTAGCCATAAGCCTAAACTTCCCAGCGCTGCTACTTTGAGGAGGTTTCGCATGGAGCAAAGTTAAGGCAAGCCTCACATTTTCCTCCTATTCTATACACAAGTTTTAGATAAAAAGGACTATGAAGCCACCTGAGCTTTAAAAAATTAGAGCCTCCCTCGGAGGGAGGCTCTCTAAAGTCTCGGAAACGAGGTGGCTTAGAAGTCCATGTCTCCGCCGCCTCCGGAGCGGGCTGGAACTTTCTCCTCCTCAGGCTCCTCTACGACGATACATTCCGTCGTCAGGAGCAGAGAAGCGATAGATGCCGCATTCTCCAGAGCCGTACGAGCTACCTTGGTTGGATCCACTACGCCGCTTTGGAAAAGGTTCTCAAACTCTTCCGTACGGGCATTCCACCCGAAGTCATCCTTACCTTCCTTGACTTTCTCTACAATCACGGCGCCTTCCTTGCCTGCATTATAAGCAATCTGACGGAGAGGCTCTTCCAGAGCACGACGGATGATATCTACGCCGATCCCAGTATCACCTTTGAGAAGCCTATCGTCGATGCCGCCTTTACCAGGCATGAGAGCTGGCAAGCAGCGCAAGTAAGCCACACCCCCACCAGGAACGATACCCTCTTCTACCGCTGCACGAGTCGCATGGAGCGCATCTTCCACACGAGCCTTTTTCTCCTTCATTGCTACTTCAGTAGCTGCTCCCACATACAGCACGGCTACACCACCCGACAGCTTTGCCAGCCGCTCTTGCAGCTTTTCCCTATCGTAATCAGAGGTAGTGGTCTCTATCTGAGCTTTTATTTGATTGATACGAGCCTTGATCTTTTCAGGGTCGCCTTGACCACCGACTATGGTAGTGTTGTCTTTATCTACGGTGATCTTCTTGGCTTTCCCGAGGTATTCTAAAGTAGCATGCTCTAACTTATAGCCTTGCTCTTCGGAGATAACCGTACCCCCTGTGAGGATGGCAATGTCTTCCAGCATAGCCTTGCGGCGATCACCGAAGCCCGGAGCCTTGACTGCCACTACCCGCAGCGTTCCACGAAGCTTATTCACCACCAGGGTAGCCAGAGCCTCTCCTTCTACATCCTCGGCGATGATAAGCAGAGGCTTATTGATTCGGACGCACTGCTCAAGGATGGGAAGGAGATCCTTCATTGAAGAGATTTTCTTGTCGTGGATAAGGATGAGCGCATCTTCCAGTTCGGCTACCATCTTGTCCGCATTCGTTACGAAGTAGGGCGAGATGTAGCCGCGGTCAAACTGCATCCCCTCCACCACTTCCAGATAGGTCTCTATGTTACGAGACTCTTCTACTGTGATCACCCCATCCTTGCCGACCTTCTCCATCGCCTCGGCGATAAGCTTACCAATCTCCTCATCGCCATTGGCAGAGAGGGTGGCTACTTGGGCAATCTCTTTACTAGAAGTAATTGGACGGCTGATTTTCTTCAGCTCCTGTACTACTACTTTGACGGCTTCATCAATGCCGCGCTTGACTTCCATGGCATTAGCCCCGGCGGTTACGCTCTTGAGCCCTTCTCGGAAAATAGCTTGAGCGAGAACGGTAGCAGTCGTGGTACCATCGCCTGCAACATCAGCTGTCTTAGAGGCGACTTCTTTGACCATTTGAGCACCCAGGTTCTCGAGCGGGTCACGGAGGGTGATTTCTTTGGCTACCGTTACGCCGTCTTTCGTAACCAATGGGGCTCCAAACTTACGCTCAATGGCTACATTGCGTCCTCGCGGACCTAAGGTAACCTTCACTGCGTTCGCCAAAGCCTCTACGCCCGCAAGCAGTTTAGCACGGGCTTCTGTATTGTAGCGGATGATCTTACCTGTCGCCATAGCCTTTTCAGTTTTTTTTAGCTTAGAATTGCATAAATGTCAGATTCCCGCATGATGAGATATTCCTTCCCATCTATCGTTATTTCGGTCCCTGCATACTTACCATACAGAACCTTGTCCCCGACCTTGACGGTGAGGGGTTCATCTTTCTTCCCGGGACCGACGGCAACTACAGTGCCTCTTTGAGGCTTTTCCTTCGCTGTATCTGGAATGATGATGCCGGCAGCAGTTTTTTCCTCAGCTGGGGCCGGCTCCACAACTACCCGATCAGCTAACGGCTTGATGTTGAGTGACATAGGCTGTCTTCGGTTTGGTTTGCTTCCTCTCTAACAATCCGCATGCCAATTCAGTTTTGTGCCAAATATGCAGCCAACTATGACAAAAATAAAGGGCGAGGCTGACAGCCTCGCCCACCTGAAATGAACTCGTAAAAACTGCTATTCTCCCTGCCCTTTGGAGAAGCCTTCTACACCATCAAATAGGTAAAGATGCTCTGTCTTGATAAAGTCAAGCCCAGCTCTCCGATAAGCCTGAAGAGCTTCTATTACAAGGTCATGAGTTATCGGCTTTTTATCAACCGAAAGAAGGCGAGTTCGCCAGTGATTAACGAGGAAAGTTTCCTCCAGGGTTTGGGGCCATACGGCAGTTCCACGATTGGAAATCATAGTAAGCTGGAGCTGAGGAGGTAAAACCTCCTGAATCTTCTGTGCAAGCTCATTAGGATGCCCTGGCGTCCAATCTACAAACACATCCACTCCGATTAATTCCTTTTTGACAGGGACGGAAGAATGATGGATAGGAATCACGGGCACTTTGGCAGGGCCACCTTCCTGCGTGTAGCGTACCGGCCGAAGCTGCTCAGGAAGCTTACCTAAGTTCCGAACTACCGCTTGGGCAAATTCCTTAGTCCCAACCTTTTGGCGCGAAATTCCTTCCCGATAAATATCGTAGGTGTGGTACCCCTCTTCTAAGGTCCGAAGCCATGCATTATGAATGCGCTCAGCTACTTCTGGCTGCCCAATATGCACCAGCATCATGATACCTGCATTCAGAAGCCCTGAAGGATTAGCGAGATTCTGACCTGCCCGGCGAGGTGCAGAACCGTGGATTGCTTCAAACATAGCCACACTCGGACCGATATTCGCTGAGCCGGCTAACCCCACAGAACCAGCAGTCTGAGCCACAATGTCCGACAGAATGTCTCCATACAGATTGAGAGTTACCACGACATCAAAAAGCTCTGGCGTATCAGCAAGTTTAGCAGCTCCTATGTCAATAATCCAATGCTCTTTCTCAATGTCTGGATATTCTGCCCCGATTTCTTCAAAAACCTTGTGAAAAAGCCCATCTGTTAGCTTCATGATGTTGTCTTTCGTCATGCAGGTTACCTTTTTGCGTCCGTAAGCGCGGGCATATTCAAAAGCATACCGTATGATTCGCTCCGTTCCAGGACGGGTGATGAGCTTGAGCACTTGATACACATCGGATGTTTGACGATGCTCTATCCCTGCGTAGAGGTCCTCTTCATTCTCCCTGATGATGACGACATTTAGGTTAGGATACTTCGTGTCAACAAAAGGGTAATAAGAAACGGCAGGGCGGACGTTCGCAAAGAGATTGAAAAGCTTTCGGGTAGTTACATTGAGGCTTTTGTAGCCTCCGCCTTCGGGCGTTGTGATGGGAGCTTTATAAAATACTTTAGTCTCTCGGATAGTTTGGATAGCCTCTGGAGTGAAGCCTGAAGTATAGCCCTGCAGATAGATTTTCTCCCCAATTTCTATTACTCGCGGTTCAATCTGTGCGCCAGCCTCTTCAAGGATATAGAGACAGGCAGACATGATTTCCGGGCCGATACCGTCGCCATAAGCGACTGCGATGGGTACTTTACTCATATGGAGCAAAGCTACGAAGATTTGAGGGCTAACTGAACGAGCCTTTCCGCAGAAGCTGATTCTTCTGATTTGAGGGCGGCTTGCAAGCGACTATGGGCTTCTTGTGGTGTGAGTCCTAAGGTGATTAGAGCTTCATAGGCTTCTTCATAAGCTGGAGAAGGCATCTGCATAGCAGTTCCTCGCAGGATAGACTGCATATCCAAGATAATTTGCTGAGCTAACTTTTTGCCGATACCTTTGACCTGAGTGAGGGCTGCTGCGTTTCCCGTATGAATAAGCTGAAGTAGCACCTCAGCAGGAAAGTGGGAGAGAAGCGCCAGTGCCTTCTGAGGTCCTAAGCTTCTCACTCGCAAAAGCTGCACAAACATTTTTCTCTCCGCCTCATCTAAGAAGCCATACAATACAGGCTCTCCCTCTTCGCGAGGAAGTTGTAAGACTGTATAAAGCAAGACCTCCGATTGGTCTGAAAGCATGCGACTAGCTGATAAGGGCACCCGAACCGCAAGAATAAACGCTCCACTCTCTACAAGGACTTGATGTGGCATCACCCGCGCAATACGCCCCTTAACTGCATACAGCATCACAAACAAATGTATATCTAAGCTTTTGCTTACCTTTGCACCAAACACACACACCTATGCGATACGCGCAATATATCGTGGCAGGAGCCCTTTTCTGGGCAATGACCGCATGCGGTCCAAGCGTCAGTCCAGAATTTGTCAAGAAGGTTCAAGAGGAGTATCAAAATGTAGAAAAGAGCTTGCCCGAAAAGATCAATGCCCTGAAAGGCCAAGTAGGTACCTTGAGAGCTTCTCTTGATACTCTAAAAGCCAAGCTGGGCAAAACCCAGCCAGCAAAGGTAGAAAAGGACAAAGAGCTAAGTGAGCAGCTCAAAGCAATAGACGAGAAAATAAACAATATCGACACAAACTTAGGTACTGTAGAAGGCGATTTCAACTCTATCAAAAGCCAACTGAAGAGCTTCGTGGACGGGCTGGCTTCTCCACAAAAAGGTGAAGAAGAGCTCAAGAAGGAGTGGGAAGATCAAAAGGATAATCTACGTAAAAAACAAGAAGCTCTGGCCAAGATTCAAGAGGAAGTTGATACGCTCCAAGCCAAGATTAACAAGCTGACTGAGGATATCAACAAGAAGTACGGCACCGCCAAAAAGTAAAGAAGGCATCTTCCGTCTCTTTTCTAAGGGGCGCAGGGAATATCTCTGCGCTCCTTTTTACTTAACATTGCATCAAACATGGGGCGGTTGGGTTGGCTTCTTCTCTCTGCTGTGGGGCTATGGAGCTGCGGAAAACAAGCGAACATCTTCGTAACCCCATATGATAAAGCATTACGAAAAGCGCTGAGGCGTCAAGGACACGGATGGGTAAGTGCCGGTTCTTCAGGTGACACCTCTTTCAGGCTTAGCCATAGCTACCTTCAGCCTGGACAATTTATTCGGGTGGTATTAGAGTTTCCCCGCCCTATTAGTAGTGAAAATCAAAGCTGGCAAAAGGTGCGAATGGACACCCTGCGGATATTTGAGGACAGCCTGGTCTATCTTCCTTGGTCGGGGTCTATTCGGCTTGGAGGGCTTACGCTGGATTCTGCACGGGCTCTCTTGCAGAAGGCAGTAGATCAGATATTCATAGGCGTACAAGTGCGCCTTTACCCTTTGTATGCCTACTACGTGTATGGGCAGGTCGCCCAGCAAGGACGGGTGCTTTTAGACAGAGCTCAAATTCCTCTGGCAGAGCTGCTGGCGCTCACCCCTATCCAAAGCAGAGAGATAGACTTCAGTCGTGTAAAAATCCTTCGTGGTCCGCCCCACTATGACAAGGTATTTCTCGTAGATGCCCGAGATGCTGACATTCTTACAAACAAGTTTCTCGTTCAAGCAGAGGATGTCATAGTCTTTGAGGCCCGCCAGATCATTCGTAGTCGGATTGAGATACAGAACATCTCTGCAGTAGTGGGCATTTTGCAGTTCGTCAATCTCGTCCTTTTCATCTTCACCATCTTTCGTCGCTAATGAGCCCTATGCCACAAGCATGGAACCTTAGACGCATCCTCATCCTCCTAACAAGGAACTGGTGGCGAATAGCACTAATCCTTCTTGGCAGCATAGCAATGGCTTGGCTTTTTCTGCGCTATACCACTGCCACATACCTCAGTCAAGCAACAATCCAAATAGACTTTTCTCAGTCTTCCCTTCTGAAAGGTAAAGAATCTGCTGAAACTTTCCTCTCATACGAAAACATAGCCGACTCTTACGTAGAACTTTTTACCACCCATGATCTTGTGGAGACGGTGGTTAGAGAGCTGAAACTGGAATGGGAAGTATATTCCGTAGGAAAAGTAGGCAAGAGTCTGATTTTTCCTCACCCTTTTGAGATAGAGGTAAGAGACTCTTTGCAAGCATTTTATCGCCTTTTCCCGCTGTACATAGAGCTTGATGGGCAGATGCGAACCTTTTCCATTCTGAAGAATGACACCACTATCTGTACGGGTAAGGTAGGAGAATGGGCTCCTTGTGGTCAGCTAAGCCTCCGTCTCATTCCTGCCAGAGAGGACGGAAGTCTGCCTTCAGGACTTTTCTTTGTCCAAAAGCTTCATCTGGCAGCGGCTATTCATAACTGGCAAAGGCGCATCAGCGTAGTCTCCAAAAGAGGGCTCACTTCTTGGACCATAAGTGTTACAGACATATCACCGACTCGGGCTCGGCTTTTTCTTCAGAGCCTTCTAAAACATGCTCGTACATATGAGCAGTTGATCCGTCAGGAGCAGTACAGTCGCGCCCTGAAATACATAGACACTATTCTTTACTCCACTCGGCAGGACCTTATGACAGTTCAGGATTCCCTCTTTAGGCAAGAGCGCGTAGCGGATGCCCCCTTTGCAGAAGCCAGAAAGGAGAAAACTTTAGAGTTATTTTCAGAAATAGAGCGGCAGCGCTTCACTCCTTCCGAAGAAAGTACCCTGATACTTTTAGAGAAGAGACTAAAAAACCTTTTAGACACTTTGACCCTTACGCCTACTGCTCCTGTGAGTACTATTCCTCTCCCTTCAACGCTTAGTAAAGAGCTTCAAGAAGGAATCCACACCATCAATCAGCTCATTGAGCAGCGGGGACGCCTCATGCAAGCTTATGTATCAACTGCTTTTCCTGTGACAGACATCACTCAAAGCCTTGTACAAAGCATAAAGCAAACCCTGTATAGTCTCACAGAGATGCTGAGCTTGCACAAGCAGATACGCCTCCGTCAAAGGCAAGGATTGACCCAATACAAGGAACAATTTTACAAGGACATTCTGTCTAAAAGGCAATTTGCCCTCTTAGAGGATGACATCTCCCTTCGTCGCGAGCTATACAGGTTTCTTTTAGAGAAGCGTATCCAACTCGCCATTGATAGAGAAGCTATCGTCTCAGCCATACGCATCTCTCAACCTCCCTCTACTCCAAATACTCCTTTATACCCCAACCCCTTACAGGTCTATATATTATTCATCGTTCTGGGGCTGGTAGTGGGTGTAGGGGGCACGCTGCTTTGGCACTATATACACCAGCAAGTTTCTTACAAAATAGATTTAGAAGACCTAAGCCCTGTTCCTATCTTGGGCGAACTGCCATACTACAAAGAAGATAAGGGACTATTTCCATTTTCAGGTTTGCAGCTGGAGGTGCTGCGCAGCCTGCGAAGCGCCTTAGGCTTTTTATGGGAGGAGGGCAAACCAAAAGTCTTAGTAATCACATCCACGGTAAGCGGAGAAGGTAAATCCTACGTTGCACGAGGGATGGCCTATGCTTATGCCTTGGCAGGGCATAGGGTCCTACTAATAGATGCAGATTTACGAAGGGCCTCCATTACTAACGAGGTAGGCTTTCACGGCAAAGGGCTAAGCCTCCTTCTTGCTAACCCACCTCATGCCCCTGAAATGCTCAATGAATCTATCATTCCCCTCGGAAGAGAAGGACTCTATCTTTTACCTTCAGGGCCTCTTCCCCCTAATCCTACCGAGCTTTTAGAGTCTCCTTTCCTCAAGGAACTGGTAGAATCTTTGAAAACCAGCTACGACCTCTTTATCATAGACACAGCACCGATGGGACTTGTGCCTGACACAGCCAGCATTTTACATGTCTTGCCATATGCTGTGATGGTATATGTTTTTAGAGCAGATTATTCGCGACTTTCTTTCCTCAGCCACCTCAAAGAGCTCATCAATGTCCAGCGCCTTCAGAAGGTTTATTTACTCTTCAACGGTACTCGCCTAACTAAACCACGGTACGGTTATGGCTATGGTTATGGATATTATGGAGAAAGCTATGGACGACATTACTACAGCTCCCAGAGAGCCAATGGATCGCTTTGGAAGCGCGTTCGGGAACTTTTACCAATATAGCTATGTGGTTTTTTTCTAAAAGGTCAGCCCCCATCAATTTGGGCGTGGAGCTCGTGGTGGAAGTACATAATCACGTGCTTCCGGGGGTAGATGACGGAGCTCGGACAATGCAAGACGCTTTACAGATGATGTTTTTCTGGGCAGAGATGGGTTATCAAAAAGTCATAGCCACTCCCCATCAGAATACTTCTATGAATGCCCCCGAGTATCGGCTTCAAGAAGCCGAGGCAAAGCTCCACGCGCAGCTCCAAGAACAGGAATTGCCCATATTCCTAACCTCAGCCGCAGAATACCTAATAGAACCGGAGCTTCGGAAGCAGCTGGACAGCCTACGCACCTTTGGTCCCAAACGATATGTGCTTATAGAGTTGGGATTTTGGATGCCTCCTATAGGATGGGAGCAGGTGGTATTTGAGCTTCAGCAGCGGGATTACACCCCTGTGCTTGCTCATCCAGAACGCTATAGCTTTGCAGATAAGCAGACTATGAAAAAATGGTTTGAACAAGGCTATCTCCTGCAGGTAAATCTACTTTCCTTAGGGGGGGCTTACGGACGAGAAGCCCAAGCAAAAGCAGAATACCTTTTAGAAAAGGGATGGGTTCATTTCCTCGGCAGCGATATGCACCATCCATCCCAAATTCCTCTCGTAGCTCAGGCTTTGACTCACAAGGCAGTTCGTCGCCATATTCCCAAGCTGCTCAATCCAACCCTTCTGTGAAAGATAAAGTTGGACGACTCTGGCTTATTGGGCTCTTCTTAGGGCTTATCGGGCTAAGTGCTTATTTATGGTGGGCGGGGAAAGAGATGAAAGAGCCTTCCCAAATAACCTATCTCACGGCGGAGGCGGGGCGACTTTTAGGGTGCTCCCCTTATTTGATTAGTGCCGACATGTCCTTAGATGCCAATCAAAACGGAATCCCAGAATACCTTTTCTCCTGCGACTCCTCACTGGGAGCCCCGCATAAGCGATTTATCTGGTTAGAGATTGAAAAAAAGAAGGTGCGTATCCTTTTGTGGCACACAGAAGGCGGTTTCAAGGTTGGACGCGCCTACCAGCCAGCTGAAGCTTACAGCTGGCTACTGGACAGAGGAAATGGAGAGCTTTTAGCCCTTCCCCTCAGAGCGGAAGAGGCTATTCCCTCATCAGAGCCCTTGGAAATTCTATGGAGTCCCGAAGAAAATATGCTTTTACTCGGCGAGCCGTCGGATTGAAGGGGATAGAAGTCTATGGGCACATAGGCTTTTTCCCTGAAGAGAGAAAGATGGGGCGCCTCTTTCGCTTGGACATTCATGCAGAATATACCGCATCCGAGGTTGGCGAGGTACCCCCCATAGATTACAGAGAAATAGCTCAGATGGTGAGGGAACGCTTCGCCGAAGAAGGAATCCTTATAGAACATATCGCTCAAACTATAGCCACCATGATCATGGATCGGTGGCCTTCTGTGGAAAAGGTGCGCATAGCCGTCCATAAGGTTCATCCCCCAGTGGGTATTTTAGCCGAAAGTGCTTATGCCTATGTGGAAGTGGAGCGTACTTAGCGTAAGTGTGCTTCTGGGGCAGAAGTGGGATACACTCGCTGTCATAGAAACAGCCTACGGCACCATGCGCCTACAGCTCTATCGCCAGACCCCTTTACACCGAGCTAACTTTCTGAAGCTTGCCAAAGAAGGTTTTTTTGATGGGACTACTTTTCACCGGGTAGTACCTGGCTTCGTCATTCAAGGAGGTGACCCCAACTCAAAAGACTCAGACCCCTCTAATGACGGCATGGGCGGACCTGGATATACGATTCCCGCTGAGATTCGTCCAGAGCTTAAGCACATTCGGGGGGCTGTCGGCGCTGCTCGCTTAGGAGATAATATAAACCCTTCTCGTGCATCTAACGGAAGTCAATTCTATATTGTAGTAGCTGAGCAAGGCACACCCTTTTTGGATGGTAGTTATACAGTCTTCGGCCAAGTGATTGAAGGCATAGAAGTTGCTGACAAAATCGTCGCTGTTGAACGAGATGGACGAGATCGCCCGCTTCAGAACATATCAATGAAGGTGCGGCTCGAACGGCATAAAATCAAGGCTCTCCTCAAGCGGTACGGCCATGTTTATCGGCTATAAAGCCGAGGCACGATCCGACAAAGGACGCGTCCGCCCAAATAACGAAGACAAGGTTGCCCACTTCCGAACCGATATTGGTACGGTGTGGATGGTATGCGACGGTATGGGAGGACACGCAGCTGGGGAAAAAGCCTCCGAACTGGCGGTCAAAGCGGTGTTTGATTTTTTCCGACAACCTCCCTCTCTCCCCTATCCCCAGTTACTGGAGAAAGCTCTTCACTATGCGAATGACGCTATTTATACCGTCGCTCAAGCAAATCCCCAATACAGAAAAATGGGCACCACCTGCGTGATAGCCCTCTACAAGGATGGTCTTGTCTATTATGGGCATGTGGGAGATAGTCGTCTTTATTACATGCGAGGAGGACAGCTTGTTCAGAAAACACAAGACCATTCATATGTGCAATTTCTCATTTCGCAGGGGCTTCTTACGCCAGAAGAGGCAGCCTTTCATCCTCGTCGTCACGTGATACTGAGAGCTTTAGGTATCTCGCCCCGCCCTGAACCGGAGATCGCTCCTGAACCGCTCCAAATTCAGCCGGGGGATATGCTTCTCCTCTGTAGCGACGGACTTACAAATATGCTCTCAGACAAAGAGATAGAAACTATTCTGAATCTGAGGCTGCCCCTTCGCCAAAGGGTTACAGCTCTGATAGACGCAGCAAATGATGCTGGCGGGCACGATAATATCAGCGTGATTATCGTGGAATTTGAGGCACTTTCGTAAAGTGCCTAAGCTGTAAACCAAAACGAGCGGCTTGTATTGCTTCCAAGGCTTAATCTTCGGTGAAAGGAGTACAAGGCTTCTCATCCGTGCCTCGTTGAGTGCAAAAGCGGTTTGGTTAGCCTGATGTGGGATAGGGTATGCTGGTATAAACGGAACCGGGAGTTACAGCCTTTCAGAAGGAAGAAAGCAAGGCAGATCCCAGCCGGCTAAGAGGGAAAGCCCAAACGGGAAGCAGTTTCACACGCTGCCGAACATGAAAGGGCTTCACTTGAACACATCCCCCTCTCCATGTCTAAAAGGATTTATGGAAAGCTAAGTAGGCAAATCGCAAAAGAGACCCCTAAAATTCAGCTCCAATTTAGTCTAATCATGCAGGGACGCGCTTGAGCCCCTTTAGGTATAGCAGAGATTTCGCACGGACACAAGCTAAGGTGAAGTATGTTATCTTTGTTGAGTGAAAAGGCTGGGGCTGCTAATAATTATGTTCCTCTGGGCCCAGGAGTCCATCAACCAGCCTGTACCATACACACTGGCAGATAGAGATAGACTCATTCGGTTAGAAGAGCGCGTAGCTAGGGTGGAGAAAGAGCTGACCCTCTTTCGGGAGCAGTATCGGCAGGAGATGGCGGAGCTTCGCGCTCAGCTGGCTCGCATGGAAAGCCGCTCTGATGCCCAGTTTTACACCCTGCTGAGCTTGATTGGACTCATGCTAGCCTCCATCGCAGGACTGATTGGATTCATTCTCTGGGACAGAAGAAAAGCATTAGAGCCCATAGAAAAAGAAGTAAATGAGCTCCGCAAAGACTCAATCAAACTCAGCCGCTTAGTTCAATCCCTGCGAGAGTATGCCCGCACCCATCCAGACCTCGCAGAAATCCTGCGCCAATATGAGCTGGTGTGAAATCTCAATATCTTTGATTTTGATAAAGTGAGAAGGGTAGCACTCCTACTGGGCATGCTGCTATGGGCTCAAGAGCCAGCCAATCAGCCCGTACCCTACACGCTAGCTGATAGAGATAGGCTGATCCGGGTAGAAACCGAACTTACCGCCTTCAAAGAGCAGTATCGCCAAGAGATGAATGCTTTTCGAGAGCAGTACCGACAGGAGATGACTATCCTACGAGATGAAATAAGTGAGCTTCGGGCTCAACTCGTTCGCATGGAAAGCCGAAATGACATGCAGTTCTATACGCTTCTAACGATACTGGTAGGGTTTATAGCTTTTCTCCTGTGGGATAGACGGAAAGCCTTGGCACCCGCGGAAAACAAGGTCGCAGAACTCCAAAAAGACTCTGAGAAGCTCACCCGCTTAGTCCAATCCCTGCGAGAGTACGCCCGCACTCACCCAGACCTCGCAGAAATCCTGCGGCAGTATGAACTAGTGTGAAATCTCAGTATATTTGATAAAGTGAGAGGGGTGATACTCCTACTGGCCATCCAGCTATGGGCCCAAGAGCCAGCCAATCAGCCCGTGCCCTATACCCTGGCTGATAGAGATAGACTTATTCGCTTAGAAGAACGCGTAGCTGGGGTGGAGAAAGAGCTGACTCTTTTTCGGGAGCAGTATCGGCAAGAAATGACGAATCTGCGGGGTGAAATGACCGAGCTGCGCTCCCAGCTCGCTCGCATGGAAAGCCGAAACGACATGCAGTTTTACACCCTTTTGACGATATTGGTAGGGTTCATAGCTTTTCTCCTCTGGGATAGACGGAAAGCCTTGGCACCCATGGAAAACAAGGTCGCAGAGCTCCAAAAAGACTCCGACAAACTCAGCCGCTTAGTTCAATCGCTGCGGGAATATGCCTGAGACCATCCTGACCTTGCCGAAATTCTACGGCGCTATGAGCTATTCTGAGCCTACCGCATCACCACAAATGCCCCCCAGTAGTAAGGGTGCCGATACTTCTTCCGAAAAGCCCGTAGCGTCCGATTGAATACCTCATCTACCCCATCCCCTCGCTTCCACCTCACCCAGCACCGATAAAAGCTAACCATCAGCTCCTGAGTCGCCTCATCATCTATCGGCCACAGGGTAGTAATGACCCGCCGCGCCCCAGCTTCCAAAAACGCCCGCTGCAAGCCATACAGCCCCTCCCCCCGTACCTCCCCCACACCCGTCTCACACGCCGAAAGTACTACCAGCTCCGTCCCAATCAAATTCAGGTTGGACGCCTCCTGCGCCGTAAGCCCCCCATCCTCCTTACCCAAAGGCGGAAACAAACTATCCCATACTGCCGCCTGCACCAGCAAAAGTCCCCCTGCCAGTAAAGGATGCCTCCCGCCCCCCCCAAACGGGCCATGCGTCGCGACATGCAGCTCCGGCGGCGGCGGGAGACCCGTGACAAAGTCGTCCG
>JANXDD010000037.1 GCA_025059915.1 Bacteroidia bacterium | reverse complement strand
CAGGCGGCTGCCGCCGCCCCTTCACTGCTTCGGTCTCAGCTCCGCTGCTTTTATCTCATACTCCCACAGCTTCTCGCCCCCTGAAGAAAACGCTGATACCTTCAATCGTCTTTCCCGCTCCGCCCCCGTTACGGAAAGCAAAAGAAAGTTTCTTTGCGGCGTCAGCGTCTCGGCTATTCGCAAAGGATTTTTGTCTTTCTCTTTCACTGCTGTGAATGGCGATGCTGTCAGTGGAGAAGAGGTGATGTCATACACTTTCTGTCCGTTCGGCAGGGTTAGTGCAGAAATTTCTGAGTAATGCCTGTCCCCTGTGAGAAAAATTACGCCAGTAATTCCCTCCTCTTGAATGCGCTTGAGCAGGAGTTCTCTTTCCTCCGGGAAGTTGATAAAGTTCTCATATCCCCCCGTAGGATTGAGGATTTGGCTGCCGCATACAACGAACTTGAAAGTGGCATGGCTGGATTTGAGGGCATCTATGAGCCATTCCAACTGTGCGCTGCCCAACATCGTGCGGCTTCCAGTTTTTCGCTTATTTGGAGCTCGGTAAGTGCGATTGTCTAAAAGGAAAAACTCCGCATCACTCCATTCAAAGAAGGTCGTAATCCCCTCTGGCGCGCTCGGGACGCCATAAGAAGGATTAGCCCAGAATAGCATGAATGCTTCTCGCGTAAGGGCTCGTCCCCAGAAGCCTCTGTCTGAGTCGTTCGGTCCGAAATCATGGTCATCCCATATGGCGTAATGAGGGCAAGTAGCCAGAAGGGGCTGAAGCTGCGGAAGGCTCCTTGTATGAGTATAGCGGTAGAGGATTCCCGAACGGCTATTCCAGTCTGCTTCTCGGAGATATACATTGTCTCCAAGCCAGAGCATGAAATCAGGCTTCTGAGCAGCTATTGCAGAGAAAATCTCATAATTCCCGCCATAAGGCTCACCCGGGCGGTCGTAGAGAGAATCGTTGATATAAGCACAGCTTCCTATTACAAATCGGAAATCTGGAGGGGCGCTGCGCCATCGCCATTGAGGAAGCGTCCGAAAGTAAGTAGGGTAAGAGAGGGGATATACCCTACCATTGATTAGGACAGCATAGCGGTACACTCGCCCCGGCTCTAAAGGGCCGATTTTGAAAAGGGCGGTGTATGCAGTGCTGGCTTCTGTCTGGATGGCAGGCGTCCGAAACTTCCGAGTAGGCTGAGCGGTGTCTGCATACTCTATTTGCACCTTAGCAGGAGCAGTCGTTTGAAGCCAAAGAGCCACCTCTCGCATCTGGGCATAGCCGAGCATCGGCCCCGCCTGCAGACCTACCTTCTGGGCTAATACAAATCCTAATACCAGCAGGAATGCCAGCCGCATCGCAGCGAAAATACAGCCTCCATCTAAAGAGAATTCGCTACTCTACCCGCTCACCTACCATTGTAAGCCCACCTGTGCTGACTTCCACTTTTAGCGGAAGCTTAGTTGCCTTGTCTAACCATATCTGTTGGGAGGAGCCCTCCGTCTCTAATCGTGCCCTCCAGACTTCTCGAGAAATCCCCCCTATGGATAAGCGTTCTTCTGCTTCTACCGAAAGGGTTGCTTCAGCGAATCCCTGCTGCTGAATAGAGAAAACAGGAAAGCTCACTCGGTAGCCTGCTGCCAAAGGAAGTTCTTGGAAATAATACAGCAGAGCATTTCCTGTAGGATAGAGGGGCTGCTTTTCTTCAAGAGGTGTCTCAAAAGTATTTTTCTGTCCCATCACTTGGAAGTGGCCCCGAAGGAGTTTCCCTTCTCTGCGAAGGGCAACTTCTACTCCCTGCTGGGCAAGGTGGTAAAAGGTCATGTAACCGAGAGCGTCTACCTCAGTCGTGTCACTACTGCGCAGAGCCGGCAGCTCAGATGACTCTGTTTGAGAAGTAAACCTCCAACCTCCCGAAGTTTTTTCCCAGCTTTCCGTCTTAGTTGCTCGGATAACCTTTCCAAATGCTTTGACTTCGTATGTCCATTTAGTGGAGAGGGGGGAGCGGAGAGATAATTGAAGGGTGGCAGTAGGAGAAGAAATCGCTTCGCTCGGAGGGGCAGGGCGAACTGAAGCAGGATCTACGGAGATCTCCCTCAGCCTTTTGGCAATTTTTTCGGGCACTTCTGGCTGAAGTCGCCCCCCTAATCTCTCTGCTAAAAACTGCTCTATCGCCACCATCATCGCCATCCGATTGTCATAGTTGCGAAAGCCATGTCCTTCATCGGGGGCGAGGAGGTAGCGTACGGGATACCCTTTGGCATAGAGCGCAGCGACGATCTGGTCTGACTCACTTTGTTTGACCCGAGGGTCGTTTGCCCCTTGAATAATCAGCAGCGGTATCTTGATTCGCTCTACATGATACAGCGGGGATTGAGCTTTGAGTCGCTCAATATCCTGAGGGTCTTTGAGATTGCCTACCCGATTGTCAAATATCTTCATGAGAGGGCGCCAGTAGGGCGGTACAGATTTTATCAGTGTAATGATGCTGGAAGGGCCGACGATAGAAATCCCACAAGCATACAGGTCTGGGGTGAAGGTAGCCCCTGCCAGCGTTGCATACCCTCCATAGGAGCCGCCCATAATAGCTACTCGCTTGGGGTCAAATACCCCTTCCTTAATAAGCTGTTGGACCGCATCGGTCAGGTCGTGTTGCATTACGCCAGTGCCCCATTGCTTATTCCCTGCGTTTAGGAAAGCTTTGCCGTAACCTGTAGAGCCGCGAAAATTCACCTGCAGGACAGCATAGCCCCGATTGGCGAGAAACTGGGCTACAGGGTCATATCCCCAGAAGTCCCGAGCCCACGGCCCCCCATGCACATATAAGACCGCTGGGAGATTTTTGGGAGGCAATCCCTTAGGAAGGGTAAGATAGGCTGGAATTTGTGCCCCGTCCCTGGCCCGAATACTCAAAGGCCGCTTCTCGCTCAAATGTTCCGTCGGCAGATCAGGGCGCACGCGTCCGATTTCTTTGAGAGTCTCTTTCTGAGCATCCCATAAATAATACCGCCCAGGCTCTCGGTCGCTCGTAAAAAGCACGATTGCATATCTCTCGTCCTCGGAGAGCCCACTTATCCCCAGCTCGCCCCCTGGTAACTGCTCTTCCCACTTTTTGAACCACCTCTCCAGCTTTGGATCAAAAAAGTATCGTCGTACCTTGTCATCAATGTATGCAACCGAGCGCAGCCGGTCAGTCTTTTCATCAAAGAAAGCGCTTGATATATCCACCCGATCCAGCGGGTCGCGATGAATCTCACGCTCCTTCCCTGTAGAGGGGTCAAATGCCACAAGCCGAAGCTTATCTACGCCCTTATTCGTAATTAGGTAAATTTCCTTCCCAGAGTGAGGCAAATGGGCAATCCCGGCAGATTCGTCCCATGCGGTTTCATACACTTTTTTGAAAGAAAAACTCTTGCCTTTGCGCTGAACGATAAAAAGTTGGGTCTCACCCTCAGGTCCGAGCTTACTCGCGAATCGTATTTGTCCCTTCTCGTCTATGCCCCATCCTATGATGCCGTCTTTGTTCTCGTAGAGAAGGGTGAGCTGTCCTGTGGCTAAATTTAGTTCGTAGAGGTCATGTAGGCTTGGATCCCGATCATTCAGTCCGATATAGGCAATTTGAGGCTTTTTCTTCGGAAATGCGTAAGCCTGCACACGCACCCCTTGCCGAGGCGTCAGGTCAAATGCAGAAGGAATTTTGCCCGGAGCCGCTTCGGATATGTTTATGCGGTAGAGGTGGTAATTTTCATCTCCATCTTTGTCTTGTATGTAAAAGATATAGCGACTGTCCTCACTCCAGAAATACTGGGTGATGGGGCGCCGCTCACTCGCTGTGATAGGAAAGGCTTCCCCTAATTCTCCATTTTCTATCGGTTGAAGCCAGATGTTGAGAGTTCCGTTGTATGGTTTCGCAAAAGAAAGCCATTTGCCATTTGGAGCTATCTCTACCGCCGCCAGCTGGGGATCACCGAAGAAAAGTTCCCTGTCAATAATCGGTGGTTGCTGGGCTTGCATTAGCCCCCAAAGTAAAATGAGAAAGCCGAGCTTATACATCCCTAACGAAGGTAAGCAAGATTGTCCCGATATAAGGTAAGTAACTCACCAGTGCCTAAGTAGATAGGGGCTTCTCTCTCGGATAAAGAGCGCTTTCTATGCTGGTGATATGGTCGGGCGCTTCTGGTGCTCAGGGCTTTACACCCTCGTTTTGCCAGCTATAGCCACCGTTTCCAACGGAAATACCACAGGGTTAGTACCGAAGACCCCACAATCAGCAGCCAAGCAAATAAATATCCCCATTGCCACTCTAACTCCGGCATAAACCGAAAATTCATTCCGTATATGCTTGCAATCAGCGTAGGCGGCATAAACGCCACCGTAATAACGGTGAAAATCTTGATAATGCGATTCTGCTCTAAGTTTATGAGGCTCAGTATGGTATTCTGGATAGATTCCAGCCGCTGAAAGCTGAAGCTGGTGTGGTCTATCAGAGAACTTACGTCCTTAAGTAGCACGCGAACAGATTCCCGAGGCGAGTCTGTGAGGCGATCGGAGCGAATGAGTAAAGATAGAACCCGCTGAATGTCAAAAAGTCCTTCCCGAATGCGAATCAAGTACTCTTGAAGGGTTTGTACGGCGAGGATGATTTTTTCCCGTTCAGAAAACTCTGCCTGTCGAATAGCCATAGAAAGACGATGGATATGCTGCGAAATGAGCTCTATATTGTCCGCATCTGTATCTACCACTTGACCGAGAAGGGATAAAAGCAGGCGCATCGTAGAATCGCCCAGCTCAGGATTAGACTTGAGACGGCGAACTAAGTCTTGAAAAACACGACTATCTGACGAACGGTGAGTAAAAAGCCTTTCTGGTGTCCAGATGATGCTGAGGTCTTGCTCAAGGAGTATCAGTTCCTCTTCCACTGGGCGGACCTCTATGAGTCGCAGAATAATCCGAACCTGACCATTTTCTTCATGATAGCGCGAGCTTGCTTCTATCTCTGCCTGCTCTTGCTTAGAAGGAAAATGGATTCCGAAATGGGCCTCTACCTGACGCAGTACCTCGCGACTTACCCCACAGCTGTCAATCCACATAAAGGGTTCCAAGTCTTTAGGAGAAAAAGACTCTCCTTCCCACTTTATCTGCTCATAAGGATGAAGCTTATACCCCCGCATCATCTGGCAAAAATAGGAGGCACTGGTAGGTCGTACTTCTCACAGAAAGCGCGCAGCTGGGGCTCCACGGGAAGAACACCATCATTAATTAGAACGAAATCTGCATGGGCGATTTTTTTCCACTCGGGCCATTGACTACGAATGCGATTTAGAATTTCCTCTTCTGATAGTCCATCTCGTTGCTGAAGCCTTTGTATTCGCACCTTCAAGGGCGCATAAACGACCATGAGAATATCTACACTGAAGTAGCCTCCCGCCTCCAACGTAAGGGCTGCTTCCTTGAAAACAGCCTTGTGTCCTTCTAAGGCGTGGGCATGCACCCATCTTTGAAAGTCTGCTATTGTGTGGGGGTGGACAATTTGATTAATCTGCAAGCGGAGCTCGGGATTCTGAAAAATATGTTTTGCCACATGAGACCGATTTAGTCGTCCATCTGGCAGGTACGCCTCTTTACCAAGAAGCTCTCTCAGTTTCTGACGCACTATCTCATCCTCTTCCATGAGCTGTTTTGCTCGCTGATCCGCACTATATGTGGGGAACCCGCTCTGGGCAAAAATCTGCATGATATAAGACTTACCTGTACCGATACCCCCAGTGATGCCGATGACCCGCATCAGTACAGACGAGTAAAGCCCAGCACGGAGGGATAAATTTCAACATTCCGAACATAGGGGGGGCGCTTCCGCAGCTCGGGGAAAACTACGCTATCGGTAGGCATAACTTTCCGCATATCTACGACGACGAGGAAGTCAGAGGGTTTCCACTGGTCTGCGTAGGCTTGAGGCACCCAGAAGCGCACCTGTACACGTGGAGGTTGGAGGATGAGCGTGTAACCTTCTGTTCCTTCGGACTGAGGTGTAACCTCCGTCGCAGCATAGATATAACGAGATACCTCCGCCTGCACCCAAAGAGTTTCTGGATAAACCCCCCAATGAGCAGGAAGAGGAATGGGATAGCGATGGCGCCCCGGCTTCGCTACCAGCTGATATTCCCAAGAGGGAAGGGTCTCTTGGAGACTCCAAATGGAATCCGAAATCCATTCGTAAGGCCCCACGAAGTCTGCTCCACTTGGAAGTACCCAATGAAGAGAGGGCCTGTATTTACGCAGTCGCAGCTCTCCGCATATTCCAGCCCGACGAAGAGGACTTAGGTCCCACCGCAGCTTTACCTTCTCTACCGCAGTCGGTGGAGCTAAACAGAGCCGGGCTGCTGAAATGGTATCTATTCGCTTCCAGCGAAGGAGGCTATAGCCATCCCCCTCTATTTCTACATTCACTGAGAAAGCACCTGATTTCCCCTCTCCGCCATACACCTGCACAGTATGAGTAAGTAGGTAGGTTCTATCTAATTTGACCAAAAACCACAGGACAAGAGCAGCGGTGGTTGCGAGCCCATAGAGAAAAAATCTCATTTATCTGATGAAGGGGGCTGAGCATACGAGCGTATGGCGGCTTTCTCCATTCGGAGCTTTACATTTTTATCCACTTCTAAAAGGAGCGTGTCCCCTTCTATAGAGACAATTTCCCCGTAGATGCCAGAAGTGGTAACGACTTTGTCTCCTTTTTTGAGAGAGTTTCTGAACTCCTGCTCGCGCTTTTGCTGGCGCCTCTGCGGAAGAATGAGGAAGAAATAGAAAACCGCAAATATCCCTACCAGAAAAATTAACTGAATCAACAGAGGCCCTGCCCCCGGCGCAGCTGGTGAAGTGTCCATCCAGATGAATGCTAACATAGATGGAGAAATAAAGACTATTTAGGTTCTACTGTTCCACGGAAGCGCAACACGTGGCTCGGTGGGTCCGTGTTAGCGAAAACTGTAATGGTCTTAATCTGCTCCCCAGAGCGTGCTTGAGAGTCAAATATAACCTCCACAAAGCCTTCTCCACCTGGCGGTATGGGCTCTTTCGTCCAGGCTGGTACCGTGCAGCCGCAGGAGGGCTTCACATCGGTGATACGAAGCGGGACAGTACCAGGATTTTTGACTCGGAAGCGGTAGGAGACCTTCTCTCCTTCCCGAATCTTCCCAAAATCATGCTCCATTTTATCAAACTGAATTTTAGCTACCGCTCCCGAAGAGGAGGCTTGAGAAGAAGAAAGAGTATCCTTCGAAGCGGGAGAGGTTGCAGAGGTGCTGGGTGAGGAAGAAGGATTGCTTGGGGTGGTCTGACATCCCACCAACCACACAAGAAATGCCCAGGCGAGCGCGTATCGCATATCCACTGCAAATTTACAGCTCATTGAGCAGTGCTTCGTACCTCGCCTAAGAGTCCTTCTATTTCCAGAAGGAGCTGTTCTGCCTTTCTATATTCATCAGGACGCAGACCGCTCTCCATGAATGCTTTCTGACGAACCTCCTCATAGGAGGAGCCACTTTTATCAGTGCCGATGAGGCGATTGCGAAGGGCTTCCCAGTACTCTTGAAGTTTTCTTCGGAGGCGCCGGCGCGTATTTACTCCACTGTCGGGCGCTATCAAAATCCCGATTACAGTACCTACGGCTATTCCAGCGAGAAATGCCCAGAAAGCACCACTGCCGCGACCTTCATTCATAGCCACAAAGATACAAGCCCAGCCTCTTACGCCGCTAACCGCCTCACGCCCTTTCTCTGGGCCGCAGAAGAGAAAGACATAAGTTATCCCGTGAGTTCAACGACTACAGCTTGCCAGCCGTTGCGTCGCAGCCGTTCTCGCAGCTTTTCTGCTTCCTCCCGTTTAGCGAAGCTACCTACGATAACCCGATAAATCACTCTTCCCTTAGTGGCTGCTTTCCATATGAATACGGCTTCTTTGTACTCCTTCTCGGCATTGCGGGCAAGTACATGAGCGTTAGACTCCTCACTAAAAGAGCCTATTTGTACCCCGAAGTTTAGAGGGTGAAAGGCTGCTCCATTTATCCGATAGAAAGGCGACTTAGAAGGGGAAATGGAAGGGGAATTTTTGGGAGGGCTGATAACCTCAATCCGTACCTGAGCCACTCCGCGAGCGATGATTCCCAGCTCTTGCGCTGCTCTCTCAGAGAGGTCAATGATACGCTCCGGTTTGTGAGGACCTCGGTCGTTGATACGCACGACCACGGAGCGCCCAGTAGCTTTGTCGGTAACCCGAACATAAGTATCAAATGGTAGCGTCCGGTGAGCAGCTGTCATGCCCATGCGGTTGTAAGGTTCGCCTGAGGCGGTGCGCCTGCCATGGAAGCTCGGCGCATAGTAGGAGGCTTCTCCTTCTTCCACGAATCCTTCTTGGGCTGCCAGCTTCGCCGCAGCAATGACAAAAATTCCCCATGCCCTCATGGAGAATCAGCCCTTATTCTTTTGTTGATTCGGAGGGGAATAATCGTCTTTTCTCCCTGTCCAGTACTTCCCACAATTTCTCTATAGAGTCAGTAGGAGGGAGGCAAGCTCCATAGGTGCAGAGAAACCATCGCTCCGCTGGCTCTGCTGCATAGCTTCTTAACGCAGGAATGGTCGTTTCTCCATGAGAGATAAAGCCTACCCATCCGATAGAGGGTTCGTAGCGATGCCAGAGAGGAGAAATATCAGACCCCCGATAGATGACCGAGAAAGGCGCTTGACTTTCCAAAAGGGCGACTTGTAAAAAATGGCTCGCCAAAGTAGGATTTTCTACCATCTTGTCTTCCAATCGGGAGAGGATAAGGCGCGCCTTTTCTTCGTATTCCTCTTTATGATAGTATCGGCTTAGCCGCCAAAGAATCTCTACAAATAAGGAGTTAGATGAAGGGGTGCTGGTATCAAAAATATCCTTCCGTCGCCCTACAAATGTCCGCAAAGCTCGCGCTGTGAAGGTGAAGACCCCCTCTTTTTTATCGTAGAAAAGTTCTAAGCTCCGCTCCATCAGTTCTGCTGCCCGAGAGAGATAACTTTCATTGCCTGTAACGGTGTAAAGATGGATCAGGGCTAAAGTGAAAGCAGCGTAATCTTCAGCGAAAGCCTCTCCGTACCAAAGATTTTCTTTGTGAATGCGAAAGATGTCTTTCTGCTGTTCTAATAAAACATGGGCGGCTTGACGCGCAGCGGCGAGATACTCAGTATTGCCGAGGGCCTTGTAGGCTTCTATTAGTCCCAGAATAGTGTAGCCATTCCATGCGACGATTGCTGCATCATCGCGGGGCGGGGGAGTGCGCCGGGCTCGGGCGGCTCTAAGCTGCTCATGCGCTGTCTCTAAAGCTTTTTCTATCGCTTCCTCAGGGAGATGGAGCTCTTGCGCAAGCTGCGCATTATTTTTCTCACGGAAAAGTATATTTTGATGATTTTCCCAGTTTCCTTCGGGGCTGACCTTGTAAGCTGCAAAGAAGATGCGCCGTACCTCGGGGTCTGAAATTACTGATTCCAGCTCTTCATAAAGCCATGTGTAGTAAATCCCTTCCTTGCCTTCTGACTCGGCGCTGAAGGAGGCAGCGAAAAGACCGCTCGGCAACCGCATTTTCTCCAAGAGAAAGCCTGCTGTTTTCTGAATGACTTGCTTATACAAACGCGAGGGCTGATGACGATAGGCCTCGCTGAAAAGCGCCAGCAAAAGTCCATTATCATAGAGCATTTTCTCAAAGTGGGGAATCCGCCAGTAGCGATCGGTGCTGTAGCGCATGAATCCGCCTTCTATGGGGTCGTAAATGCCGCCCAAGGCCATTTTCTCCAGCGTAAGGTGTGTGGCTCTGACAAGGTCTGGCTTATTCAGCAGGACACCCGCGCGGAGAGAAAAAATCCATCGGCTTGGCATGGGGAATTTCATCTGACTCCATTCGCCACCCCATACCCAGTCAATGTCTTCTAAAAGCTTTTGAATAGCTTTATTCCAGTCTATGCGAACGGGGCTGATTGACTGAGGGCGCTCTTTGAGGATAGAGTCATCTACTTGGCGAAGGGCCTCGGAGAGGTTCTGAGCCATCTGTTGAACCTCAGTAGGGGAATCTTTGTAAAGAGTATAGATTCGTCGTAAGAGAGCTATCCACTGCGGCTTAGGCGCGTAAGTGATCGCATAGAAGGGGCGCCCATCTGGCAAAGTGAAGCAGTTGAGGGGCCAGCCCCCTTGGCGTCCCATGAGCAAAATCGCATCCATGTATAGCTGGTCAACATCCGGACGCTCCTCTCGGTCTACCTTTATGCATACAAAGTGTTCATTCATTATCCGTGCAACCTCTCGGTCTTCAAAACTTTCTCGTGCCATTACATGACACCAGTGGCAGGAGCTATATCCGATGCTGACTAAAACTGGTTTGTTTTCTTGCCATGCTTTTTGAAAAGCCTCTTCTCCCCATGGATACCAATCCACCGGTTGATGGGCATGAGACCTTAGATATTGGCTTTTTTCGTTTGCTAAGCGGTTCATAAGTGGGCAATCATTTGGATTCGTATCCTTGGAGAGCCCGAAGGTAGGGCTCCTTTTTTTCTGCGGGCACCTGCATGTGGATGTATATCTCCGCTACGGTACGAACGTCCTTTGCACAGTACTCTTTGACCGGCTCAAAAAAGCTTTCGTCATTAGTGCGTTCCCATTCGTAAAAAGCGTTCCGAATGTCCAAATGAGAAAGCGTCTTTCTAAAATTAATGCCCAAAGCATGAGCTAATATCTCCAGTGGTATATAAGTCTGCTCTCGGCTGGTGAAGCTCCAGAGATTCATTGTATCTATCACCGTGGGGGATTTGAGGGACCAAGGCTGTTGCCACTGAGAGAGCCGCCAAAAATCTGGGAGGGATACTCCGGTACATAAAAACCGACGCCCTAAAAACGGAAGATCAAATGAGGCGATATTATGCCCACATACTCCATAGTCTGCCCGAGCCTCAGGAAGGAACCTTCTCAGGTCTGCGGCATAGGACTTGAAACTATTCCAGCGATCGGCAAAACTCTGAAGTAAGCGAGCTTCGTCGAGGTCTGCAAAGGTGTATTGCCTCCATTCAGTTTTGTCGTTCCTTGTGCTGAAGTAGCCGAGACTTATGCAGGCTACCCTACTATATAGGGCATGGATGCCAGCTTTTTCTACGAAGTACTCTTCTGATGAGAGGCTTTCGGGACGCTTTTTTTCATAACGGCTCTCCCAGTATTCCCGTAGGAGGGTGGGAATTTCTTCTAAGCCCTTGTATAAGGGTACCGTCTCAATGTCCATGAAAAGTATTTGCTCTATGGCCAAATCGTACATATCAGTGCAAAAGGTAAGCAGAGTAGCGCTGCAAAAACTCGTCTTTTTCCGAAGGATCCGCTGCCACCAGCTGAAGTTTAGGCTTGCTGGGGTCTTTATTGTAGTCCTTTTGCTTCTCAGCGACTTGGTTGATTTGGCGGTTGAGTCCTGCATCGCTGGTGATCATGCGCACCGTATAGCCTGAATACAGAATGAAAATCCAGTTTCCTTCGGTAGGCTCTAAATATATTGTTACGACATCTGGGGCGCGAGTTCTTTCTGCGGGATTGTAGGGGCCGAAGGCGTACTCTATTTTAGCGGGGCAGTATTTAGCGATACCGACGCCGCCGATACCCGCCACCGCTACGTCTGCTGAAACAAAGAGAGCTCCCGTAGAATCACTGCGCCGAAAAGGCACGCGAGCTAAAAGAAGCGTAACCGGAAGCTTTTTCGCAAAGGGAACATTTTTCGCCAAGGCAGCCCGCTGAGCCGCTTGGATAATCTCACGCGTATTAGTCTCAGGCTGAGTAGTGTCTGGGTCTACAAGCTCTGCTATCGCTTCTATGAAGCGCTGCTCGCTGTAGTCCATGTCATTCAAGGCTAAGGCCCATAGATTGAAGCGATTTCCTATAGCTTCAGCAAGGCTTGAAGGAATATTCGGAAAATGAAGGGCAAAGATAAGATCTGTAGACAACTTTTGGTACCGCTGCTCTTCTCGCCACATTCCAGATACCGCTAACTGCGCCCCTCCTGCTGGGAAAGATGCAGGGAAATTTAGACGACCATACGCTGTAGTGACCCGAGTCGCGTCATTATACTCAACCCAGTTTCCCCGATAAGTTTCGCCGTTGATTTTTTTCAAGGGGCCGATGCGGAAAGCCTTTGTTTGCCTATCTACGGAGAGCCCTCCTTCCGCTATCAGAACATCTATGTCGTCCTTATTCTTCTTGGGCAGCAAAAAGTTCGTGTAGAAGGTACGATAGACCTGGACAAAGTGTAGGCCCACCGTAAGCTCTTGACCTTTTCTATTTTTCGGATCCTTGATGGGGATAAACACGGTATCAGGATTCACGATGCCCTCAAATGCAAACCAGGATTCTTTCAAGAACTCATTATCAGACTGAATGCGGACCTCCCCTTTGAAGTAAAGAAACCGTCTATCAGCTCGCAGCTCTACTTCGTCTCGGAAGAGGATTCGGTCGGTGAGGAGAAATTCATCTTCTGTGCGGACCTTGGCATAGGCGGTAGTTACCCCGTCTTTGACGAAAATGCTGTCCATTTTGATGAACTGGGGCTTTCCTTCCACATCTATGTACTTGTAGCGGGCACTTGCAGTATAATCAGAGCCTGAGTGAATTCGTACAGCGGCTTCTACCAAGGTATGGTAGTTGAGCCGGGTGGGAGCCTTTATGACAGCATTTTGTAGAGGGGCGACTTTTCCATCTGGGAGAAATGCTACTCGTCCTCCCTCTGGAAAGATAGTTGCATCCGCTACTATGATAGAATCCACTCGGTTAGCTTCCAGCGCACCTGATTTGATATTGTACAGAATAAACTGCGTGTTGAAGTACAAATCTTTGCCTGACTTGCTCTTCTGAATCACAAAATTCTTACTCTCATCCTGAACTTGCGGACTCAGGATAATTTCTCCTGTTTCGCGATTGTAGGTACCTCGTCCGAGGGAAGCCGAGATGCCCTGCTTGGGAAAGTTCAGCACTGGCTCCCCTACATGCAGAGAGAGAAAATCCCCCTGGTGAGTTTTTACGCTATAGTCTAAATCAACCCCCTGAGCTACGAAGATGGTATCCTTTTTGGTCTTCGGATCCAGCAGGACGAACTGGCTATTGCCGGCTTTGAAGCTTTCTGGCAGCAGAGTGAAGTTTGCGCTTGCAATGCGGGCTTCACCAGTCTCTAATACGCCGTCAGCTAAAAGGCCTTCGGGTGTATAGATAAACTTTCCACGGAAAGTCGCTTCTCCCCCATAGAGAATCGCCGGCTTGCTACTTGTCTCTAAGACCATCTGATTTTTGTAAGGGTACCATTTGAAGCGCAAACTTTCGGCTTCTACCTTAGGGTAGCGAGCTAAGGCATATTGGCTCTGCGGCAGGGTGAGGCGAGCTTTTTCCGCCATACATGAGTCAAAGTGAAAAATGAATGTGTCCGCCTGAACCTCTCCAGTAAGATAATGTATTCCCCCCTGCCCATGTAGGGCGAAATTGTCCATGGTCACACGACCATAAAACTTGCCTTTTCCTTTATAGACCGGAATCCCCTGGGCAAAAACTTCCTGAATCCCATAGCTTCCATCCGGTACGACTTTCAGAGTATCACGAAATGGCGGGAAAGTACTATCTGAATAAAAAACCCCATGAAACTCCAGCCCAATCATGCTAAAAGTCTCCAAGCTATCTATCATAAATGGGTCAAGCTCAAAGTATAATCTGTCGCGCACATACTGGCGGTCTTGAATGCTTGGAGATTCCCAGTATTTGTAAGACTCTGAGTAGCAGTCTAATACACTATAGTAGGGGATGACTTGGCGTCCGCTCTTATTGGAGGGAAGGTCAATGTAAACGCAGCCGCTCACGTTTTCTATGCGGAGGGTAGCGAGGGACCGAGCTATCTTAGGATAGCGTCCTTGCTGGAATAGAGGGTCTCTGTCCGGTTTGAACTTGAGGGAATCTATGTTGAAAAACAGCACCTTGAAGTTTTCATAATCAAACTGCATGCGAGGCTCAGGGCGAACATAAAGGTCGGTTTTTCCGGCAGCGAGCCTTCCTGCAAATCGCATAGACCGATTCTCTCCTAAGTAGATTGTTCGTTTGTAAGGGGCGATTTCTACGATATGCGAGTCTGCAAACACTACAAAATCTACTCCTCGGAGAGTGATTTCTTTATTTTGAAGGTCCAGACGGGCATTTTCGCCATCCTCAGTATTAGAGAGGATACGAATAGCATCATAATCTTTCTCTCCGAAAGCCGCTTGAGCCCATCTATACAGCTTCGGAAGGGGTTCTACGATACCAGTCTCTGGGTCATACTTTAGGAAGCCATAAGTCTCTACATCTTTGAGCCGTATCTTGATTCTTTCTTGATAAGCTTTGGGGTCAAGCCCTTGACTTTTCAGGATATCGGTATCTGTGATGTAGTATTTGATAGCTCGGCGGCGACGACTTTTGCCTTGAGCTTCTCGCTCTTTGAGGAGCCTGTAGATAGCGCCGATAGGATTGAGAGGAAGGATGTCTTTATAGCTTTCGTATTCACGCTGATTGAAAAAGTCAATAGACTGAACAACGCCATACTTTCCTTTCGGGTCAATGATGGCGCTAAACCGCATAACTGTATCTCGCACAGGATTCCACAGGATGGCATCAAAGAGCATCTCTGTTTTATGATAAGTGCTGAAAAACCCTTGGCGCGTCCGAGGATTTTTTCGGTTCCGATTCAAGAGAATGTCCTGGGTGGAGACGTCGTAAATAAGGTCTGTAACGGGATAAAAGATAGTATCTCCGAAAGGCAAGTACAGTTCTACGGAAACTTCGTCGGAGACGAGTTTTTTAGGGTCAAAGGCGAGCTGGGTCAGATACACCCGCATGACTTCTTTTCCTTTGGCATAGACGCTCAGTTCTGCGAGGGTGTCGCCCACAGCAGAGCCATATTTAGTCAGACCTCGTAGAGCAAATCCTCCTCTGTAAGTGGTATTTGGAATGAATTCTTTTATTTCAATCCTTCCCTCTGTCATTTCAAATGCAGGGGAAGTGGCTTTGGTCGGGTCAGGAGTTACTATGAAATCGTCGGTGAAGCGCCCTTGTACAGGGTGGGGTAGAAAGGTATAGTACAATGTAGCTTTCGGGGCCACGAGGCGTCGCACATTCATATCTATGGTGAAGTCCTTCAGCTCGCAGTATAAGTCTGAACTATTAATGCCGAGTCGGCTCCAGTCAGCTTTTGCATAAGTGCCGATGAAATGACGGTTCAGGAGATTCAGGATGCCGTCTGCCTCCCGGATGAAAATATCCACTCCACCGGTAGAGCAGACGAGATTAGTTTTTTTGAAGAAAAAGGCGGGTACGCGCTTCTCTTCAAAGGAGGTGCTATCCAGGTAGGTATAAAATCCCAGTCTTGCTTCGCTTTTGTCAATTTTCCAAGTGAAGACGGTGGTTTTATTTACAATGCCTTCGGGCACGAATCGTCCTACTATCTCCCAGAAGCGAGGTAGAGCGGCTGGATTTTCTGCTGCTAAAGACTCTGAGATGGCTATGAATTGGGGCACAGGGACTCGCACCCGAGTTTCAGGATTTTTCAGAAGGAGGGCTGTTTCTACGAAAGTCAGAATCTCGGGGTAGGGTTTCATGCCCTTTTTATTGAGGCGACTTGCTAGGCTGGCGATGGATTTTTTTTCTGGAAGGGAGAGGTCGCCGGTTTCCCAGGAGGAGAAGAAAGCCTGAGCGCGTTGGGAGATATCGGGGCGTTTGAAGCGTTCCAAAGCTTCTTTGAGAGCGAGGGCAAATCCATCGGGGTCCTCTGGCAGACTTATTCCTTGGGCATATAGAAGTGCCCCGAGGAATATCGTCATCCAACGGCTCACGCGCCAAATCTACTACTTCTATCCCTATTCCAAAGTCGGTACAGGAATCTCAAAAGGCGAATGCTTTGTCGTAGCTTTGCTTAGATGCAGGTGCCTTTGCCTCCTTCTCTTCAGACTTTACTGGAGGTTCTACAGCGGCTGCCTGGGATTGGACCACGGAGTGCGTTGCGCATCGCTCAGGCGATCCTAAAAAAGCCAGACCTTTTGCATCGCATGATTGAAGTTCTGTATGATGTACAGCAGCAGATTCGGACCTGCTCGTCTTGCGGCTTTTGGACAGAAGGGGAAGGGCTCTGTGCTATCTGCAGCGACCCAAACCGTACAGAGGCTGCTCTCTGCGTGGTCAAGGACGCTTCTGATGTACTTGCTATAGAAAAGAGTCAGGCATTTCGGGGTCATTATCACGTCTTAGGGGGTGTATTAGACCCGCTTTCAGGGGTGGGGGAGAAAGACTTGCGTTTTACTCAACTTTGGGAGAGGGTGCGTACTGGAGCGTATGAAGAGGTAATTCTGGCTCTTGGAACAAGTCCTGAGGCAGAGACGACAGCGTATTACATAGCACGGCAGTTAGCGGACTGGCATGGGCGAGTTACACGATTCGCCAGTGGTATCCCAGTGGGAAGTGATTTGGAATATGTGGATCCTCTCACTCTTTCACGCTCCCTCAGGGAAAGACAACCGCTCTCTATATGATAGACCTTTCAGTCGTCATAGTGAGCTACAATGTGAAGTATTTCCTTCGGCAGTGCTTACAATCTGTGGCGCGGGCTATGGAGGGGCTCAACGTGGAAGTTTGGGTCGTAGATAATGCTTCTATTGATGGTAGTGTGGAAATGGTGAGGGAAGAATTTCCGTGGGTCAAGCTGATTGCTAACTCTGCAAACCTTGGATTTGCCAAGGCTAATAATCAAGCTATACGACTCGCTGCGGGTAGACACATACTTCTATTGAATCCAGACACAATCGTTCAAGAGGATACTTTTCGGGTGGTGGTGGATTTTTTGGACAGCCATCCGGAAGCGGGAGCAGTGGGTGTGAAGATTATAGATGGGCAAGGGCGATTTTCGCCAGACTCACGCAAAGACCTGCCCTCTGCTTGGAATATTTTCTGCAAGCTTAGTGGCCTTTATAAGCTTTTTCCCAAAAGTAAGGTATTTGGACGCTATCATTTGACTTTCTTACCAGAGGATGAGATTATGCCTGTGCCCGTGCTTTCGGGTGCTTTCATGGCGATCCCCAAAGCCGTTCTGAATAAAGTGGGGCTTTTAGATGAGAGGTTTTTCATGTATGCGGAGGATATAGACTTGTGTTATCGCATTCTGAAAGCAGGCTACCAGAACTATTATGTCCCTACCACTCAGATAGTGCATTTCAAGGGGGAGAGCACGAAGTCTCGCTCTTTGAACTATGTGCTTACTTTCTACAAAGCCTCTTTACAATTTGTGCAAAAGCATTACAGGGGATGGAGGCGCTGGCCCACTGCTCTTTTTTATCAGCTCGGTATCCTATCCGCGGCAGGACTCTCGGTGCTAAAGCGAGTTTTTACCACTATTTACCTACCTGTACTTGAGGTTGCTTTGCTATATCTTTTAGGGCTGGGAATCTTTCATTTTTGGCGAGACTACAAAGGAGGGACTTTTCACCCGCAATATCAAGTTTGGGGCCTGCTGGGGTATTCGTTGGCTTTTGCTACGGGGCATGCAGTTTTTCTCAACTATTCCCCTCCGTATAGGATTCGGCGGATTGTAGGAGCGGTTTTGGTAGGGTTTCTTTTGATTGTGGTGGTGAGTTATTTGATTCCTTCTATCAATGTCTCGCGCTTTATGGTTTTAGCCTTAGCGGCGGTGGCCGTACCAGCTGGGCTCATCTTAAGAGGCGTGGATAACTGGCTCAAAAAGGGGCGACCTCATCTAACGGGGGACATCTCCCATAGGCTTATCGTTGTCGCTGATCCTAGTCAGTTTAGCCGGATTCGTCGGCTTTTATTCGAAGACATTCAATATCCAGCCGAATTTATTGGATTTGTAAGTCCTTGCCCTCACCCAGACGCCCTCGGGACCCCCGCCCAGTTATTGTACCTTTTGGATCGATACAAACCCGATGAACTGATCTTCTGCAATACCAGCC
>JANXDD010000036.1 GCA_025059915.1 Bacteroidia bacterium | reverse complement strand
GCTAACTGAAGCTTTGACGGCTACTCTGGTTGGATTGGGGGCCCTTGCCCTCCAACAGGGGCGCTACTATTTAGCTGGCATAGGCCATTCCATCGCTGCCATGATGAAGCCCGTGTATTTTATTCTTTTTCCTCTGCAGGCGGGCTATCTACTCCTCATAAGGAGGGGTTTTAGCCTCATGGAGCGTCTCAGACAAACCACTCTATACGGTATGCCCCTCCTCTTCACGGTAGCTCCATGGACTTTTCGCAACTGGGTTTGGTACAAAGATTTGCGACCTGCTCATGGGTCTGGCACTGCTTATGCACCGAATATTCTATCGGATGACCTATCCAGAGCCCAGCTTTACTTTTCTTCTGCTACAGGCTTAGCAGGTTTTCAGATAGGCAGTGAATGTTTAGCGTGGCCTGAATGGATATTACATGCTACAGGTAAAAAAGAAGATGAGATTAGGGAGCTGCTCACTTCATCGCCACTGCTTGATTGTGAGGAAAAACTAAAGAGGGCAAATCGCATTGATAGTCTCGGGCAGCAGTTGCAGAGGCATTATGGTTTATTTTTAGTAGTCCTTAGAGTGTGGGAGATGTATAAGTCTCTAATTCCTATACCCAATAACGGCTACTGGTGCAGCTCAGGTAATAAGCGATATATCTTTCTTAGCCTACTCTACCTTTTTGGACTCTGTGGCGCTATATTTGCTCTGCTATTTCTGAGAGAATATCGGTTGCTCCCGCTCAGTGGGCTTGGGGTAACGTTCGGATATGCCCTCGTTGGAATAGGTGGCTACAGGTACTGGGAGCCTATCATGCCTCTTTTGCTCACCAGCGCATTGCTTTCTGTGAGTCATATATTACCTAAAATAGTTAAGTCCTAGCCATTCGTCCCAGCCTTGCAGCTATAAGCAACTCTTAGTTATTTAGCCTATGCAAAAACTTTTTCTCAGCAGAAGTGAAGAGAGAATTATCTCGGTGTGCATAGTAGGAGAGCTTCCAACAGCTTTTTCTAATTAGGTAGATACGGTTTTTGTAATTTACCTGATTTTTCTCTCAAATGATGGTACGATTTATCATAGCGACAAGCGAGTAGGATCGCAGCCAAGGTTTCAAGAAGGTGTTCATTTTCATTAAGGCTGAATAACTAAGCTAAACGCGTCCTCAAGGGCATAAGCACCATTATGCAGTAAACTAAGTGGTAAGACTTCATCCCTCCTGTCAATGGAGGTTTCTGGCTATGGAACGAGAATTCCCTTTATTTTTCTCAAAGCAGACTTGTGGAAAGTATCATATGTGTCAATGCCTATCAGAGGCGCCTACATTAACATAGTAACCCTGAATGCGCGTCGTATGCTTTCCCTCCATATCTTCGTTACATAAGAAAAGCAAGTAGGGCATCCAGCGCCTTTCACACAGGAGCTTTTGTCGGCTCATTCAGCTTTATACTTTCTTTGGGTGAGATTATGATGGAGAAGGCTCATGAAAAAGAGCAGAGCCTGCAAGGGCAAGTAGGCGATAGGTAGTGCTGATGACATACCCTTAGAATCCTTACCTTCGCAGGGATGGAAGCGGCTGTGCATTCTGGTGCGGCGGTTCAGATGCGCCGTAGAATCCGAAAGGTAGCAGTCCTCGGGGCTGGTGTGATGGGCTCTCAGATTGCTTTGCATTTCGCAGGGGCAGGCTTTCCTGTGCTCCTTCTGGATATAGCCCCGAAAGAACTCACCCCAGAAGAGGCTGCCAAAGGCTTGACCTTAGATTCCCCTCAAGTGCGCAATCGGATAGTTCAAAGCCTTTTTGACCGAGCGCTCAAGCTATCCCCTTCTCCCTCTTTTGATAGCACTGTGCCCCAGCGAATTACCTTAGGCAACTTTACAGATGACCTTCCCAAAATTGCTGAGGTGGATTGGATAATAGAAGTCGTCGTTGAAGATCTAAACATAAAGCGCAGCCTGTATAAAGAAGTAGAGAAGTATCGTCGCCCTGGTACTCTCATCACCACCAATACCTCGGGCATACCTATTCGGTTTCTTGCGGAGGGGCGGTCAGAAGACTTTCGCCGCCACTTCGCTGGAACTCATTTCTTCAATCCCCCTCGCTACCTTCCCCTCTTAGAGATTATCCCCGGCCCTGACACAGACCCGCAAGTGATTCAGTTTCTCATGGACTTCGGACAAGTTCATTTAGGCAAACAGACGGTGCTATGCAAGGACACCCCTGCATTTATTGCAAATAGAATTGGAGTCTTTGCAATCATGCACCTTCTTCATGCGATGCAGCGCTATGGATTTTCAGTAGAGGAGGTGGATAAGCTGACCGGCCCTGTCATAGGACATCCCAAATCTGCTACTTTCCGAACAGCGGATGTAGTAGGACTGGATACGCTGGCTAAGGTGGCGGAGGGGCTTTATCAGAATTGCCCTCATGATGAGGCGCGAGAGACGTTTCGTCTGCCTGAGTTCTTGAAGAAGATGTTAGAGCGGGGACTGCTAGGGGAGAAAAGCGGAAAAGGCTTTTATCAAAAGCAGCGTCTCAACGGAACCAGCGAAATCCTCAGCCTCAACTTAGAGACGCTGGAATATCAACCGCAGAAAAAAGTGCGGTCTGCGCTATTAGAACAGCTTCGGCAGGAAGAGGACCTTCGGAAGCGCCTGCGCCTCATAGCTAAAAGCGACGAACCCTACGCCCAGCTGCTCAAAGAAAACATGGCTGCTCTTTTTGCGTATGTCTCTCATCGGATTCCAGAGATTTCTGATGAGATTTATCCGGTGGATGAAGCGATTCGGGCGGGCTTCGGGTGGCAGCTGGGACCTTTTGAAAAATGGGATGCTATCGGCGTAGAAGAAGGGCTGGCGGCTATCAAGCAGTTTGGCTACCAGCCTGCTCCCTGGGTGCAGAAAATGGTAGAAAAAGGTTTCAGCCGCTTCTATGAGGTGCGCAACGGACGGCGATATGTGTATAGCCCCCAGCAAGAGAGCTATATAGAGGTGCCCGGACAGGACCGCTTTATCATTTTAGACACGCTGCGAGAGGAGCGGGTGATTTGGCGCAATAGTGGAGCGTCATTATTTGACTTAGGGGATGGGGTTCTATGCTTAGAGTTTCACACTAAGATGAACACTATCGGTGGGGAAGTTCTGGATGCTATCAATAAAGCCATAGACATAGCTGAGCGCAGCTATGAAGGGCTGATTATTGGTAATCAAGGCGAGAATTTCTCTGCTGGAGCCAATCTGGCTATGATCTTCATGATGGCAGTGGAACAGGAGTGGGATGAATTAGACTTTGCGGTGAGGGCATTTCAGCGGACGGTGATGAGGCTTCGCCACAGCGCTATTCCTGTCGTAGTGGCTCCGCATGGATTGACTTTGGGTGGAGGATGTGAGATGACCTTGCATGCAGATGGGGTTCAAGCTGCAGCGGAAACCTACATTGGATTAGTAGAAGTGGGAGTCGGGCTTATCCCTGCTGGAGGGGGTACGAAAGAAATGGCTGCCCGTATCGCTGAACGCTATGTAGATGGAGATGTTGAGATAAACTACTACCGGGACATTCTCACGATGATAGCCACAGCGAAAGTGGCTACATCTGCGTTTGAGGCTATTCAGATGGGGCTTCTCAAGCCTGGGCAGACTCGTATTACCCTCAATCGTCAAAAGCTTCTTCGGGATGCGAAGGCGCACGTGCTATTTTTAGCGGAGGGGGGCTATGTGCCACCCCAGCCCCGCAGTCAAATTCGGGTGCTGGGACGCACAGCCCTGGGAGGCGTAGAAGCCTCTATCTATCAGATGTGGCAAGCAGGCTACATCACTGAATATGATCGCCACATTACGCTGAAGCTCGCCTATGTATTAGCAGGGGGCGACCTTACAGGGGTGCAATATGTGTCAGAGCAGTACCTTCTGGACTTAGAGCGAGAGGCATTCTTGAGTTTATGTGGGGAGCGGCGTACGTTAGAGCGTATTCAGCACATGCTTCAAACGGGTAAAGCTCTGCGCAACTGAAAGCTTTTCTCTTAGCAGCCTCTCTGATGGCGCAGGTGCTTCGTTTGGGCTCCTGCGTTGTGGAGGTAAGGGAGCCACCTGAGCCTGCAAGACGGGTTCTACTGCTTTTTCCCGGCTGGAACTACTCTCGCACACGGTGGTGTGAAGCTTCTTCTGTATGCAATGAGGCCCTGCGACGAGGATATCGTCTCCTTCTTTTTGAGATGGGAAAAAGCGTATATGCAACTCAGGTGTTTCCTGAGACGCGTCCAGACTGGCGAGGCTATCCTACCCTTCGCACTCTTTTGGATACGGTATTTCCTGAGCTTCAGCGTCGCCGACTATTGGAAAAAGGAAAAGGATATCTTTTAGGACTCTCCACAGGTGGGCGAGGCGTAGTACTGATATTAGCACACACGGGGGACTTTTTTGCGGCGGGGGCGGCCCTCTCAGGAGACTTTGACCCTCATTTAGATCCGCGGGATCCCCTCCTTACTGGCTGGTACGGGCGCTATAGCCAGCGTTGGGAAGAGGTGGATAATCCTCTTCGCTTGAGCGAAAAGATTCAGCGTCCTTTGTTTCTGGCTCATGGTGTAGCTGATGGGGTTGTGCCATATCAGCATTCCCAGCGGCTTTACACCCACCTGCGCACACACCTTCCTCACCTCCCTGTGGAGCTTCGGTTAGAACCCCGAGGAGCTCACGATTTTGCTTTTTGGGATAAATATGGACGACTGGCATTAGATTTTTTTGACCGATATGAGTGAAAGCAGCTGGGCGATAATCTTAATTGTAGCTCTGAGTGGTATTGTAAGTGCGAGTGCGGTGCTTATTTTCTTTTGGCGGCGGGAGATTGAGGAGAGGCGCTACCTTCTGCGTCAGCAAATCCTTCAGACGACCCTCCCTTTGAGGCTGCAGGCTTTGGAGCGAGCTGCTCTCTTTTTAGAGCGTAATGACCCTAATAACCTTCTTCCTCGCCTCGCTCCTCACACTTTCCAACGAACCGCGGACCTCATCCAAACTCTTTTTCAGGTTGTGCAAGAGGAGTACCTTCACAATTCCGCCTATCAAATATACACCGGTCCGCACGTATGGCAAGCGCTACGCACAGCTAAAAATACTCTACTCCAGACCCTTCAAGCCACGCTTGCTGAGCATTCCCCCCAGCAGACCCCTCCTCTTATATGGGTGGAGCGGTTTAAGGAAAAATGGCGCGCTCAAGCTGCTGACCCTTTCCAGATAGCTTTAGCTTATGTGCATCGGGAGCTGCAAAAGCTCTCTGAGGTAGCATAGCTATTTTTCGGGAGAGGCGGCTGAGGCCTTTATCCTCTGACGCTCTCCCCAGTAGGTGCCGATTCTGGGTAAGATTTCCTCCAGAAGGGCAATATGAGAAGGTTCTACTTTTTTCGCCAAGAGAAGTTCTGCGACGGCCACGACCTTCTTTGATGCATCTGAGTAGAAAGGAAGGTAAAGAATACCAGTAGGCTTTGGCTGTACCAAGAGGCTACCAGAAATAGGAACTGTCGGGGGTGCAGGCTCTAATAAATAGGGCTTCTGGAGAGTTTCCGCTATGCGGAGAGGACCTCCTTTCGCTTCCTGCCCTATTTTGCTTGGAAACGCATACGCAGCGATGACTTTCCACCCTCCATTTTCTTTGGTATAAAAAAGCCCTCCTAACAAGCTTATATCTGTGGAGAGCATGTCTAAGAGCGCCTGGGCAAACTCATCCTCGGAAAGCCCGTACCCTGTCCGCATGAGCCGTTCATACCGCATGAGGAAGGCTTCACGCTCCGCTCGGGCCGCCTCTATTTCTCTCATGCGGGCTATCTCTGATAGAGCTTTTTCTACTTCTATGCGGCGCTTCTCCGCTTCCTCTCCTCGCAAAGCCAGCTGCTGGGCTAACTCCGATTGTGTCTGTAGTAGCTCCTCCAACTGCTTTTCCCGAATGCTTAGGCGCTCCCTCAGGCTTTTGTTATAAATCGTCCCTATTACTATAGCAGCTCCCAGAGCAGGCACCACAAGCACATATCTTATAGTCCCATGAGTTAGGAGATTAGGGGGAAGATGCCTCACATGGGGATGAAGAAACGCAACTACCAGCCCCATCCCTACAACAAGTCCTACCATGAGGAGAACTGCACGCCATTCCTTCCATGTGAAAAGTATAATCCCTCCATAGCCCACCACGAAGCAAGCCCACCAGATATTTGGCCCTAAAAATGGAGAGAAAACCAGAGTCTCTATAAGCCCTGGTACTACCGCCAAAATAGGCACTAACAACCGCCATATAAGCCTCTGAGAGCGCAGAAGGATGAGGGATGTGATAAAAATCGGCAAGCTCCCCACTCCATAGACCCACCAGAAAAAACGAAATGCCTCCGCAGGCAGAGACACAATGTAGGCATAGGCCACCATCATCCAGTAAGAGACCACCACGAGCCAGCTTACTATTTGAGCACGCTTTTTGATAAGGTGAAGCTCATATTCACGATCCGCCATAAGCAGGCAGGGAAAGAAGCCGCTTCTCTAAGGTTATCCCTTTATAGAAAAGCTGGACTCCTCAAGCAGAGGAAGTCCTTTTTCCACTTCAACTTTTTGCACCTTAGCTGCTGGGGGGCCGGTGTGAGCCCATGCTGTGAAGCGCTCTAAGTTTTCTACCTCTCCTTCTATTTCTGCTAAGACTGAGCCGTCAAACATATTCTGGACGAAGCCGCTCAAGCCCAGCGCCTGGGCTGTCATTTGAGCGTGCTTTCGGAAAAAGACGCCTTGAACTTTTCCGTAGATGCGGAGGCGCCAGCGCTCCCGCTGCATATCAGTTGAGGCGCTCAAAAATACCGGCTATTCCCTGTCCTCCTCCCACGCAGGCAGTTACCATACCGTATTTCTCTCCTCGCAGACGCAGCTCGTCCAGAATTTGCACTGTCAGCTTAGCCCCTGTGCAACCCAGCGGATGTCCCAGAGCGATCGCTCCCCCGTTGACATTCAGCTTATCCATCGGAAGGCCTGCTTGCTGAATGACTGCTAAAGACTGAGCAGCAAAAGCTTCATTGAGCTCTATCAGGTCTATATCGGCCAGGGAGAGTCCAGCTCGTCGGAGCGCTTTCGGAATTGCCTCTACGGGGCCAATACCCATATAACGAGGCTCTACCCCTGCCACCGCATAGCCTCGCATGACAGCTATCGGGGTAAGGTTATGACGTTTGAGGAAGCTCTCACTCACCACCAGTACGAAAGCCGCTCCATCCGAAGTCTGCGAAGAGTTGCCAGCTGTAACTTGCCCATTTGCAGCGAAAACAGGCTTCAGCTTGGCCAGAGCTTCCATGCTGGTATCAGCGCGAGGCCCCTCATCTGTGTCATGGATATATTCCCGAACCGTTTTTTTACCATTCTCTACCACTACTTCGCGCACCTTAAGAGGAACGATTTGGGATTTGAACTTGCCTGCTTGGATAGCGGCAAGAGCCTTCTGATGAGAACGCAGAGCAAACTCATCAGCTTTTTCCCGTGTGATACCGTACTTTTTAGCTACTTCCTCTGCGGTCATCCCCATTCCGTAGTACCAATCGGGAGCATGAAGAGCATACTCGTAGTTAGGGACGATTTTATACCCGCCCATAGGGACGAGAGACATTGTTTCGGTACCGCCTGCCAGGATAGCATCTGCATCGCCGGTGCGGATTTTAGCCACTGCCATTGCTATAGCCTCTAACCCAGAGGCACAGTAACGATTGATAGTTACTGCGGGCAGCTCTTTCCCTACCGCTCGCAGGGCAATATACCGAGCCATGTTGAGCCCCTGCTCAGCCTCAGGGATAGCATTTCCACAAATGAGGTCATCTATCTCTTTGGAGAAGTCTATCTGAGGCAGGGTTTCTTTGATTTTTTCTATTACGGCTACGGCCATGTCATCGGGTCTGACGGTGCGCAAGCGTCCTCGCGGGGCTTTGCCTACGGCTGTGCGGAAGCCCGCTACAATATAAGCCTCCTGCATGGAGCAAATATACGCTTTTATGAACGGCGCAGAGGTGAAAGCAGCCCCGTGGGCTCCTCTCCCGTCAAACGAAAAATTTCCCCTTCTGCCTGGATCTCCAAAGCAAGAACCCCGATAAGGGTGTATTTGATAAGGATTTTGCGGGCTTTCCACCCCTCTCGCGGCCCGAGTAAGCGCCGAAAAGTCCCTTCATCAATGTATGAATGCCGCCGTAAGTAGGACAAAAGGCGCTCCTCCGCCCGCCTATAGAAAATTTGTTGCGGATTTTTTTCAGCTTTCCATAAGGCTTCTAAGAATCCCCCTGCTACACGGCTTTTATCCCCGACCCGCACATAGGCGCGCAGCGTGCCGTCTTCTTCCTTCGCATAAAAGGGGCGCTTCTCAGGAGCAGCTGGCACTTGGACCTCCAGTACCTGCTTACCCTCCCATTCGTGAAGGGTGGTGGAAAATTCCACCGCTGGCTCTACGTACCGCGTAGCAGCCAGCTCCACCATGTAATACTCCTGCTCGGGGTCAGCTCCGCAGATTCGTCCGTTGTCTTTGACGCCGATGAGGAGGGAACCGCCTTCGGTATTAGCAAAAGCTGAAAGGGTGCGGGCGATTTTCCGAGCGCTATCTATGCGCTGCTTGAAGTCTAAGTGAAGACCCTCTCCCGCAGCTATACGAGCCAGCAGCGGGGAACTCTCCCACCCCGCCATGCCCCGAAGGTAAGCAAACTGCGTTATGTTTGCAGCATGCGCCTAAAGGATAAAGTCATCCTCGTCACCGGAGGCACCCGCGGCATCGGTAGAGCCATTGTAGAAAAGCTCCTCACCGAAGGTGCCCGCGTCGCCTTCACTTACCGAGGTTCTAAAGAAATAGCAGACGCCTTGGTCAGTCAGGCTCCAGAGAAGCTTCTCTCCTTCCAAGCCGATGTAACCGATGCCGCTCGCGCAGAAGCTGTCATCACCGAGATCCTCAAAGCCTGGCAGAGAATAGATGGATTAGTCAATAACGCCGGCATTACCCAAGATAACCTCCTTCTGCGCATGAGCGAAGCCCAATGGGACGCCGTCATCAATACTAACCTCAAGGGCCCTTTCCTTTACAGCAAAGCTGTGCTCAAGCCTATGCTTTCTCAGCGATACGGCTCTATTGTGAATATCTCTTCTATCGTAGGGCTTCAAGGCAACCCTGGACAAGCTAACTATGCCGCTGCCAAAGCAGGCCTTATAGCTTTCACCCGCTCTCTGGCAAAGGAAGTAGGCTCGCGCAACATACGGGTCAATGCCATAGCCCCCGGCTTCATCCGTACAGACATGACAGCTAACCTTCCTGCGGAAGAATGGAAGAAAAACATTGCATTAGGGCGCTTAGGAGAGCCCGAAGAAGTGGCTGCCCTGTGCGCCTTTCTCCTCTCTGATGAGGCTTCTTATATCACAGGACAGACTTTCGTAGTAGATGGGGGCCTGATGTAACCCCCCAAAGCCGCTACTCATTTCTGAATTGAAGTTCCGCCCGCCAGCGGAGAGGCGATGCTTGCGTGCGTGAAACCTACATTCCTTTCATAGCTATAGAGCGAAGCTCTTGGAGCTTAAAGAGGGCTTCTATGGGAGTGATGGTATTAGGGTCTATTTCTAAGAGGCGGCGGCGCAGCTCTCCCTCTATGTCTGGATTTAACTGGAAGAGGGTAGGCTCTTTAGAAATCTGCAGGGGGGCTTCTTTCTTCTCAAAGTAGCGCAGAAGCTCTTGGGCTCGCGCTAAAAGAGAAGCAGGCAACCCCGCTTTTTCTGCCACTGCTAACCCGAAGCTTTTTCGCATCGGTCCCCGCCGCAGCTGATGGAGGAAAATCACTTTTTCTCCTCTCTGCTCCACCGCTAAATGAAAGTTTTGAAGACGAGGAAGGGCTTTCTCTAATTCCGTAAGCTCATGATAGTGGGTGGCAAAAAGTGTCCATGGACGACAATGAGGGTGATTATGGAGGTATTCAACTACTGCCCAAGCGATAGCCAATCCATCATAAGTACTGGTGCCGCGCCCCACTTCATCCAGGATGACAAAGCTGCGCGCCGTAGCCTGATGGAGGATATGAGCAGTCTCCTCCATCTCTACTAAAAAGGTACTTTGTCCAGCGGCGAGATTATCTGAAGAGCCAACCCGACTAAATATCTGATCCACCGGCTGAATCTCCGCCTCCTCCGCCGGCACAAAGCTGCCAATCTGAGCCAGCAGAATAATTAGTGCATTCTGACGCATGTAGGCGGACTTTCCTGCCATATTGGGTCCAGTAAGGAGGAGGATGCGATGCTCTGGTGTGAGAAGAAGGTCGTTGGGTTGATAAGGTAAGTGAGGCGGCAGAGAGCGCTCTATGACGGGGTGGCGTCCCCCCTTGATATAGATGCGTGGCTCTTCTGTAAAACGCGGACGACGGTAGCTGTACTTGCGAGCTAAAATTGCCAGCCCTAAATGCACATCCACCTCAGCCACCCACTGAGCAAACCGCTGAAGGGCAGGAACATACCTCTGCAGCTCTTCTAAAAGCTGACGATAGGCTTCCACTTCCCGCTCAGCTACTGTCTCCTGAGCAGAAGCTATCTCGGCATTGAGCTTGTCCAGCTCCTCGCTACTGTAGCGAGCAGTGCCTTGAGCCAGCTGCTGCCGCAGACGATACTCTGGCGGAACCTTACTCAAATAGGAAGCCGTGATGTGAAATACATACCCTAACTGCCTATTTTCTTGAATTTTTAGGTTAGGAATGCCGAGGCGCTCCCGTTCTTTTTCCTCTAGGCGGCGCAGCTCCTCCTCCGCATGGCGCAAAAGATAACGAGCCCTATCCAGCTTTTCATCAATGCCCTCCCGAATAACTTCCCCTTCTCCCGGCTTTTCTCCAATATAAGGAGCCGAAGGCTGTAAAAGGAGGTGCTTTTCTAAAAGTTGGATAGTAGCCTGAATAGAAGAAATCAGGTCGGTGGAAGATTCATATTCTGGCGGCAGCTCCTGCTGAAGCCGGAGAGCTTTCCGCAAAGAGAAGTACAACTGAGCCAGCTCTCTGGGGGTAGATCGGCGAGCACTCAAGCGAGCTACCCGCCGTTCTAAATCCCCAATCTCCCGCAGAAGGTCATGCCAGGTCTGGTGCTGCTCAGGAGCATCATACAGAGCTTGAACTTTATTCAGGCGCTCTTCTATTGCTTGAATGTCTCGCAGCGGCATTGCCAGTCGGGCCCGCATGAGGCGCAGCCCCGCCGCCGTCGCCATAAACCGAAGCACATCCAGCAAGCTCTTTCCATCCCGATGGAGGGGTTCTATTACCTCTAAGTTCCTCAGCGTATCAGGATGGAGAAAAAAAGCCTTCTCAATCGGAAAAGGCTGGGGAAAACTAAGGTGGGTAAGACCAGTCTGCTTGAGATCTCTGAGGTAGCTGAGAAATGCAGCAAAGGTCCGAGCTACTTCCTCCTTCAGGTAAATCTTGGAAGGGTAGGAATAGCCGTAGACCTCTGCAAACACCCCCGTCAAAATCTGTGTATCAAATAGCCATTCTGGAAGGGGTTCTACTCGCTGAGCACCTGCATATAAAGTTTGCCATAGGGACTCTTGGCCTGCATATACTACTGCTTCTACAGGGGCAAATGCAGCCAGTAATCGCTCTATTTCTTCCAGCGGCCCAGCATAATAGAGCACCCGTCCCGAACTCGTAATATCTGATAGAAACAGCACTGCCTCCGTCGGCTTGTATGCCCAAAAAGCAGCTAAGTAGGTGGCCGCTGTAAGCTCTTCCCCCTGAAACCAGACCACCCCTGGGGAAGCGACTTGAGTTACCTCTCGTCTGACGATTTTTTTGCCCTTTCGAGGACTTTCTACTTGGTCGCATATGGCGACTCGGTAGCCTGCATCCGTGAGCTTTTGAACATACCCCTCTGCCGCTCGTACGGGGAAACCAGCCATAAGAACATCCTCAGCTTTTCCATTATTGCGTCGGGTGAGCGTGAGCCCTAAGATGGTAGAAAGAATACGGGCGTCCTCTTCAAACGTCTCGTAAAAATCCCCTACTTGAAAGAGCAAAATGGCGCCAGGATGCTTTGCTTTTATCGCATAATACTGCTCCATCAAAGCAGTAACTTCAGACATAAGGCATATCGTTCAGAAGGGCTTCCATGAGCATTTTGACTCGCTGAGCTTCTTCATGCAGTTGAAACCACCGTTCTCGGGGGCGACTGCTAAGCTGGTCATAAGAGAGACGAGGAAAATACAGGACACTTCGTAAGCTAAACTTTGGAATCCTTGTCAAGCGCGCAGGGAGGTTAAGCACGGGGTTTTTCATAAGGGGGCGCACAAATGCAGGCTCTATCTGGCGCACCCATCTTAGCATCCAGCTTGGGATGTAAAAGTCTTTGCCCCATTCTTCTGAGCCCCGATGAACCGTTACAAGAATCGGTGCTCCCACTGCAATCGCCAGTTCTATGAACTTCGGCGAGCGAAAAGGACGAATCTCATACACATCGCCAAGGACGCAGTTATCCCCCTCTGGAAATACAGCCACATCATTGATAGGACCCTCTTTGAAAGCCTGAATGACCCGAGCAAAGGTAGGAGGCTCCGTGCTCTGAAACACCACTCGAAGCACCCACCGACTCAGCGCCCACCGATAAAGTCCGCGATGAAAAATCCCCAGAGCCTTGCGATCCTGCCCACCCTCCATAAGAGCCACCCGCAAAAGCACCAGAATCGCTGGTATCCACCCAAACGTACCTGCATGACTAATCGCATGAACCACCTTAGGATGGCGCGCCATGACTTCCCGTAGAGGGGGCGTAGAACGTACTACGATTTCATCAAAGAGCAGCGGATATATCCACTTCACCCGCTCATATAGGGTGGGAAGGGCAAGAGGGACCCCTACCTTCGTCATGCGGGCAAGATAAGAAAAGCTGGGAGATGCTCAGCATCTCCCAACTGTACAAAATCCTATACACATATGTATCTACTCCGCTACAGTAGCGCGAGTAACTCGCTGGGACAGCTCATCCCGCAAAGCAATATATCCATCCGCGCCGGGTTCTAAAGTAGCTGCCTGATTGTAAGCATTCCATGCGTACCCATACAGCCCATTCTGTTCATAGAAGGCCCCGAGGGTAGCATAGTCTATAGCAGAGTTGGGATCCATGGAGCGGCGAATCGCCTCTTCTTCTCTCTTCAGAGCGGCAGCTTTCTCTGGCGACAAGACACGGAAGCAAGCATTATTAGAATGAAGCGTGGGATGGCGGCGTGTGCTGACTCGCCAGTAGTAGCAAGGACCTGCTTTCACCTTACCTTCCAGATTTAGCTCCACTGCAGTCTGCTCGGCGGAAACCTCCCTACTCAATATCACTTGTCCGCTTTCATCCAGGATTTGTACAATGTAGCCTTCTGACCCAGGCACACGATCCCAGTTGAGTTGGACTTTCTCGGCATAAAAGCTGCTTTGGATGGGGGTGCGAGGCATCGGTGCCATAGTGGAACGGGTTACAGCTCCCAGCGTCTTCCCAGAAGCTCGCCCTGCGCCAGAAGCCACCGCTTGATTGAGGACATAGCCCGTGTATTTAGAAGCATAAGGATTGTCATCGGAGGAGGTCTTTTGGGCTAATAGCTGTGCCAAAACGTAAGTCCCAGCCTGACGAAGCTCACGAGCCTTATTGCCCGGAAAAACAAGAGCTACATAAGACTGCTGGCCGAGACGAATCTTCTGCTGCTCAGAAAGCTTCATTCCAGCGGTGGCTTTGACCCAGTTGCCCCCTGCTTGCTCTACTTGAACATCGCCTCGGGTAGCTAACACCGTAATATTCTGAGCATAAATAACGGAGAGCAAAATCCCTCCGATCATACCTTTACTTAGGTTTAGGTAGCGCATAATAGGGAGGAAGGGCAAATATCATGCCAGCCTTCTTCGGCAAGGGGCACGCCACATCTCTATTTCCCCTCCTATAAGTATAGCCCATAAGAGCGGCTCTACGCTAAGCCAGTACCCCCATTTCCCCAACCACAAGGTCAGCTCTATGGCTCCCCATATCAGCGCCACCTGCGTGAGGCGTATAAAAAAGCTCCGCCTAAGCCCAGCTTCCATACCTCCCCATACCGAAAGAAGAATGTAGCTAAAAACTATGAGGGCCCCTGTCCAGAGAATAGAGAGGTTCTCAAAAAAGCTTTTATGGGCAAGCATAGCGGCGATATTGGCGTGAATGAGCACTCCATACATGTCTGGCATGCTTCGGCGGCAGAATTCTCCTTCCAGAGGGCTAAAGAATATATCCTCCATGGTCCGACGCAGGGGATCAGCTACCCCTAAAAGCAGCACTCGCCCCCTGAGCCAGTCTAATGGAAGGTCGCTTTTGAGAACCTCTTCCCCACTCAAAAAATAGAAGTGCGAAAAGCTCCCCCGGTATCGGATAGTCAGCTGGGCAGGCAATTTGAAAAGAGTGTCTCGCAATCGGGGATTGATAGCCAAAGCCGTGCGCGCTCCCAAGGATAATGCCGTATCTTTCTCAGAAATAGTATAAATCAATGCCTCCCGTACAAGCCGAACGCTGGAATCCTGCAGGATAAGATTGGCAAAGGCTTGCTCTACGCATCTCGTGAAAGAAGAGTGGCTAACAGGGCTTTTCGGAGCCTTATCCATGGGCTTAGAGAGGTCTAAAGTAGAGACCAGACACACCGGCAGTCGCGTAGCTACCGAACAAAGCGCTTGCATCCATAAAGTATCCTCTGGAGAAGCCTGATAACTGTGAAACACTGCGTCTATTCCTATAAAGCTTGGCTGGGCTGCGCCGAGTTTGAGAAGAAGGCGGGCTAAGTCCGCTCGCCCCAGCTGGGCTATATCCACGATCACTATCTGCGTGTCGGGCGGCACTGGCGGCAGACGCTGATAGATAAAGTCATGAATTCGCCAGCTCCACCTTTCAGCAGGAAAAAGCCTATCCATAACAAAAGAGCCCCCCACCACTAAAAGCAGACGAAATATCCACCCTAAAAGTGCGGGGAGACTCATGCGAGGGCTTGTTTATAGCGGCGCAGCGTCTCCTCTATCCCATAGTATAGCGCATCCGCTATAAGGGCATGTCCAATAGAGACTTCTGCAAGGTTAGGTAGATGTAAGCGCAAAAACCGTAGATTTTGGAGATTGAGATCATGACCGGCATGCAAGCGCAGTCCAACCTCCTGAGCCTTCTGCGCCGCAAGGATGTAGGGAAGGATAGCTTCCTTAGGGGATTTGGAAAACTGATGCGCATACGGGCCCGTATATAACTCCACACAGTCAGCTCCTACCTCAGCCGCAGCCTCCACCTGCTCAGGAAGGGGGTCAATGAAGATGCTCACCCGAATTCCCTGCTCTTTCAGACGAGTGATGATTGGTTTTAGAAAGTCCCTTTGTCCTATTACATCCCATCCTCTGTCGGAAGTGAGAGCATGAGGCGGGTCAGGGACGAGGGTTGCCTGCGCCGGGCGAGTTTGCTCTAACAGCTGAAGGTACTCTTCAGAAGGAAAGCCCTCTACATTCAGCTCTACACCGATGGCGTCCCGAAGCGCATACACATCCGCCCGCCGAATGTGCCGTTCATCTGGACGAGGATGCACCGTAATCCCATCCGCCCCGAGCCTTTCACACGTCTGAGCAAAAGCTATCACATCCGGAATGTTTCCCCCTCTTGAGTTCCGTAAAAGGGCTACCTTATTGACATTGACGCTGAGGCGGGTCATTCAGGTATATCCGTGAAGTCCAGCGGATAATCTACCACGACTTTCCACGGCAGGCCAGCGGCAGGAAGGCGCTCCAGCAGCGGCTCAGGTGGAAGCTGTTCTACATTCCAAACCCCTGGCTTTTTCCATTCACCTGAAGTGATGAGCTCTGCTGCTATTGCGGGCGGCACACCTGCCGTATAGGCAATCGCTTGGGAACCGCAGTCCTGATAAGCCCATTCATGCCGAATATTGGTGTATAAGTACGCCGTACGAGGCTTCCCATCTTTTATCCCATATAACTGAACCCCGATGGAAACCCATCCTTTATAGTTAGGAGCCAGGCTAGCTGGATCCGGCAAAAGTTTCTGCAAAAATTTGATAGGTACTACCTTGCATCCTTCATAATCTACGGGCTGGATGCTGGTAAGCCCTGCATTCATAAACGCCCGCAGGTGCATAAGGTAATTGTCAGAAAAAGTCATCCAGAACCGCGCCCGCCGGATGGTAGGGAAATGCTTTACAAGAGACTCCAGCTCTTCATGGAAAATCAAATAAGCTTTCCGCACCCCTATTTCTGGGAACCGAACGTCCCGTGATACAGAGAGAGCGGGCACCTCTACCAGCTTACCATCTTGGTAGTATCGTCCTACTTGGGTGATTTCTCTCAGGTTAACCTCTAGGTTGAAGTTTGTGGCGAAAGGGCGCCCATGGTCCCCAGCGTTGCAATCCACAATATCCAAGTAATGTATCTCATCAAAAAGGTGCCTCGCTGCATAAGCTACGAATGCATTTGTTACACCAGGATCAAATCCAATCCCCAGCACTGCTGTAATCCCTGCTTTTTCGTATCTCTCATGGTACGCCCATTGGTACTTGTATTCATACAGGGGGAGCTCTGGGGGCTCATAAGAAGCCGTATCTAAATAATCCACCCCTGCTTCTAAGCAAGCATCCATAAGCGGAAGGTCTTGATAGGGCAGCGCAAGATTGATAAGGAGAGCTGGTTTGTGCTTTTTCAGAAGGGCAACAGTTTCTGACACATTATCTGCATCTAAGGGCTCAGGAATAATGCGGGCCTGGGGGTATTTCTCCGCCAGAGCTTTACATTTAGAGAAGGTACGGCTTGCAACGACTATTTCAGGAAAGAGGTCGGGGCGGCGCGCAAGCTTGCATACCGTCACCTGAGCCACAGCGCCTGCTCCCACTACCATGACCTTCGGCATGGGGCAAATATACAACAATGCAAAGGGGGCTTCTTTTCTGAAAAGCTCCTATGTTCTACATTTGCTGTATGGGAATCCTCCTCCTGCTGGGGCTTGCTTTTGCCCAGCCTACCCATCCTAATCGGGCCTATGCTCGTCTCAGCCAAGCCCCTTTTCTTCATGGTGTGGCCTCTGGCGACCCTCTCACTGACCGTGTCATCCTCTGGACGCGCGTAACCCCTCCGCAAAATTGGACAGGTAGTATTCCGGTTGAATGGGAAGTGTCAGAGACTCCTTCGTTTAGCACTATTGTGGCTTCGGGCACATTTACTACCGATGCCAGCCGAGACTATACTGTGAAAGTAGATGCCACAGGACTCCAGCCTGGCCGATGGTACTATTACAGGTTCAAAGCTTTATCTGCTACTTCTCCCACGGGACGCACCCGTACCCTTCCAGCTGGCAGCCCTTCCCGCTTACGAATCGCCGTCGTCTCCTGCGCCGACTACCAAAACGGCTACTACACCGCATACGAAAACATCACCCTTCGCAACGACATAGACCTGGTAGTCCATTTGGGGGACTATATCTATGAGTACGGTCCTGCTCAGAATAGCGTACGAGCCTCCGAACCTCCTAAGGAAGTTCTCACTTTAGAAGATTACCGCATACGATATTCGCATTATCGCTTGGATAGTAGCCTTCAATGGCTTCACCAGAACTACCCCATGATAGCCGTGTGGGATGATCATGAGTTAGCAAATAATGCATGGACTGGCGGCGCTCAGAATCACGATCCCAACACTGAAGGACCTTTTACTGCTCGGCGAGCGGCTATGCTCAGGGCTTATCATGAGTGGATGCCATTTCGGGCGCCGGATCCTTCTGATTCCCTACGCATCTGGCGCAGCTTCTCGTGGGGTAACCTGGCAGAACTTATCATGCTGGACACCAGACATTACGGGCGGGACCAGCAAGTCTCAGGAGGCCCGATCAATGTAAATGACCCTAACTTGAATAGCCCCACCCACAGCCTCCTCGGAACTGCTCAAAGGAACTGGCTCTACGACCGACTCAAAAGCGCTACCGCTACATGGAAACTCCTGGGCCAGCAAGTCATGGTAGCCCCTCTTCGCATGACCGCCCTCGGGA
>JANXDD010000035.1 GCA_025059915.1 Bacteroidia bacterium | reverse complement strand
AGCGCCGAAGGCGCTGGCGCCCCCCCCCTCTACAAATCTAAAACTACATCTCCACCCCTCCCAGCGGTTCCAAAGCCTCTACAAGGGATAGCCCAAACAGGTTCGGGAAGAGTATAAGCAGTCCCAGCGTAATCAGTAGCCCCAGTAGAAAAGGAAAGCTTGCTTTCACCACAGCTCCCATGCTTCTCTGAAAGTACCCCATCGCCACAAAAAGATTTAGCCCTACCGGCGGGGTAAGGTAGCCTACCTCCAACGCTAAGATGAACACCACTCCTAAAAGAATCGGTGATACCTCTAAGTTTTGAGCGGCGGGGAGGAAAGCTGGCGCAAAAATCAAGATGGCGGAAAGCACGTCCATCACCATACCTGCAATGAGTAAAACCCCCACCACTATCAGGATAAACTTGATAGGCGTGAGCTGAAGCTCCATCACATACTCCACGACTTTGAAAGGCAGCTCTGCCAGCAGAAGGAAGTAGCTAAGGAGCGCAGCCATTAGCACAATAGCTAAAATGCTTCCTAAGGCAGTCGTGGCTTCTGCAAGCGTATCTCGCAGCTCTTTCCATCGGAGGGCTCTGTATCCTATTCCCTCTAAAAGAAAAAGGTACAATACAGCTACGCCAGCAGCTTCGGTGATGTTGTACAACCCTGCATAAATGCCACCCAGAACTACCACAGGAAGACCAAGGGCAGGAATAGCGAAAAAAGTTTTCCTAAGCGCTTCCTTGAGCGAAAAAGTAGAACGAGGCAGCCGTTTCCACATACCAAGGATGACGGCGATGAGGATGAGTATGCCTCCTGCCCACAGCCCCGGAATGATGCTGGCTAAAAACAGCTTTTCAATATCCGTTCTCGTGACGATTCCATAAACAATCATCGGGATGCTTGGGGGAATGAGAATCCCCAGCGAGCCTCCTACGGTAACACTTCCCAGAGCCAGGCTATCTGGATAGCCGGCTCGCTTCATAGCAGGATACAGAAAGCTACCGATTGCTACCATTGTTACGGGGGAGGAGCCTGAAATAGCGCCAAAAACCATGCAGGCTAAAACAGCTGTTACTGCCAGTCCGCCCGGCAGCCACCCGAGCCATGCTTGAGCCACTTCTACCAGCTTCTGCGCAGCGCGCCCCTTAGAGACCAAGGCCCCCGCTAAGATGTACAATGGAATAGAAAGCAGCGCCGGCTTGGCTAAAGTCTCCAAAATGTACTTCAAAAGAGCTTCGGGCGAGAGCTCTTCATAAGCTGTAAATAACCCGAAACTTAGCCCTCCCAGCAGCACAAAAAGTGGCACTCCCAGTAAAATCAGTACAACAACACCTGCAATGAGCAGACCTCCTTTCATACCAAGGATTTCTTTTGGAAGGCTTCAGGGGTGAGGCGCCCGCGAGCCACCGCTATCCAGAGAAAGGTCCCGATGAAGTAACGCACCGCTGAGACGCTCGCCGCAAGTACAAAGAAGCCATAGATCACCCAGAGTGGAATCTCTAAAACAAGGTCTTTTTCTCCGCTCTCGTATAGGAATTTGACAAACTTATAGGCTGCCCAAGCGAGGTAGGCAAGGAAAGCCGAGCTGACAAGAGAAGCAAGTGCGGAAAATATCGCTTGCCAAAAGGGACTGAGCCAGTTTTTTACCACTCCGACGGTGATATGCTCATAATATCCACTTGCCATCTGGATGCCCCAGAAGCTCAGAATGACGAAGAGATAAGTAGCCCAGCGGTCTGTAGCATAGAAAGGCTCCTTGAGAATATACCGAGAAAACACCCCAGAAAGCACCACGCCGCTAATAGCCAGCATCAGGATAGTGGCTACCAGCTTTTCACCTGCATGTAGTTTGGCTTGGAGACGCTGGTAGAAATCAAAGAAACTCATATTCACTGCTTAGCAGCAGACCTGCCTTTGCGGTATTCTGCGATTTTAGCTCGTATCTGTGCCAGAAGAGCTTTTCCTTCAGGACCCAAGTGGCTCTCTAATCGGGGCATTGCTGCTTCTATCGCCTTTCGGAAAGCGTCTCGCTGCTGAGGAGATAGCCTGTAAAATCGCACATTCCCCTGTTTTTCCATGCTCGCTAAAATAGACTGCTCCTCATCTCGGACAAGCTTGCGCCCCCGAGCTTGAAGGTTTATTCGTTCTTTTTCTACGAGGAGAGCTTTTTGAATATCTGGGGGAAGCCTGTCAAAAGCCTTCTTTGAAATGATAAGCGCCCCCGGCTGATACACATGCCGACTGAGAGTGAAATGCTTAATCTGTCCCATCCAGCCTGTGGAGGTGGAGAAAACAACTGTTTGGTCAAAGCCATCCACCATGCGATTTTTGAGGGCCATGAGCACATCAGGAGTCGGAAGGGGCACAGGAGTCGCTCCTAAGGCTTTATACATCTCTATGTACAAAGGGGTTTCCTGAGCGCGCATCTTGAGTCCTTTCATATCAGAGGGGCTCAAAATAGGCTTGGTAGCACAGCCAAAGTGCCTCCAGCCATTTACTCCCCAGAAGACCAAAATGACATCTTTCGCCAATAGGCGCCGCTTAAACTCTTCAAAAAGCGCATCCATGACATAATCCACTTCCTCATCGCTCTCAAAAAGGAAAGGCATCTCTAAAACCAGAAGTTCTGGCATAGAGAGCCCCTCCGCCATAGCCCCGATAGAGAATACCCCGATTTCCTGAATGCCCATGCGGACATTCCGCACCATTTCTACTTCTCCACCCAGCTGCCCACTCAAGAACTTTCGGAAATTAACTTTCCCTGGTCCGAGGGTTTGTTCTACGGCTTTGATGTATTCATTCAGGGCATCTTCCCAGGGGCTGTCATAAGGCACCATGGACACGACCCGCAAGCGCGTCTGCCCCCACAAAAGCAGTACCGCTAAAAACCCTATCCACCGTTTCATATCTCAATCCGCTTCAAAAAGTTCTTTTTCCTGTTCAAGAAGAGTACGGGCTTTGCGTTGAGCGAGGCGATTCTCAGGGGCATAGTCGGGGTCGGTACCAGGGTCTGCCTGGATAACCTCATTCAGCAGCTGACGGAAAAGCGTAACATTTCTGACTTTTGGGTGAGCTGCGTAAGCCTCGGCATATAAAACCTTCGTCTCTAAATAATATGGGGCAGCAGCCAGACATTTTTCAAACATTTCCTTTGACTTATTCACATCCTGCTCACCAGTGATAGCTGGTACAAGAGCATAGTATCCCCCAAAAAACCTGTAGCCCCCTCCATGAAAATATGCCGGATCTAACTCCATGACTCTGTCCCAGTATAGTCGGATAGTGGAGCGGGCTTGAATTTTCTGGCGGAAGGGAGCATGCTTGCCCCAGCGAGCTATGCTGGCTGCCCCCCAGTAGAGAAGAGGCAGTTGAGCCTTCTGAGCTTTTTTCACAATTTCTTCGTCCTTTGCGTTAGGAGAAAGCCCCACCTGATGGGCAAGCTCGTTTCTACATAGCTTGAATGCTTTATCATAGCGCTCTAAGCGCAGGGTTTTATCTTCTGTCTGCTCAGCCAAAAGGTAGTACAACCGAGCCAGCCGTACCGTCTGTTGAACGTCGTGGGGATTTTGAGCCAGGCTCGCTTCTATGAGCCGAATAGCTTCCTGAGCTTTTTCCGGATTGTCCCGCTGAGCCCACAAAGCTTCTATATCCCCCTGAGCCCACAGAAGGGCTGCACTGAATAGGAAGTATCGCATGAGGCAATACTACGAAAAAAGAGAAGATATCTGCTCTCCTCTTGCGTTTTGCGCCCTATTTAGTTTCTTTGCCCATAAGATGTACCGATTAATGGGGCTTCTTTTCGCAGTAGCGGTTGCCCAGGAGGCGGAGGTGCGCCTTCCAAGCCATAGGCAGCCAGTGATAAAAATTTTCCCCTTGGCTCTCGTGGACCCCTTTCAATATACCTTGCATATGGGTTTAGAGCTTCCTACCAGCTGGCAAAATAGCATCCAAATAGAGGGCGGGTGGGTCTTTGGTCATCTGGGAGAGGATCTGGGAACTCAAACGACGGCAGATGAATTTCAGCAAACAGGTTTCAAAGCCCGACTTCAGTGGCGAGAGTATTTTAGTTCAACTAAGTCTTCTGACCGTCCTATTTACACCTTGACAGGGGGTTACATAGGACTAATCGCAGGTTATCAGCACTACAATCAGAATATCGGCTACATTGATACAGCGGGCGCGTATTATCCCCCTTCGCAGCCTATCATTACGGGTGTCCCGTATGAACGGCGAATTCAAGCTTACATGGGAGGCTTTATTATGGGGTACCAATCGGAAGTAGGGTCGCGTTTAGTCTTTGATGTTTATACGGGGCTGGCGGTGCGATACGCTGTTCATGAGTGGAAGCCTATTAGGCCGCCGTATAACTATCGTTTTACCCCCGTAGGAGATCTCATCGTGAGGCGAGGGGGGCGGCCAATAGTATTGATGGGCTTCTCTATGGGGTGGATACTCCGATGAAACTGGGAAAATATATACCTTTGCCCTACATTCGGTGAGGTGCCCGAGTGGCCGAAGGGGACAGTTTGCTAAACTGTTATACGGATGAAAATCCGTATCGCGGGTTCGAATCCCGCCCTCACCGCTACAGTTAGTGAGGGGTTGGGTGGAAAGGCGGGGGGCTAAAGCTAATTAGGGAGACCACCTCATCGTGGCATGAATGGCATGCGTAAAGTAGTATGGGTTCAGTTAGCGGCGGGGAGTGGGAGCCGGTTTGGGGGGCGCTTGCCTAAGCAGTTTCAGCGTCTGGGACGCAAGCCGCTGCTTCTGTATGCCATAGAGACCTTCTTGCAAGTGTATCCAGACGGGATTTTGGTAGCGGTGCTTCCGCTGGCGCATTTTAGGCATGGAGAAAAGCTTCTTTGCTCTGCTTTTCCGCAGGCAGACCTTCATTTCACGGTGGGGGGAGCTACGCGTAGTGCTTCTACGGAAGCGGCTCTTGTTTTGCTAAATGATCTGGAAGTTTTGACTTCCAAGTACGTGGTAGCTTTTCATGATGCGGCTCGCCCTTTCGTATCGGCAGCGGTTATTCAGCGTACGGTGGAGGCAGCGGCAGAGACGGGAGCGGCCGTATGTGGCATGCCTATGAGCGTCTCCGTGAGAAAGGTAGAGGGAAATAGTTCATATGCTGTGCCCAGAGAGACTTTGTGGGAGGTGCAAACCCCTCAGGCATTTAGAGGAGATATTTTGCAAAAGGCTTGGCAGCGGCTCTCCCCTACGGCAAGTCCTGCTTTTACAGATGAGGGTAGCTGGATAGAGGCGGCTGGGTTTCCGGTCCAGCTTGTTTCAGGGGAGCCTCAGAATCTCAAGATTACTTATCCGATAGACTGGGAGGTGGCGCGCTTGTGGCTTCGGCGTCAGAAAAAGGCCTAATAGAGCTTCTTTTGTACCTTTGTAGAAATGGCGAGATAGCTCAGTAGGTAAGAGCGCAGGATTCATAATCCTGAGGTCGCGGGTTCGATTCCCGCTCTCGCCATGACGGGGCGTAGCGCAGCTGGTAGCGCGCAGCGTTCGGGACGCTGAGGTCGCTGGTTCGAGTCCAGTCGCCCCGACTTTTCCCCTTCGCAAAAATCTATTTCCAGAAAACTACTGCCCCTCCCTTTACCTCCTGCATTACTGCGGCTTTTTTTACTGGAGAGAAAAGGTTTCGGAAAGAGGAATCTCCTCTGCTTGAGGCAAGAGGGCATCTAAAAGGACCCTATCGCTGCGAAGATGGGGAAACTTATTTTGCCCGCCTAATCGTCCCTGAGACTCCATGTAGGCATATCCCGCTCCAGGGGGCAGGCGATACAGACGAGGCCGAGCCAAAATATCTCCACGCCGCAAGTCTGCGTAGTAGGGATTAAGCTGCTGGAGCGTCTCATCCAGAACCTGCTGAAACTTCGCCCAAGAATCCGGCTCTTGTTCTATTTCTAAAAGCCATTCGTGCCGAGGCTGTTCTGGTCCCAAATAAGGCCCTACTGTATATTCCCGAATGCGCGCGCCTGTAGCTTTGAGGGCAGCTTGAAGGGCTCTTTCTACTTCGGCTTCTATGACATGTTCTCCGAAGGCGCTGAGGTGATTTTTCACGCGTCCTACAACTTGCAGGCGATACGGACGCAGCTGGGTAAAACGCACTACGTCTCCGATTGCATAGCCCCACAGCCCCGCATTTGTCGTAATAAGAAGTGCATAAGGACGCCCAACTTCCACTTCCCATAAGGGCAAGCGTGGGGCATCAGGCTCATCTGCACGCTCTAAAGGGATAAATTCGTAAAATATTCCATTATCCACAAGTAGGCGCAGTCCTTCTTCCCTATCGTCTGTGTCTTGAAAGGCAAAAAAGCCTTCAGAAGCAGGAAATGTCTCTATGAAATCCACCTCTGGTAGCAGCTGCCTGAGCCGCTCTTCATACAACCGAAAATCCACTCCCCCATGGATATACACTTGGAGGTGAGGCCAGATTTGTTTTGCCTTCTTTCCTAATGTCTCTTCAGCAGTCAAAAGCATCTGCTCTATCCATGGGGGAATTCCTGAAAGCAGCCTTAGGTCTAACTGAGCAGCTTCGGTGATGACGCGGCGAACCTTAGTCTGCCACTCTTCTATACAGTTGATTTCCCATGAAGGGAGGCGGTTGCGTGTAAGGTAGCGGGGCACCCAGTGATGAACTATCCCAGAGAGCCGCCCGTAGAGAATTCCCGCAGGATTTTTTTCTAAAGCTGGGCTGCCAGAGAGAAAAAGCCACCGACCATTTACAAAGTCTGCCTTGCCTTTTCGGGCTACATATAAGAGGAGGGTATCCCGTGCCCCACGAATATGAGTAGGAATGCTTTCCCGCGTCAGAGGGAGAAACTTAGCTCCCGCCGTGGTGCCAGAAGTTTTTGCAAAGTATTTAGGGCGTCCGACCCAAGTTACATTCGGTTCGCCTGCCCAAGCCCGAGAGAGGTAGCGTTCCCAGAGCGTTTCATAAGAATAAATCGGAACTGCCTGCCTGAACTCCTCATATGTTCGCACTTCTGAGAGATGATGGTCGCGCCCAAAAGCAGTATTACGGGCAAAACTGATAAGCTGCTGAAGCAAGTTTTTTTGCAGGAGGGCTTCCCGTCCGATGAGTTTTTTGTACCAGCGGGCGCGCCTTTGCGCCCAGAGCTTAGCCAAGAAGGCTCTCATGCCTGCTGGCGAAGGGTTTCGGGCTTCTGCTCGGGGGAAGAAAGCTGAGATTTTCGCGTTAGAAACTCCTTCCAAAATCGCACTCCATTAGAGAAGCAGATAGAATGAGCCATTTGAGCAGGTGTGAGCTTAGTATCAGCAAAGGTTTCATACTCCCTCTCAAAAAACCGCTCTAATTCTGGCAGAAGCACAGAGGGATACTCTAATACCGTAGGCACCGCATCCAAGGGATCTATAAAGCCGTCGTAATCACTGCCGATACACAGCGTGGATAAAGCCTTTTCAGGGGGGATGCCTGCCTCAATAAGGGTAGTGTAAATGTGGCGGATTTGCTGAAAGAGAGGCTCCATCGGATGAACTTCACCTGCTCTGGTTGCTTCTAAAAGCCGTTCGCCTGCTAACACCCTTTCATCCATAATTAGCCCAATAAGCCCCCCACTACGGGCGATGCTAATAAGGTCTTCGTCATGCAAGTTGATGTCCCATGGATTGAAGCCATTACTGCGGAGGCGATGTTTAGGGCGGTCTATGAGGGAGGTTCGTTTGCGCAGAGAATGCCCAGAAGCAGCTGCGTGAGAGGCTATCACAGGCATTTTGAAGTCTTGGGCTATTTCATAAATCTCTTGTCGTGTAGTGTGGTCACAGTGCTTGACATCTATAAGGATATGACGGCGATATGCCTCTTCTACGAAATGGACTCCGAATGCTGTGAGACCTCTATAGTGCCCTATGCTTTTTAGGCTGCGAAAAGGGTTAGGAATAATACGTAAGGGGCCGCGCAGCTCTACCGCTTTGGCAGGGGTTCCCAAATGGTTATAGACCATATGAAGAAGCGTGATCATATGGATGCCCTTTTCGGCAGCCCAATCTAAACGCTGCCGTATAGTTTCACGGGTTAGAGGGGCGAAGCTTTCATAAGAAAACCCGCGTATGTTTGGAAACTTGTAGCTTCTGTATTCAAACCCCAAAGCATGGGCTCCCTCTATGCTAAGGATGACAGCAATTTTATGGGGAGAAGCGAGGGCTTCTTCTATGTCCTCTGGGCGGCGTACGATCACTATTTCTCCTGGCCCGTCAGGCTGACGAGCATAAGCCATAAGGAGATTGTATTCTTGCTGAAGGATAGTGAAAGGATTGCGCTGAAGCACTTGACGCACCCGTTCCAGCCGCATCCGAAAAATGAGAGCGTACATCACGGGCCGCGTGGTAATCGCCGCTATAAGGTAGCGTTCTATCGGATGCAAAGCCAGCGTAATCACTCTCGTTCCCGAACGCAGGAGCTTGGTAAAATCACTTTGTGTCAAACGGGGCGTGCGCCTGACTCGCTCTTCAGGAGTAGTTTGGTCATAGTCCTCCCAAGGAGAATCCACCGCACTCAGCATGTATGGCTTAAGCGTGCTATGAACATGTAGGTCAAAAAATAGGGGGGGGCTCATCGGTATTTTCTGTAGAGAATTTCCTGCGGATTGTCTGTAAGGTCGACAAGTTCTCCCTCTATCCAAGCCTGAAGGAGGCGCGAAGAAGGAACATCCAGAATATCTCCCTCGCACAAAAGGAGAGAAGCTTTATATCCCGGAGCGATGCGTCCAATCCTTTCTAATCCAAGCCATTGGGCTGGGATGCTTGTAATCATGGCCAGCGCCTGTTCCGGAGAGACTCCATAAGCTGCCGCTGTACCTGCTTGATAAGAAAGATTCCGCTGATTCCAGAAGCTCTCATGAGCCAGGATGACCGTAAGGCCGCTGTCTAAGAGAGCTTTGGGGAGGGTATAGGCATAATCTATGGGAGAATCTTCTGTCGGGGGCAAACGGTGGGTGCGTACCACGATCACAGGCACCCTATGCTCTCTCAGAAAAGAGGCGAGGCGTATCGCTTCACTGCCTCCTGCGATAGTTGGGCGCAGCTGGTAGCGCAGAGAAAGCTTTACCGCAGCTTCAATGTCTTCGGCTGTCTCTACATGCCATACTACTGGCTTTGTGCCTTGAAAGTAAGGGCACAGGGCAGCGAAACTGATATTTTGCTGGGCGGAGTCCCCTCTACACCAGCGTTGAGCCTTTTCTAAGTAATCTTCTATGCGTTTCCAAGCAGCTTGAGCTTGCTCGCGCTGTTTTTTCTGGTCTTCTGGAGAAGCATATATGGAGGGGCGTAAAGAAGGCGGGTACAAATGAAGAGCCGCCGAAGGAAGGACTCTTGCTTCTTCTCTGGTGCGTCCTCGCAGTCGCATGAGGGACGACTGACCCGCAATAAGGCCGCTGCGAGGAGTAGCTTCTACATATAAAATCCCATTTGCCCGAAGCGTGGGAAGCACGCGGGAGTCTATATTGAAAGCCGTATAAGCAGTAGCTTCGGGGGTGAACTCTCCTACTTCTGCTTCATCCCGCGTAGCTCGGACAGCTTCAATTTCCACAAGGCCCACGGGTGTGTTGAGCCCAATAAGGGCTGGATAGAGATGCTTGCCTCGGGCTTCAATTACTTTATACTGCGGCTGTGCAGGGATAATAGGAGCCACCTGCACAATACTATCTCCTTGAAAGAGCACATCTCCTTGTACAGCCAAGCTACCATCCCCTCGGTGAATCCATGCACCTCGGATGAGAACCTGTAGCCAAAGGATCCACAGCATTCAGTAGCCGAAGCTTATACGGGCTCCCACCTGCCAGCTAAAGGTAGGCTCAAACTTTTCTATCACTTCGTTTCGCAAACGAGCCGAGGCAAAAAGCTCAAAATGCTGCACTACATTGAAGAGCGTCCCTATTCCTGCATATAGGTCAGGGACGATTACAGACTTTTCAATAGTGCCGCCATTGCCATCTGGCTGAGGCAGTTTAGAGTACCAGTAGGCTCGCGCCCCCAGGTCTAAGTAGGGTAAAAACCAGTATATTCCGCAATCCCGAGTAAGCCAGTTGCCCAAGAGGCCCTGATTCATGCCCAGACCGATAGTGTAGCCTTTCTGAAGTCCAGAAAGGTTCGGGGCTTTGGAGCGTCCTATGCCTCCTGAGAGTTCTACGAAGGTGTATTCACTGTATCCCAGCGGCAGGCGGAAAGATGCCCCAATCAAATGAGGACCATAGGTAGCTCCCAGCCCTATCCGTCCAAATCCACCGATACCTTTTTGAGCATATCCCACCCCCGTCAGCATAAGTGCAACTAAGGCCCAATACCTTTTCATAAGCCAAAGGTAGGCAAAAAAATAAAAGGCACGCCCTCAGGAGCGTGCCTTTCGCTTTTCTTCTTGCACGGAAAAACTATTCCAGCACTACGATTCGCTCACTTAGGTAAGTACCGCTAGTCTCCAGATGAACGACATAGATACCTGCAGGCAGGCGGAGTAGATGCTCATGGGAACCTGCTGAGTAGTGCTCTGCATGGGTATAAACCTCTCTTCCATCAGAGGAGAACACGCGCAGCCGCACGAGAGATTCCGCAGCTAAGGTGAAGCGGACTATGCTTTCCCCTCGCGTAGGGTTAGGATAGACAGTGAAATCGGCTTTGGAAGCTGCTACAGACCCCAAAGAAGTAGGTATGGTAGGCGTAACTAATATGACATAACGGAAGGTTGTATCCAACCATGCTTGATTTCCGAGGAGAAGGGGTGTCAGATTAGCAGTGTCTTTGTTTTGCACATCTCCTATAGCTGGGATAAAGACACGAACTTTCACCCGAAGCGTGTCAGAGCCCTGAGAGCCTCCTTTGATGCACACACGAGCACATCCGATGGGAGGGGTCTGACCAGCGGTGCCGCCTGGGTTTTGATATACTACGAAGTTGGCTGTGCGGGTGTCATTGGGATCAAATCTTTTCGCCCGATGAAGCTGATCAAAACGAATGCCCCCTGCATCAGGATTAGCTGAATTATACATAAAAGGTTGCCCATTTTGAAGGGTAACTCGCCCAAAGTCTAACCGAAGGCTATCCACCCAGATAGCGTAATTTGGATACAGGGTGAAGTTTCCTCGCCGTACTTCGTCGGGGAAAGTGAAATAGACTACCAGTGTAGTATCCGTATTTGGCCTGACGTAGAGGATAGGGGGATTGAAACCATAAGGCGTGGGGCTCTTACTCGGATCAGGCGTACATGCGGTACATTGAGCGTGGAGATAAGTCATCCACGCAAGTCCCGAGAGTAAAAGTACTGCGTACCTCATACCACCCGAATATACGCACTTTTCAGAAAATGCAAGGGGGGGGTTATTACCTTTGTATCATGGGGCGATATGAGCGTCCGCTGGTGGAACTAAGAGAGCTCTTACAGACGCCCTGGCAGCGAGTCATTTATAAACTTGCTGGCCCTTGGGTAGAAAAGGCCCTCGGTATAGAAAAACTCAACCGTTTTTATGCTTTATGTGAAGAGAGCGGACGCACCCCAGCAGAGTTTGCGCGGCGAGTCTTAGAGCTGATAGGAGTAAGCTACAGCCTCCCCCCTTCTGCTCAAATGGAGGTCTTACGCAGCTACACTGGCCCCCTTGTCGTGGTGTGTAATCATCCTTTTGGAGGAATAGAGGCTATTTTCCTTGTCCTCTTTCTGAGTGAGATTCGCTCAGACTTCCGAATTATTGCAAACTTTTTCCTAGAGAGGGTAGAGGAGGTAAAGGACACCCTCCTTTTGGTAGACCCTTTTGGAGGAAATGAGGCGAAGCAATTCAACCTTCAGCCTATCAAGCAGGCTATTCAATACCTCAAAGGAGGAGGGCTTTTAGGCATTTTCCCTTCGGGAGAGGTTGCCAGCCTAAACTTGCGCACAGGCAAGGTAAGGGAGCCTGACTGGAATCCCTTAGTAGGGCGGCTGATCCAGCAGAGCGAGGCGGCTGCTCTCCCAGTATACTTTCATGGAACTAATAGTTTGCTTTTTCATTTGGCAGGAGTTATCAATCCCCGATTGCGAACTGGGCTTCTCATAAGAGAGTTTGTAAGTCCCTCCACTCGGAAGGTTCATTATCGGATAGGAAAGCTTTTGCCGTATGAAAAGCTAAAGGAGCTTGGTTCTGCGGAGCGGATTACGGCATACTTGCGTAGTAAGACGTATCTCTTAGGGGAAAGTGTAGAAAGCCGATGGCGGCGGCTTAGCCTTCGTCGCATGCGTCCCCTTTTGCCTCGTCCTAAGGCGCTTCCGCAGGCTATTATTCCTCCTGTACCTCCAGAGCAGATTTGGGAGATTTTAGAAAACCTTCCTTCTTCTCAGCGGCTCGTGGTCCAGGGAGAATGGGCAGTGTACTTCTTCCGCGGCAGTCAGCAGCCTCTCCTTCTGGAGGAACTGGGACGCTTGCGCGAAATAACCTTCCGAAGCGTCGGAGAAGGCTCTAATAAGTCCAAAGACATAGACGCTTACGATTACTGGTATGACCATCTCATCCTGTATCACTTGACCGATAGGACGATTGCTGGCGCCTACCGCATCGGACGCTGTGATGAAATACTTCAGTCAAAGGGATTGCGAGGCCTCTATACCTACTCTCTTTTTCACATGAAGCGCCGATTATTTCAAGAGGTTCATCCTGCTTTGGAGCTGGGACGAGCTTTTATTCAGGAAAAGTATCAGCGCTCTTTCGCTCCCTTATACCTGCTCTGGAGAGGAATCGGGCAGTATATTTTGACCTATCCGCATTATCGGTATTTGATTGGGCCGGTGAGCCTCAGTGCGCAGTTTCCAGATTTGTCGCGAGCCCTTTTGGTGGCGTTTTTAGAAGATAAATACGGGCATACCGAGCTAATGAAAGAAGCTCGGGGGCGCACCCCTTACACCGTGCCCAAGCAATATCGCCAATACTACTACACAGTCTCTGTACAGAGCCTTAGCGATGTGCAGGAACTTATAGAAGAGCTGGAGGGAAGCCACCTCAAGGTGCCCATCCTCATCAAGCACTATCTCAAAATGGGGGCACGCATTCTCGCCTTCAATATAGACCATGCTTTCAATGACGCGATGGACATTTTGATGGTTACGGACCTTTTGACCTCCCCGCCAGAGCTCATGATAAAGTATATGGGTGAAGAGGGATATAAGCGGTACTTAGCGTATCATCAAGCTCTCGCGCAAAAAGCGTAAGCCGTTAGGAGTAATTATCAGCAGCTGCTCCTACTTGGGCTAAAAGCCACAGTCGGGTAGCGAGATAGCTTTCGCCTTTTTCAAACCGTTTCCAGAGGCGTCTTACATGCACAGGAGAAATCCCGTAACTTCGGTATAGCCGCTGGGGCTCTGCATAAGTGAATGCCCACTCTTTTAGCGGACCTCTAAGCCACTGGGCTAAAGGAATAGTGAAGCCCCACTTTTTCCGCTCTACGAGAGGGGGAGGAAGGTACTTTTTCAGAATTTCTCGGAGGAGCGGCTTGTATTGGATTTCTTTCTGAGGACGGGGGGCTTTGTAAGCATTAGGAAGCTGCCAAGCAAGGGCTACAAGCCGCTTGTCTAAAAAGGGTACCCTCACTTCTAAACTATGCTGCATAGAGGCCCGGTCCACTTTGGTAAGTAGGTCATCGGGGAGGTAATGTAAGAAGTCCCATGCCGCTTGCGCCTCAGAAGGGTCGTCAGGTAGAGTGTATGGGGTTTGCCAAGGTAGCTGAGCTTCTGGAAGAAGCTGACGCACTTCCTTCCAACTGAATCCATACTGCTCTTGGGAGAAAATATGTTCTACGACTCCCTGCGTAGGAAGTCGTAGAAGCTCCCCCACTCGTTTGTAGCGAGAAGAAGGTGAAAGTTTCAGAAAGGAAGCACTGACTCGCCAGAAGAGCGGCATATGAGCCACCCGAGCAGCCCATCGGTAGCGTCCATAACCCCAATACAGTTCGTCTCCCCCGTCGCCCGCAAGTACCACTTTCACATGCCGAGCCGCTAAACGGGACACTAAATAAGTGGGGATAGCCGATACATCCCCAAACGGCTCATCATACCAACGAGGCATCTCAGGCAGGAGCTTGAGAGCCTCTTGCGGACTAAGGATTTCATACTCTAAAGAAAGCCCTAAGTGCTGAGCCACTGCTTGGGCGTAAGGCAGCTCGTTATGCGTAGCTTCTGAAAATCCAATGGCAAAGGCTTGAAGGGCATAGCCCTGAGCGGCAGCTAACGCCGCTATGAGAGAAGAGTCTGTCCCTCCACTGAGAAATAACCCTACGGGTACATCACTCACGAGGTGGTCTCGGACTGCTCGGCTTAGCTCTGATTCTACAGTTTCTACGGCCTCTTTATAAGAGAGAGGTGCCTTAGGAGCGCTCCAGAGAAGGGTTCTATCATAATACAAGTGGCGGCTAAACCCTTCGGGTGTGATGCGCCACAGCTCGCCTGGCAGCACCTTATAAACTCCCTCGTACCAGCTCAGAGGGGCAGGGATAAAGCCTAAATGCAGAAATTCTGCTACTGCTTCTGGGCGCACTTGCAGCCCAGCGAGCCAGCTTTTGAGTACCTTCAGCTCCGAAGCAAAGAAAATGCCCTCTTTCAGTACAGCAGCCCACAGGGGCTTTATCCCAAAGGGATCCCGAGCTAAAAGAAGGGTTTTCCTTTCTGCATCATACAGGGCAAAAGCAAACATCCCCTCTAACTTTTCCACAAAGCTTTCTCCCCACTTTTGATAAGCCCATAAAATCACTTCTGTATCACTGCGGGTGCGCGGCGAAAAATGACCTTCTTGGATAAGGCTACGGAAATTGTAAATTTCTCCATTGTATGCGAGCCATGTGGAGCCAAGCTGGAAAGGCTGGTGAGCTGCTTCTGAAAGATCTAAAATGCTAAGCCGTGTATGAGCTAATCCTATGTGCTGAGTAGGAGCTTGCCAGGATTGAGCGGCGTCAGGTCCGCGGTGGCGAAGAAGTTCAAGAGCTTTTGTGAGAGAGGGGGCAGGCCTCTCCTCCCAGAGATAATAGCCCGCGATGCCGCACACAAGTTTTTACTTATCCGCTTCTCCCAGAACGGGGTCTACTGACCCTATGAGAAGGACAGCATCTGAGACCATCGCTCCCTCTAAGAGCTTTTCTAAGACCTGAATATTGGCGAAAGAGGGGGACTTAATTTTCACCCTCCACGGAATGCCCGTGCCGTCTGAGTAGATATAAAAGCCCAGCTCGCCTTTGGGGGCTTCTATGGCATGATAAACCTCTGTATCAGGTGGTGCCAGCGGCCCCACATCCGTCATCATAAAGTCATGAATCATCCCCTCCATGGAAAAATACACCTCATTTTTGGAGGGGTAGGCGACTTTGGCATTGTCCAAGCGAATTTCTCCTTTGGGGAGCTTGGCTAAACACTGTTCTATGATGCGAGCGCTCTGCTCCATCTCATCCATACGCACGTGGTAGCGTGCGAGGATGTCGCCCTCTTCGCGTATAGGGATCTCAAAATCCACTTCTTCATAGACGAGGTACGGCTCGTAGTAACGAATGTCATACGGCACCCCGCAAGCGCGCAGATTGGGACCGGTAAATCCATAGGCTATGGCATCTTCTTTAGAGATGGCACCGACACCCTCCACTCGGCGGAGGAAAATGGGATTTTTATCTAATAGCTTACGCCACCCTCGCAGTTCAGGATAAAAGTCCTTGATGAAGCTGCGAATCATGCTGATTGTCTCGTCGGTGATGTCATACTGAACGCCGCCGATTCGGCAGTGGCTTACCGTAAAGCGCACCCCTGCCAGCTTGTCAAAAATGGAGTAAATCTTTTCCCGCTCACGGAAAGTCCAAAGAAACATAGACACCGCCCCTGCATCCATGACCATAGTTCCCAGCCACAGAAGGTGGGAGGAGATGCGCGCCAGCTCCGCACCAATCGTCCGAATGTACTGGGCTCGCGGCGGAGCTTGCACTCCTAAAAGCTTTTCCACTGCCAGACAAAAAGCCACGTTGTTGGAGTAGGGGGAAAGGTAATCCATGCGGTCCGTGTAGGGCATAAATTCCTGAGGCGTCTTGTATTCAGCGATTTTTTCTATGCCGCGGTGGAGATAACCAATGTCTATAACAGCCTTTACAATTCGCTCTCCATCCAGCATGAGCACAGCGCGCAGAACCCCATGGGTCGCTGGGTGCTGCGGACCCATATTCAAAATAACTCGGGTCGTGAGGGGATCCGATTCATCTATCTCTACGAGGGTGTGCTTATCTTCCAAGCGTTTGTATAGAGCCCGTTGATGCTTAGGAAAAAAAGTTGGCTGCAGCTGCTCGCTAAGGGGTGCCTTCGTCATATGACAAAGCTAAACAAAAAGCCTTCCCCGCCTGTCAGAAAACTTCTGCGCCTTTTATATCAAAAGCCCCGCCCAACAGGCGGATAAAAGAGAAGCCAAAGCCCCTCCCAAGACGGCGCGCAGACCAAGTTCTGCCAGCTCTCGCCGCCGCTCTGGAACTAAACTCCCTATTCCCCCCAGTTGGATGGCTATGGAGCTAAAGTTGGCAAAACCGCTGAGAGCATACGTAGTTATAATGCGAGCCTTTTCACTCAACCCCGACAGCTCTGCTAACCGGGTATAGGCAATAAACTCGTTGATGACAATTTTTTGTCCGATAAGGGCTCCGACAGCTAAACTTTCGCGCCACTCCACGCCTATAAGCCATGCAATAGGGCGAAAAATCTGCCCCAAAATCCATTCCAGAGATAGACCCGTGTATAAGCCGTGAGAAGTGGTTTGAATCCATTGATTGAGCTGGAAAACCTCCCCTACCTGAAGGAGTAGATAATCCACCAAAGCAAGGGTAGCAATAAATGCCAGAAGCATCGCGGCGATATTGGCGGCTAAACGCAGCCCGTCTGAAGCTCCTTGGGCTAAGGCTTCTAAGATATTTACTGCTTGAGCAGAAGGGGGGAGGCGCAGAGGCTTCGTATGTACCTCAGGGTCTGTTTCGGGAAGGAGGAGCTTGGCAAAGACTAAGGCAGCGGGCGCATTCATCACCGAAGCAGCCATAAGGTGGAGGGCAAACTTCTGCCGAAGAATAGGATCATTTCCTCCTAAAAAGCCTACATAAGCCGCTAAAACCCCCCCTGCCAGAGTAGCCATTCCCCCCACCATGATAGCCAAAAGCTCCGAGCGAGAAAGTCCCCCTAAAAATGGACGGATGAGGAGCGGGGCTTCCGTTTGACCTAAAAAGATATTAGATGCCACGCACAAACTTTCGGGACCGGAGGTTCCCAGAGTACGCCGCATGACCCACGCCACAGCCTTCACTACCACTTGAAGGATGCCTAAGTAGTATAGAGCCGAAGTCAGCGCAGAGAAAAATATCACCGTAGGAAGAACCTGTAGGACAAAGATGTACCCGAAAGTTTGGCTATACTCTGGACGAACGAGGTTTCCGAAAAGGAACTCAGCACCTGCATGAGAGAAATCCAGCACACGGACGAAGCCGCGACTGATGTACTCAAATCCTTCTCGTACGGCGGGGACTTTGAGCAGGAGGAGCCCCACAGAAGCTTGGAGGAAAAGCCCTCCTATTACCACCCGCAGCATGATAGGTCGCCGCCTCTCCGCTACCCCCCATGCTAAAAGGAGAAGGAGCGGTATCCCGAGAAGCGCTTGCATTAGCTGCCGGGCTCCTCCTCTTCTGGAGGACTTAGCTTTCGCAGCTCGTCCCGGAGTCGGGCAGCAGTCTCATAATCTTCGTTAGCTAAAGCTTCTTCTAAAAGCCGTTCTAAGTCTTCACGACTAAGCCTTCCTGAAGTTTTACGGGAGGGGCGAGGGGCAGGCTGCTCTTCTTTTTCTTCCTCCTCTTCTACAGCCAGCTGACCCGCTTTCTCAAGGACTTCTTCTTCGCAGTAGATAGGGGCCCGCGCCCGCAGGGCTAAAGCTATCCCATCGCTGGGACGACAATCTACAGTTACCTCTCTGTCTCTGCTTTCTAACACTAAGTGGGCGAAGAAGGTAGAATCCTGCAGGCGGTCTATTACTACTTCTACGAAAGAAACCCCCAGCTCACGCAGGGTGTTGATAAATAAATCGTGGGTGAGCGGTCGGGGATGTTTGATGTTTTCTAACTCAATGTTGATGGCGTGAGCTTCGGGAAAACCTATGACGATGGGGAGGCGCCGGCTACCGTGGCGCTCTCGCAAGATAATCACAAATGCGCTGTAAGGTTCGGTCGGAGAGCGGCTGAGACCCGCTATCTCCATCTCCACCTTCGCCATTTGGTCAAAGGTACGAAAAGGAAGGGGTTACGGGGAGGGGGGGGGCGCCCGCCCGGTGGGCGGGGGGGCCCCCC
>JANXDD010000034.1 GCA_025059915.1 Bacteroidia bacterium | reverse complement strand
AAATAGTCGCAGCAGGCCTCTCCATTTACCTTGATATATGCCGAGATCGTCATATACGGCTGCCCCGCTGGTAGCGTTACATCGCGGTAGAAGTGCACGACGGAAGGAGAGTTAACGTCATAGTTATAGGACGGGGTACCACTACAGTTATTGGTGATATAAATCGCTCGGGAGCCATGATGGGCTCCGGCACCAGTATTGACGGCCCAGCGGTTGGTTTGGGTGCCGTTGACGACGGTCCAGCCATTTACGGTGTAACTATTTCCGATACATCCGGTAGCGGCTTCAAACGAGCCATCCCCTGTACCATCTACCAGGACGGTCTGTGCCCAGCCCAGCGAGAGAAGCAAGCCCAGTATGTAAAGTGTGCGCATAAGTTACTTTGTTTGAGTGGTTTTTGACGACTCTATGCGGTAGAGGCTGCGTGTCTCTGTACCCGCTGCGCGCAGCACTTCATAGATATCCGAGAGCGGCATCTCTGGGTCCGTGCTGAGGCGCACCTTGAGCTGCTGCCCTTCTGTAGCAACCAGCTGTGCATCATGAAAGCCGACCTTAGATAGGATGAGCCTCTGAATGCGTTCCCAGTGAGGAGATGGGTCTGTACCAGGTTTGTAATCTCGGAGGAGGAGGACCGCTTCGTAATGGACTAACTTTTCTGCTGGCACAGGAGAGGATTTCTGTGCCAGCGCCCAGCCGAGTAGCAAGCCTGAGAAAAGGCGAATGAATGACATAATCAGGCAAAGGTAAAAATTTTTTGCATGCGCCTCGCCGAAGAGCCTCCTTTCGGAGACCTTGCTGAGGCGCACCTTGAGCTATTCCCCTCTATGACGGCCTCCTACCTAATCTCGGACAGGATAAGTCTTCAGATACAGCCTTCATGAAGAGAGGTATCTGCGCCAGGTTCGTAGTCATGGAGAGGGATAACGGTTTCCTATAAACTTACCTTCTCTGCCAGCACAAGGAAGAATGTTTAGAGCCAGCCTATCAGTAAAAGAGCTATCCACCCGGCGAGATGGAGCCCTCTGCCCATGAAAAAAGTATGACAACTCTATTCATGGTTCTTTAAGCTGGTCCCACTGCATTTCCAAGGCGGATTTGAGTCGGGCGGCTCGCTTTTCATCTATGAGATGGAGCTGCCAGCGCCCTTCTACAATATCTACTGGCTGGTGAGCCCACCTTATGCGCCGCCAGAACCGAACCTCACCCTCCGTGAAAGGTTCGTCCGAAAGAATACGCTGTGGATACTGCGCCTCCAGCGCTTCTTTCTCAGAAAAATCCGGCACAATCTTTTCCACTTTTTCCCCTTCTGGCATAGGCTCGCTGAGCATATACCGATAGAGGGCTCTTAGGACATCTTCACCCATCGCTCGGAAAGTAGTCCATTTGCCTCCTAAGAGGTTTATAGTTCGCTCTTCTCTCCAAACTTCTACGACATGATTGCGTGCTAAGCGAGCTGTAGTCCCATGCGCATCTGCCGCTACCAATGGACGATAACCTGCAAACCGCGCGCTCACTTCTCCCTCCTGAGTAAAGTACCGCCTGAAATAATCCAGCAGGTAAGCCTCCTCGGCAGGTGGAACGGCAGGATTCCATTCTGGCTGGGAAGCCTCCTCATCGGTAGTGCCTAAAAGCCATGTGTTTTCTTTCCATGGTAGGACAAAAATCACCCGTCCATCCGCAGTGCGAGGAATAAGAAAACCCGTAGAGAGAGGAAAAAGCCCCCGCAGAACTAAATGGCTTCCTCGGCTGACTCGCAACCGGGGCTTTGCATGAGGGCGCACCTTCCGCCTCAAAATATCTGCCCAAGGGCCGGTAGCATTTACTAAAAAGTCCCCTGCTTCTACGTAAGGCCCTCCTCCTTGGGGCTGTACATGCACTCGCACCTCCCCCCTCGTAACTTCTACTTCCTTCACCTCGTGATAGGGACGAATCTCTACCCCAAACTTCTGCCTGAGATAAAGAGCTAAATGCACCGCATAAAGTCTGTCCTCGAAGCTCCCATCCCAATATAGCCACCCTCCTATGAACCCCTGCTTAGCTGTAGGAAATTTTTCATAGAACTGCTCTTTAGGAATCCATTCGGTGGGGGCGAGACGATAGGGATAACTGAGAAAATCATACAGCTTCAACCCTATCCCGTAGTACAGTTTCTGCCCCAGAGACTCCACTGGTACGATGATGGGCAGAGGGCGACAGAGAATAGGATGACTTTCCAACATCCATTTGCGTTCTCGTAGGGCTTCGCGGACGAGCTTCCAGTCGCTCCACCGAAAGGTGGTGATAGCTGATTCCAGATAGCGCACCCCCCCGTGGATGAGTTTAGTAGATGTAGTGGAAGTACCCCCTCCAATGTCACGAGCTTCAAAGAGGACGACTTTCCAGCCGCGCCGAGCAGCTGCCAAAGCCGTACCTAATCCACTACTGCCCCCTCCTACTATGAGTAGCTTCCGCTGAGAGCTGCCCATACGCGGCAAAAATCACAAGGTAGAAGAAAAATATCCCCGGCACCCTGTACCGAACTAAGTTGCCGAAATTACCCGAGGTAAGCCCCATCATGAAGATGAAAAACACTGCAAAAATCATAAGTAGCAAGCTCCACTTGTGAGAGACAATGCTTCTCAAGACCCGCATTATCCCATATGTAAGTAGCCCATACGCTACATACCCCAGCAGAAATGTCGTCTCTATCGCTGCCAAAAGAATAACCCCCTTCTTAGCTTCCCACAAGAAAGGACGAAAGAGCCCCGTATAAAAAGCGATAGGAAACTTAGAAAGCATCCCCTCTATCGTCGGCTCAAACTCTCCAATATCATAGACACTTCCCCCCGTCTCGGTGTAGTAAAGCACATTTCTGGTCAAATCCGTCTGTACCAGATACGCCTGATGAGCAACTTTCTCAAAGCTGTATTTGCCGGAAGATTCCGCTGCAAGTACCAGAAGGTAGAAACTCAAGCCTAAAATCATCGGACCCACAAGGATGTACAGCGAGTAGAGGTAAAAGTCCCTTTTAGCCTTAGTGCCGATAGACTGCAAAAGCATGAAGCCAAATAGCGGAATCATGCTAATGATAACGTACGGCTTGACCACATAGGCAAAGTATAGCAGAATAAAAGCTGCGATTCGGCTCAGAAGGCTCGCGGGCTCTATGATGATTTTGCGAATGCCATTGAGGATAAATAGCAGGGCGTATGCTTCCTTGAAAGGCAGAGCAATCCATGAGATAACCGACGGTAAAAAGAGCACTGGAATAGCCGCTCTCTCCCAAGAGCGGGGATACACCTTCTGTAGGGAAAGGAAAAACTTGAAGGAGGCATGAAACGAAAAGGTAGAAAATAAAGCGATAGTCCCATTGACAGAGCCGAGAGTGAGGAGACTAAAAGGAAAGGTGAGCACCCCTACCGTCTGAGAGGCAAAATCATGCGTATATCCCAGATACAGGTTGTTCTCTGCGATGAAGTGAAAGTACTCTGGGTTGATATCAAAGTAGGTCCGGTAGTCACGCCGAGTAAGGGAGAAAAGAAGATAATCTATGGTCGGCCCAGGCTTGAGAATGAAGCTCTGCACAAGCTGGAGAGAGTCGTGAATGTAGTTTATTACATCCCCTCCCCCGTAGTAGAGGAGATAAAAGTAGTAGGTGAAAAAAGCCCCTCCTACTCGTGCCAGCCATGCCAGAGGCGCTAAGCGCCGCACATGATCCGAAAGGTCCTGCCTGTGCCTAAAGGGGTGTACCGCTACCACGTAGCTCACCCCTAAGGTCAAAAGTCCCACTAATCCATCCAGTAAGGGATGAATCATACTCTCACCTGTGAGTCCAGCTCTAACGCCAGCCTATTGGCTATCAAAGCCCCTGCTGCTGTCAAGCGATACCTATCCCCTTCTTTCTCTATCCAGCCTGAAGCAACCATTTTTTCCAAACTTTCATAAAGCGCTGGTCTATCTTCACTGCGGAGCTCTGAAAGGGAGATGCCCAGCCTCGTGCGAAATTGAGTTATCCACAGCTCTCGCTGCTGCTCCTCTGCTGACAAAGCTTCCCAAAAGTCTAAGGGATACTCTCCTGTCTCTAAAGAAGCAAGATAAGCTCGGAGGGAACGTTTATTTGCCCAGCGCACCTCTGGAATGAAGCTATGGGCACTTGGCCCCAGCCCTATGTAAGCCTCTCGGCGCCAGTAGCGCCAGTTGTGCTTACACTCGTGGCCAGGGCGAGCCCAGTTGGAGATTTCATACCAGATGAAGCCAGCCTCTTGTAAAAACCCATGAGCGGCATGATAGAAAGCATCATACAGCTCATCATCCACTGGGACAAACCTTCCCCGCTGAACCTTCTTATAAAGGACTGTTCTTTCCTCTATCGTAAGACCATAGAGCGAGAGGTGAGGGATGTGATGGGCTGCCAGAAAGCTTATGTCTGACAGAAACTCCTCCATGCTCTGCCCAGGCACGCCGAAGATTAGGTCTGCATTCCATGAGGAGAGGGAAGCAGCAGAGAGAAGCTCCACCGCAGTATAGGCCGCTTCTGGCGTATGAAAGCGCCCCAAAGTCCGAAGAACCCTCGGAGAAAAACTTTGAATACCTATGCTTATCCGCGTAACGCCATGAGCCTGCCAGAAGTGAAGGGACTGAAGAGAAATATCCTCTGGGTTTGCTTCAATAGTTACTTCCGTAGGGGCATAAGTGGAGAAACGGGAGAGTTTGCGAAACACCCTCTCCCATAGGTGAAAAGGAAGCCAGCTGGGGGTTCCGCCTCCGAAAAACACCGTCTGGATGGGAAAAGCCTCTAAAAGGGGACCATACAAGTCTATTTCATGCAGAAGCGCCTCAGTGTAAGCCTCCATGAGGCTGGCTCGTGGGGTGAAATAAAAATCACAGTAATGGCAAGCCCGCCGGCAAAAAGGTACATGAATGTATAAGCCAAGCGTTTGGACCGTGTTTAGGGACGCTTTTTCAAGCCAATGAGGAAGCATTCACTGCTGCCCTTACGAGTAGCAGGGGGGCGAAACACATGCACAGTTTGAAAAATAGTTCGGGCTTTTTGAGTTAGCTCCTCCCGCGCTGGCCCCTCTAAAAGCTTTGCCACCCAAAATCCATTGGGACGAAGGTACTTTTCTGCAAGAAAAAGGCTGCGAGCCACTAAAGCGGCTGAGCGTGCCTGGTCTGCGAGACGACTTCCTGTAGTCGCTGGAGCCATATCCGACAGCAGCCCATCAAAGGAAGCTGACGCTAATAGCGCTTCCACCTCTTGCGAAAAAACATCCAGCAGATAGGCGTGAAGGTTTGGAGCAGAGAGCTTGATTGGCTGAATATCTATTGCAAAGACCTTGCCTTCGGGGCCTACTTTAGCCAGCACGTATTGACTCCAGGAGCCGGGAGCTGCTCCTAAATCCACCACCCACATGCCTTTCTTGAGCAAGTGGTACTTCTCATCTATCGCTTGGAGCTTATATACAGAGCGGGCAAGGAAGCCCTCTTTCTTTGCTCGACGAAAATAATAGTCCTCCGGAATGTAGGTCATAAAAGCCGCTGATAAATAGGACGGAGCTGAGGATGGGTCTCTTCTTCTTTGAGCTTTTTCAGGAACTTAGTAACTTCTGATGTTTGCTCAGCGCGAAACTTGAGCAGCTGTACCATTTGCAGACGCAGATACCATGGGTTTTCTTCCCGTGCAATGTACTGGATGAGGCGCCAGGCCTCTTCCTTTTTGGAGGGGATTTTTTGATATATCAGTAGAAGGAGCTCTGGAACCTCAGCCCGCACCTCCAGAGTAGCCAAACAAGGGTAACGGCTTATAAGAGCCGCAGCTGCCTGAGTATCCTGCCGAGCTATAAGGAGGAAAGCTGATAGAGAGAAAATGTCTTCTGAAGGGGACGTAAGCCAACGGCGCGCCTGAGCTACTGCTGCCGCTGTGTCTATGCGAAAAAGCGCCCCCAGAGCATAGCTCTGCACTCTGCTACTACTGTCGCTGAGAGCATTTATCGCAGCTTCTCTCCATTCAGCGGGGGAAAAGAACTCTTGGGAGAGCATATTCACAAGGAATTCCCATGCAGCGGCACGCACACCAGGGTCTTTATCCTGAATAGCTTCTCGCACAAGGGGAATTGTGTGCACCACTGCCTCCGAATCTATCAAGAACCCAAGGCTCTCCCATATACCAACTTTCCAAAGAGGCCCTCCTTGCCTATATGTAGCTATTACTCGGCTCAGTATCTCGCTATCCCCACTCAGATAAGGGCGCAGCTCAGATAAAGCCTCGGTACGCTGAAGAAAATAGCGCCCATCGGAAACCATATTCTGCCACCAGCTGAGAGGATACTCGCGAGTGACAGACCCTATGAAAAGCCTTTTAGGATCTACATCTGCAAACCGCAAACCAGCTCTGACAAGGCGAATAACTGTATCCCCCACAATTTCTAATGGCAACTCTTCATACCCACCCGCAGAAGAAAGCGCAATAGAGAGAAGGTATCGGTAAGGGCCACGAAGAGTATCATACCCCCGCTGCTGCAAAGTCAAAATTACCGAATCCCCCTTCTGCTCCCCGTGAATAAAGAGACTTACTTCATCTGCCCGTCTAAAATGCTGGTCAAAAAACCACGTCCAGTCTTCCCCCGTTACCTTTTCAAAAGCATGTCTGAGGTGGTCTATATCAGTTGCCTTGTAGGCATTATCTAAGAGGTATTGACGAAGGGACAAGAAAAACGCTGAGTCCCCTACTAAGTTTCTCAGCAAATGAAGGGTAAGGCCGCCTTTCTGGTAACTATGGGCATCAAACATGTTCATCGGATCCCCATAGTCAAAGCGGATGAGAGGAACTTTTTTTCTTGCGGCTTCAGCAAGGTAGGAGGAGAGGGCTTGGCGGCGATGCAGTTCTGCTCGTTCTATCCCTTCTGCATGTTCCAGCCATAAGTATTCAGCATAGTCAGCGAAGCTTTCATTGAGGGGAAGCTGCGCCCAGCTCTCACAAGTTACCAAATCGCCAAACCAGTGGTGGAAAAGTTCATGAGCAATAACTTCTTCGTGGTTGTTTGTGAGAGCTCTCCCTTTGTCATAAAAGAGCATATCTCCATGGACGACAGCGGTAGTATTCTCCATAGCTCCAGAGACAAAGTCCCGAACAATGACTTGGCTGTACTTAGGCCATGGGAACTCCACTCCCAGCCGATTAGAGAAAAACTCCAGCATTTGCGGCGTGCGCCCGAAAATGGCTTTTGCGTGAGGCGCCCAGGACGGCTCCATGTAGTAAGAGACCTCTTTTCCTCGCCAGCTGTCCTTTATCACCTGAAAGTTTCCTACAATCAGCGCAAAGAGATAAGGGGCATGCGGCTGACCAAGCTCCCAGCAGTCTTGACGAAGTCCGCCTGGCAGCTTCTTTTGAGAAACAAGAAGTCCGTTAGAAAGGGAGACAAGGGAATCTTCTATAGTTACGCAGAGGCGCTGGGTAGTTTTTTGATTTGGGGCGTCTATAGTGGGAAACCATGCAGAAGCGGCTTCTGGCTCGCCTTGCGTCCAAAACTGCCGAGGTACACAAGGGCGCTTGCCATCAGGGTTGATAAAATACCCGCCTTTTCGGCCACTAATGGCTGTAGAGCCGCCTTCACCGATTTTTTCGGGACGAGCCCGATATTTCACATATACCACCACCGTCTCTTGACTTGTGTAAGGCCTATCCAGACTTATGTACAGTTTCAAGCTATCGTACCGATAACCTCTAATCTGCCCCGCCGCCGGACGAAGCAAACGAACCTCCTCTATCTGAAAGGCTTTTGCATCTAAGACAAGCTCACTTTGAGGGGTAAAATATGGACGCAGAGTCAATTGCGCTTCACCAGGTATTTCCTGCCGCGCCCAGTCTAAGGAAAGCGAAAGCTCTGTATGAATCAGCTGCCACCGCATTGGATAGCTGCCTTGATAAAGTTTGGCACGGCGAGGTATGAGAAGAGTGTCTCCTGCTTTTACCTCATCCAGAAGAGGAATGTCAAGCGGCTGCTCTATTTCCTTTGAGGCCCGAGCCTTACGAGTACAAGCCAGCGTAAAAAGCAGGAGGCTAAGTCCCCAGTACAATAACCTCATGATCCACAAAGGTAGTCATCAAGCAGTGTAGTACCTTTGACTACATGAAAGAATGGCTCCTCGGGGGGGATAAGCTAAATACGGTTATCGCCGTGCTATTGGTCATTTGGATAGGGCTGGCTATCCACTTGTGGCACCTGACGCGCCGCATTGAAAGACTGGAGAAGAACAAGCGCTGAGACCTATTTCTCTGAGACTTCTGCTGCCTTAGCCCCTCATGAGATGCCCATAGCCTCGGGGAGATTCATTTCTATCCCCTCTACAGCGAAAGCTAAAAGCGACCGAATATCGGAGAAATAATGCAGCGTAAGCCCTTCTAAAAGGTCAGAGGGAATCTCAGCCACATCTTTGCGGTTAGCTTCGGGGAGGGCAACATCTTTGATTCCTGCGCGCAGCGCAGCCAGCAGCTTTTCTTTCACCCCCCCAATCGGTAAAATGCGGCCCCGCAAAGTAATCTCTCCCGTCATCGCCAAGTAAGGACGAATGCGCTTATCAGTTACCAGTGAGGCTAAAGCTGCCAGCAATACTACCCCTGCTGAAGGGCCATCCTTCGGTACAGCTCCAGCAGGAATGTGTATGTGGATATCGTGAGACTTGAACCACTCAGGGGAAGCCAACCGATACGCTCGCACCAGATGATAAGCCAGAGTAGCAGATTCTTTCATCACTTCTCCCAGCTGACCCGAGAGAGTGAGTTTGCCTTCGCCTGGCATGGCGATCGTCTCTATATATAGTACATCCCCGCCGTAAGGCGTCCAAGCCAGACCAATGCCCACACCTGAGCGAAGCTCCCTTTCGTACTCTTCTTTATCAAACCGAGGAGCACCGAGTATTTCTTCAAGGTTATCTGGCAAAATCTTGACGGATTTTGCTACTTTCTTTTCAACTATCTGCAGAGCAGCCCAGCGCGCCAGTGCAGCAAGCTCCCGCTGAAGCTGACGCACCCCAGACTCCCTCGTATATCGCTCTATCACATTCAAAATAGTCTCATCAGGAATATGAAGCTGACGGGACTTGAGCCCATGCTCCGCTATGACCTTAGGCAGAAGGTGGCGCCGAGCAATCTGGAGCTTCTCAGGAACGCTATAGCCGGAAAGTTCTATGATTTCCATTCGGTCGCGCAGCGCAGGATGAATGGTCTCTAAAGAGTTCGCCGTAGCGATGAATAGAACCCGTGAAAGGTCATAGGGAATCTCCAAGTAATGGTCTTGAAAGGTAGTATTCTGCTCAGGGTCCAGAACCTCCAGCAGTGCATGAGCGGGATCACCGCGAAAGTCATGTCCGATTTTGTCTATTTCGTCTAAGACGAAAACGGGGTTGCTTGTGCCCGCCCGACGCAAAAGCTGAAGGATCCGCCCCGGCATAGCACCGATGTATGTGCGCCGATGCCCCCGTATTTCTGCCTCATCGTGAAGCCCCCCTAAGGACATGCGTACGTATTTGCGTCCCAGAGCCTCCGCCACTGAGCGTGCCAAAGAAGTCTTTCCCACCCCCGGCGGCCCATACAAGCAAAGAATCGGGCTCTTCATGTCTTGCCGCAGCTTGAGCACCGCTAAGTACTCCAGAACCCGCTTTTTGACCTTCTCCATGCCATAGTGATCCCTGTCTAAAATTTTGCGTGCTTTGGAGAGGTCAAAGCGATCCTTTGTATATTCTCCCCACGGAAGGTCCAAAAGCCACTCAATATACGCCGTCGCCACACCGTACTCTGGAGAAAACGGCGGAATCCGCTCCAGCCTCGCTATTTCTCGCTCAAAGGCTTGCTGCGCTTCAGCAGGCCACTTTTTATTTTTAGCAGCCTCTTGATAGCGAGCAATGTCGGACTGCTCGGGGGACTCACCCAGCTCATCCTGGATAGCTTTTATCTGCTGACGCAGGATATAATCTCGCTGCTGTTTCTCCAAGGTACTGCGCACCCGATTCAGAATGTCCTCTGTAACTTCTAAGACGTTCAGCTGACTCTGCAGCTGCGCCAAAACCTTCTCTGCCCGCTCGCCGATGTCATTTATCTCCAGAAGGGCCTGGCGCTCTGCAAGGCTCATAGGCAAATTGTTCGCCAAAAAGTTCGTCATGAAAGGCAGCCCTTGGATGTTTTGAAGGATGAACCGAGCCTCCTGGGGACTCTCTGGCAGGTGTTCCAGGGCTTTGAGCGCATTTTCTCGCAGAGCTAAAAGAAGTCCTTTTTGGTGGGTCTCATCTGGAAGGGTCTCCGGGATATACTCATAGCGTGCCCTCAAGAAAGGCTCAGTTTGCACATACTCAGTCAGACGGATGCGATGGCGCCCTTGAATCATTAGGGTTACATGCCCTTCGGGCGTAGTCTGAGCCCGAAGAATTTTAGCCAAAGTTGCTACGGGATAAACATTATCTGGACGAACCTCATCAATCTCTGGATTTTTTTGCGCAGTAATAGCGAGATAAGCCAATTTGTTTACCTTGAGGTGCTCAAGCAGCTGGATGGAGCTTGGGCGGGCTACAGAGATTGGCAGAATCACCCCTGGGAAAAGAACGGTATTGCGCAGAGGGAGAACATCTATGGCTTCCAACTCCACCCGAGGAAAGTCAGGCATGCCAGAAGCGCGCAGCACATATGCCAAAGTGTCAGTATCCTCCGCAAAAGGGTTGTTCTCGTCTCGCATAGCAGGAGAAGCCGCAAAAGGTATGCCTTAGCGAAGGTAGGTAGTTTGTCGCTGTACTTTTGCAAGGTGCGGGTTGGGATTTTTTTCGGGGGCGCCTCCCGAGAGCGAGAAATCTCATATGCTGGTGGTCGTACCGTTTATGACCTCTTAGACAGAAAAAAGTTTCAGCCAGTGCCGATATTTCTTGACTCTTTTCACCGCATGGTGCGCCTCCACCCCAGAAATTTGTATTACGGGATGATTAGCGACTTTTTTCCCCCACCTGATAAAGTGCCCACCACTGTGCGGTTTCCCCTTTACGCTGAACAGCTTTTCTATCCAGAGAGTTCTGCTTACATGCAGGCTTTGAGTCAGCTGGGTCCTATCCTTTCGTGGGAGGCTCTAACGAAAGAGATAGATGTAGCCTTTTTAGTTCTGCACGGCTTAGGGGGAGAAGATGGAAGTATTCAGGGGGTTTTTGAGCAGCTTGGCATCCCCTACGTAGGGACAGGTATCAGCAGTAGCGCATGGGGCATGGATAAAGCCGCCCAAAGAACATGGTTAGAGCGGCATGGCTTCCCGGTACCGAGGTATGTGGTTTTTCCCCGCTCTTTTCTGTGGAGCAGCCCTACCCAGATAGAAGCAATAGTGAGTGAAAAGGTAGGGTTTCCTTGTGTGGTCAAGCACCCTTGGCAGGGTTCTACCCTTGGAGTCAAGGTATGTCTAAGTCAAGCTGAGCTTCTTTCTGCGGTGGAGCGCTGCACCTTCACTTGGTCTGTGGAGCGACTTCCTTCGGAGCCTACCCCTGAGCTGCTGGACCTGACCGAAGGGCTGAGCTTACCTCTCCTATACCGAGATAGGGAGGGTACTCCAAGAGAGCTTATTACAGACTGGGAGGAACTCAAGCACTTTCTCAAGCGCCGCCCCCATCAGGGCTTCGTAGAAGCATGGGATAGCCCTCCTCTCGTACTGGTGGAGGAATACATAGAAGGAGAGGAGTTTTCCGTGATCGTCATAGATACACCCTCAGGAGAAAAAGTTGCCCTTCCCCCTACTCACATTCGTAAAGCAGATCGGCTCTATGACTACCGAGCAAAATACCTTTCGGGCATTAGCTCTAAAAGGACCCCTTCCTCTGACATTCCCAATCAGCTAATCCAGAAAGAAGCCGAAAGGCTGGCCCGCCTGGCTGGGCTCAGTGTGTATTGCCGTTTAGATGGGATCGTTTCGCCCCAGGGCGAAGTATTTTTCAATGACCCTAATACCACCTCCGGTATGCTTCCTGCCTCTCTTCTTTTTCATCAAGCTGCGGAGGTAGGCTTCACCCCCACCGATTTTCTTTCCTATCTCATAGAACTATCACTTAGGACACCTCGCACAGGTCCCGTGTCTAACTTTCTCCGGCGGCATCGCCTCCAACTGGGACAAATTTCCACTGCAATCCCTTCCAAAAGCCAGAAGATTGCTGTAGTTTTTGGAGGAAGCTCCTCGGAGCGGCATATTTCTTTAGAAAGCGGGCGCAATGTCGTCCAAAAGCTGTCAGGCAAATATGAGGTTCTGCCCCTCTTTTTGCATGTTTCAGGAGAAGAGCTGCAGTTGTGGGAGCTGCCTCCACGCCTACTTTTCAAAGACAATGCAGATGATGTAGCTGCTTCCCTTCACGAGGGGCAGATGCCGCCAGAAGTGCGCCAAGCCCGAGAGAGATTGGAGGCAGAGAGGCTGTTTTCTATTCCACTTCACTCTACTTATGAAGCGCGGCTTCTGCCCTGGGAAAAGCTGCATGAAAGGGTAGATTTTGTTTTCCTTGCCCTCCACGGACGCCCTGGTGAAGACGGAACGGTCCAACGCAAGCTGGACGAGCTAAATTTGCCCTATAATGGAAGCTCCGCCGATGTATGCAGCTTGCTTATGGACAAATACGCCACCCAAAGAAAGCTCGCCGAAGGAGGCTTCAAAGTTCCAAAGCACTATCACGTCCTAAAAGCCGACTGGCTGCAAGCACCAGAGAGCGTCATAACTAAGATAGAACAGGTATTTCAGGCTTATCCCCTCATTGCCAAGCCTAACGATGAGGGCTGTAGCACCGCAGTGCGTGTAATCCATGACTCGGAGCAGCTTCGCGCTTATCTCTCGGCAATCTTTCGCTCTCAGGTGTATCTGAGCGAGGAGTTGCGAATAGCGCTTTCTCTGGCGGCTGATGAACCCTTCCCACCCAAAGAGGAAGCTCTCATAGAAGAATACCTTCATGGCCCAGAATGGATAGAGGTTACTATTGGCATCCTCACCCACACCTTGGAGGGGAAAGTGAAATACCAGGCCTTTTTGCCAAGCGAAACCGTAAAAGAGGAAGGGATTTTGAGCCTGGAGGAGAAATTTCTCGCAGGGGCAGGTCAAAATGTAACGCCTGCTCGGCTCTATCCTGACGACCCTGAAAAAAACGCTAAGGCACTGGCAGCCGTTCAGCAAGAAGCTGAACGCATAGCTGCCTATTTGGGAATCCATGGATATGCCCGAATAGATGGTTTTGTTCGCCTTAGAGAGGGGCTGCCAGTGGAATTTTGGGTCTTAGAGGTAAATGCCCTCCCAGGGCTTACGCCAGCTACGGTATTTTTCCATCAAGCAGGAGCGGCTGGCTATACGCCGGTGGAGGTATTAGAGCATATCATTTCAGAAGGACGGAAGCGTCATACCTCTCTGTGAAAGTAGCGACTTCATCCTCTACCTCAGCTTTCGGAGTGATAGCTCGTACATGGGCGCCTTTGGCGCTGAATTGGCTGATGATGGCGCTGGAAGGACCCCTACTGGTGAGCCTCCTTGGTCGGCTCCCTGAGCCCACCGAAAACTTAGCTGCTTTTAGCGTGGCTTTCTCCATAGCTCTGATTGTAGAAGCGCCCGTAATGATGCTTTTGAGCACCTCCGCGGCTTTGGGAAGTAGTCAATCCAGCTATGAAAAACTGTGGCGATTCGCTTCATTTCTGGCCCTGCCTCTCTCAGGGCTGATGGGACTTATTGGCATACCTGCGATTTTCCACGGACTGAATGGAGTTCTATGGCATTTGCCAAAGAACTTAGCGGAGCATGTAGCAGGGGCCGTCAGGCTTCTTATTCCTTGGCCTGCGGCCATAGCGTATCGTCGTCTTTGGCAAGGGATTTTGATTCGCAGTGGGCAAGCTCGGTTGGTAGCGTGGGGAACGGTGTGGCGGCTAATAGGCATGAGCCTTGGAGCTGGCGCTGCATATACGCTGACCAAATGGCCGGGGGTGTGGATCGCTGCCACAGCTCTCTCTACGGGCGTAGTGACAGAGATGGTAGTCGTACGGCTCTGGTCAAGTCCTACTCTCCGACGCCTCCCCTCTAAGGAAACCACCCCCCTTTCCTACGCAAAGATTTTCCGCTTCTATTTTCCTCTCCTTCTTACCTCCCTCCTGAATGTCGCTCTTACTCCTCTCCTTACGCTCCTTATCGCTCATGGGAGGGAACCTATTCTTTCTTTAGCGGGCTACTCTCCGACGACTAATACGGTTTTCCTCTTCAGCTGCCTAAGCGTGGCTTATCAGGAGGTAGTCATAGTGCTTTTAGGCACTCGGGTGGGGAATCAACTGGTAGCTTTTGCGCACCGAATCGCTATCGGAAGTATGGCAGGGCTTTCCATTCTCCTTCTGCCTCAAGTGCATGAGCTCTGGTTTGGCAGTTTATATGAGCTACCTGCTGAGGTGCGCCATCTCACTTGGAAAGGCATCCTTTCTATGCTTCCTATGCCTGCCGTCCTTGTTTATCTCTCCTACCTCAAGGGACGTTTCATCTGGGCTCATCAAACTCGCATCAACTTGCTCTCTGCAGTAGTGGAAATTATCTCCGTAGCTGGCTTGGCAAGTACCTTACTTTTTGTAGTACAAATGACAGCCCTACCTGCAGCCTTGCTGGGATTAGTCGGAGCCCGAATGATAACCTTGGGAGTCCTCTCCCTCCTCCCCTACGAAGCAGGCTTGCGAAAGGAAGATTAGGAGTTCCTAACTGCTGGAGCGAAAGCCCTCCTATCATTTCACTTTTATTTGAACAAAAATCTTTACCTTTGCGGAAAAGGAGGTGCCTATGGAAGCCAGCACACACAAGGAGGACAGAGAATTTGTCCCATACGGAAGTCTCGCCCTTTTCGGGCTGATTATTCTGCTGACCATATTTGTCTGGCTTGGAGCTTATATTCTCATGCTAAAAAGGGGGTAGCCTATGGACAGGATGGAGAAAATTACTCTAATGATAGCCTCGGGGCTTTTGGGGCTATTTTTCTTGGCGCTACTGGCGGCGGCTCGCCTTCAAGGCATCAATGTGCCCCCTTGCTTACCTCCCGAGGTGAAGCCCTTCTCTGAAGGGCGCGTAGATACTCTCCCCGATGGACGGCGCCAGCTCTTTTACGTAGCCCGCATGTGGCGATTTGACCCAGAGGTCGTAGAAGTACCTGTGGGAAAGCCAATAGATGTTTTCCTGAGCTCTGCAGATGTAACCCACGGCTTCTACGTCAGCTGGACAAATACAAACTTGATGGCCATCCCTGGCAGTGTCAATGCCTATACCGTAAAATTTGACAAGCCAGGGGTGTATCCCATCATCTGCCACGAGTATTGCGGGACTGCTCATCAAAACATGGTTGCTTATCTGGTAGCAAAATGAAAAACCTACATAGCCTATGACGACTCATAGAGAAACTTTCCAAATATCGCCGCTGTCGCGGCTTCTTATGACGATAGAAGTCGCCCTGCCCATCGTTCTGCTCGTGCTGGGCGTTTATCACGGTTTCATGCAAACGCTGTATCGGGCAGGAATCATTCAAAGCAGCAGCTTCGCAGGGCTAGGGTACTACCAAGGACTTACGCTCCATGGCGTCATCAACGCTGTGGTACTGACGACCTTTTTCGGCGTGGCTTTCGGAAATGCGGTTATGCAATTCTATTTGAGGCAGCCCCTCATACCATGGGTTCATGCTCTCTCCACCGGTTTGATGGTCGTCGGTACTCTGATTGCAGCTCTCCCCATGCTACTGGGGGCCGCTGACGTTCTCTACACCTTTTACCCCCCCCTCAAAGCTCACCCTGCCTTTTATATTGGAGCGACCCTCTTAGTAGTTGGTTCATGGACGACTTTCTTTGGGTGGATACCCCTTATCCGCCGGTGGATGAGTGAAAATGCCGGCAAGCCCATGCCGCTTGCCGTCTTGGGAATGGTAGTAACTTTCATCATTTGGTTCCTCTGTACCATTCCCCTGGCGATAGAGGTGCTTTTCATGCTCATCCCGTGGTCTCTGGGATGGATAGATGCCATTAACATTCCCTTAGCGCGCACCCTTTTCTGGTTTTTCGGTCATCCTTTAGTGTATTTCTGGCTCTTGCCAGCCTACACTATTTACTACACCATCTTGCCCCGTGAAGCAGGAGGAAAGCTATACTCAGCCTACGCTGCTCGCCTGGTATTTTTACTCTTCTTAGTTTTCAGCATCCCTGTAGGGCTTCATCACCAATATACCGAGCCGGGATTTGAACGCTTCTGGAAAGGGTTTCATGCTCTTTTGACCTTCGTGGTGGCTATTCCGAGCTTTATGACAGCATTCACTGTCGCAGCCTCGTTAGAACATGCAGGGGTGCAACGAGGGGGTAGAGGACTTTTTGGCTGGATATGGAAGCTGCCTTGGTTTGATGCTAATCGTCCGATAGTAGCTTACAGCTTAGCAGGGCTACTGATCTTTATCCTAGGCGGACTCACAGGTCTCGTGAATGCCTCCTACAATCTCAATCAAACTATCCACAATACGGGCTTCATTTCGGGCCACTTTCACATGACGGTAGGGGGCCCCGTTTTCCTCATCATTTTAGGGATGTCTTTAGAGCTCTTCTCGCAATTGACTGGGAAGCCGATTCGGGGTCGCGGCTGGAATATCGCCGTACCATACTTGTGGGCTATAGGGATTTACATCTTTTCTCCTGCAATGATGATAGGAGGTCTTCTAGGTCAGCCGCGCCGCACTAATATGGGCCTTTCGTATTTGGACCCCTCTTCGCCCCACTTCCGCTTAGACTGGGTGGTTACCTCCTACTTAGCTGCTATTGGTGCCGCAATAATGTTTCTGGCTTTTCTAATCTACATTGGGGTGTGGATTGCGACGATAGCCGCGCCAGCGACGAAGCCGGCAGGAGAACTTTACTTAGCTACGGCAGAAATTCTCCATGAAGACGCACCGACTACCTCTATTGTAGCTAAGCTGCGTCCTTGGTTAGCCATAGCAATTGTGCTGATAATAGTTTCCTACTGGGCTCCACTCCAACAGGCCCTACGTACTTCTGAGAAAGCGGCGCCTTATACACCTGATAATCCTGTCCCAGTCGTCCAAGTGAAAAAATGAAACGCCTCTTTCTCCTTTTGGCTGGAATGGGGGCAGCAGGGTTTATCGCTGGGGGCTGGTGGTGGTATGATAGAGAGGCAGTTCCCGCCCCTATCAAACCTGACCCTGTGTGGCCGCTCCTGGCGACCTATCCCATGACAGACCTTCATGGGAACCCTGCCCCCCTTTCCAGCCTGAAGGGGAAAGTGGTCCTTTTGGACTTTATCTACACCCGATGCTCCTCGGTCTGCCCCCGCCTCCAAAATCGTCTTCATTCTACCCTTCGTAACCTACCCCCCACAGATAACCTCGTGGCAGTCTCTATTTCGCTGGACCCGGAACATGATACCCCTGAATATTTAGCTTCTTATGCAGCGAGCTATGCGGTTCCTGGGCACATGTGGCTTTATTGGCGACCCACAAGCCAAAAGTGGGCTATCCAAATGGCAGAATCTGTTTTCGGACTTACAGCCGCCCCTTTAGAGGGGAACGAGATTCTGCACTCAGATGCCCTCCTTCTCATTGATTGTGAAGGGCGACTGAGGGGTATCTATTCTTCCGAAGATGACCGAATCCTGAAGCACACCCAAAACCTTTTACGCATATGTGGCACAAAATCATAGTCGTGATAGCCCTTATAGGGCTTATACGGGCGCAAGACGCCGTCGAAAAAGGAAAGTCTCTCTTCAACAACAACTGCGCTGCATGCCATAAACTTGATCAAGAGCTTGTCGGCCCCCCCTTGGCTCAAATAGGGAAGCGACGAACGGAAGAGTGGTTTCTAAAGTTCGTCTCAAATTCGCAGGCTTTTATTCAATCGGGAGATGCGCAAGCTGTAGCTATTTACAAAAAGTACAATCAGCAAATTATGCCTCCCTTCCCTAACCTTGCCCAGGAAGACCTCAAAGCCATTTGGGCATACCTCAATAGCGTGAGTGGAGTTGCTCCTGCTTCCTCCCAGCCAACTTCCCCCAAGACGACTATTTATCCTGGAGAAACCTCTCCTATGAAGGCTGAGGAGTTCAATTTCCTTCGGCATCTCTATTGGATATTGGCTGGGGTTGCCGTAATAGTAGCTCTCCTGATTGCGGTTGTAATAAACTTTGCGAGCCAGAAGAGAGCGTCAGAAGCTGCCTAAGCTGCTCATAAACTGCGGTATAGCGCTCAAGTCCTATCGGTAAGGAAAGTAGGGGTTGGCTTGTATCTCGGGGGGAGCGCAAGCTCCCCTCTTTTTTTGCCCTAACCAGAGCCCGTGCGAGCTGCTCGTAACTCTCCTCCGAAAAGCTCTCACACAGGTAAATGCCTGCTATGTTCTGAGAGAGCGTGCGATTATCCCCCAAATCGGCTTGCATAATCATTGGTATGTCCATTGCTAATACTTCCGCTACCCGTGTAGGAGAGGAGCCAATCCGACTAAATCCCGGCACGCAGAATATGATAGAAGCATCCATCACGCTTCCCCACAGGGGCACCTCCTTTCTGCGAATGAACTGTATGCGGAGCCGCTCTCTCGGAATGCCCAGCGCCTCCGAGTGTTTGAATATCTCCCCTGGCGAAGCAGGCGTAAAAAAGACCATGTAGCTTTCGGGATTTATCCTCAAGAGTACTCGGAAAAATCTCAACATCTCCCGCACTTCATACAGGGGGCCTATGGAGCCCAGATAGCCCAAAACAAAGGCTTCCGAAGGAATCCCTAACTGCTTCCGATAAGCCTCTCGCTGCTCTGAGTGCGGCTTGAAATGCTCATAATCAGCAACGCAGGGGATTACGGTGATCTTGGATTCTGGGATGTTCCATTCAAGGAGGATAGCCTTTGCCGCTTCAGTGAGGACGATGATGTGGGCAGCTGAATGAAGCATGAGGGCTTCCCGCTTCTTCCAGAGCTGGTAGAGCGTATGGTAAAAAGGATGATGGGGGGGCCAAGCCTTTGTCTCTCGACGCTCATCTGCCCAAAATCCCCGCATATCAAATATCCATGGCACTCTATAGCGGCGATGAAGCCGATGGGCCACCCACCCCGCTACATAACTGCGAGCATGAATGAGCTGAAAGCCTTCCCGGTGCATCAGCGCAAGTCCTGTCCGAAAAAATCTCCAATTGTCATATACCTTCGCC
>JANXDD010000033.1:16426-19663 GCA_025059915.1 Bacteroidia bacterium | reverse complement strand
GTCTTTTGTCTCAAACCCCTCTTTTCTGTTTCATATTTTGTGTTGTGTCGGGGGGGGGGCCCGCCCCCCGCGCCCCCCCGCCCCCCCATCACGACTACATATCCAAAGCCATCTTCTTGTTTTTCCCTATCAGTATATACAAGGTCCCTGATACTCCACTTGCGAGGCCTTCGTCTCAGGCAGAGCTATGCATTCGGTAGCAGTAGTAGGGAGGGGCGGCTTCTCAAACTTACAAGATAAGCGATCGGACTGAGAGTCGTATTCGTAATGAAGGGGTACAGATATGGTACTTTCGCACCGCTCTTTCCAGCTGGTTCTATACCAAACATCCCTATATCCATCGCATGTCTCCAGGCCGAAAAAGCCGCATTGCACCTTACAGGGCATTCGCTGGCGCAGGGGCTGAGAGTATTTCTTCACCGTGAAAGTGATTGTGTATTTTACTTTTTTGCTGCCGCGGGGAGGATAGGAGGATCTGATACCGCCTTTTATAAGCCGAAAAACCTCAGAGGGAGATAGATTTTCTCTAAGCTCTTCGGGAGAAGGGAGGGGAGCCATCTCTATGCTTAGGTCTTCAATGTACTTGTAATGCCGCTGAAGACTCTCACGAACAAAATCTGCAAGGAAGCTGGCCCTATACCGCTCTACCTCAGCATTTAGGGCGTGATAAATGTTTATTTCTCTTTCCTTGAGCCGCTGGACCTTGGGGAAAAAGGCAAAGCGAAAGAATCCCAAGGCGCCAAGGAGTAGCGAAAAAAGCAAGGTCCAGAAATTGATTCTTACAAGCACGCCATAGAGTACTCCACCTACACTGAGAGCCCATAGCCCCCAGCCCAGCACCCCTAAGGGCTTGTGAAAAAAAAATGCTGCCGCTGTCGCCCCGAGTCCTATGACCGCATACTTCCAGAGGGAAGGTTCTTTTTCAGCTTCCTTATCTAATAGAGATTCTCGCGTATAAGTCGGAGGGGAGTCCAGGGCTTCCACCCGAAACTTGGAATTGGGAGTGATGGTTTTTGACTCTCTCTGAGATTCAAGAATTTTCAGAACCTCATCGAGAAAGCCTTCTTGCAGAAAGGGAGGGTGAGAAGGAGTAGAAGGCTTTGAAGAGGGAATTTGAACTACTTCCGCAAGCGCTTCCAACATCTCCTGAGCTGAACGGTAGCGTGCCGTGGGATCTTTAGCCAGCGCCTTCGCGAAAAATGCCTTCACCACGGCTGACTCATGGGCAGGAATAGGAGGGGGATCTGATAGAATGGTCTGATAAATTTGGAAAAGCGTTTTTTCCTCCCAATCCCACGGATAGCGCCCAAAAGCACACTCATACAGCACAATACCTAAACTGTACAAATCCGTAGCAGGAGTAGCTTTTTGTCCCTGAATCAGCTCAGGAGCCATGTAGAGAACGGTACCGACCTGAGTGCCAGTTTGAGTAAGCTTGTAATCCGCATCTAAAGCTTTCGCTATGCCAAAGTCTAATAGCTTCGCCCCCGTCGGGGAAAGCATGATATTAGAAGGCTTTATGTCCCGATGAACGATATCCCTGCTATGGGCGAAAGCCAGAGCTTGAAATATAGGCTTGAGGGTGTGGTAAGCCCATGAAAGCCCCGGAGGGCTGTCTGAGCGTTTGAGGAAGGACTCCAGCGATTCGCCCTCTACATATTCCATCACTAAGTAAGGAACCCCATCATAAACTATAAAGTCATACAACTGAACTATGGCAGGATGGTTAAGCTCTGCTAAGATGCGGGCTTCAGTGTAAAGCCTTTGGATAAACCTTTCATCTCGGGCATATTCAGGGCGCAGAGTCTTTATGACCACTAAGCGAGAGGTTGGGAGGTGCTGAGCTAAATACACCTTGCCCATTCCTCCCTCCCCCAGCTCCTGTAGAAAAGAGTACTGATGGTAGGTCATTCACATTGACCGGGGATGCGATTAATCTCCTCTCTGCTTTTGATGAAGCAGTTGTTGTGGTCTTTTTCTGGAAGGCTCACTTTAAAGTCAAAACTTTCTGAGGACTGGTCATACTCAAACCGAACTCGTGCATAATCTTTCTGCTCGCACTCGTAGGTTGTTCTATAAGTTATTACAGCTCTGGTTAGGTCGCCTGAGGGACAGACTTCTTCTACTTCCTGTGCTTCCTCAATGGAATAAGTATAGTGCATTGTAACGGGCACTTTGAAAGAGCCTGACTTTTCGTAGAAAGGCTTAGGAATGTCTGGAAAGCCCCATACGAGGTGCATGTTTTGCTCTTCTGCTGCGTGGGAGTTTAGATAGTTCCAGAGCTGGCTGCGCAGCTTATCGCTAAGGTCTTGTTGGGAATTGTTTCCTTGGCTTAAGGAGCCCTCTAATGGGGGTAATGGGGCCGGAGAAGCTTCGCTCTGGTTTGAAAAGCGAGATGCAGTTTCCAGCTCAAAGACTTCAACATGCAAATAGGGTCGGAGATACTCATCACATACCTTAGCCAGCCCAATTACTACGACAAGCCAAATAACAAGGACCCAAAGCCATGCATAAGATCCCTTTCTTGACTTAGGATGGGCGAGGGCTGCTTCGGCGGAAGCAGGCGGGGGAGGCGTAGGAAGCGGAGGAGGGGTGGATTTTACTTTGGAAGGGGTAGGTTGAGAGGAAGGGCGAGCAAGTTGAGATAGAGCATTTTTCATTTCTTCTGCCGAGGGGTAGCGATTTCCCGCTTCTTTTGCGAGAGCATACTGGAAGAAGGTTCGCCATGGTGTGGGGGTATTCTCAGGAATCGGCGGAGGCTCAGTCAGCAGCCGCTGATAAAGCTGGAATGGAGTAAGGCCCTGCCATTCCCAAGGAAATCGCCCAAAAAGGCACTCATATACCACGAGCCCCATAGCATATAAGTCAGTTTGGGGGGAGACGGGTTCGCCCCGAATCTGCTCCGGTGCCATGTACAGAGCGGTTCCTATTTGGGTGCCAGTCTGGGTCAGCTTCATGTCCTCATCCAGCGCCTTAGCGATGCCAAAGTCTATCAGCTTACCAGAGCCGTCTGGCAGGACTATGATATTAGAGGGCTTGAGATCGCGATGGATGATTTTATTTTGATGAAGGTACGAAAGAGCATCAAAAATAGGACTCAAAATCTGGACAGTTTGCTCTATGGAAATGGGCCCGTGTCGCTTAAGGAGGTCATTTAGGCTTTCCCCCTGCACGTATTCCATGATAAGATAGGCGATTCCATCTTGAATGGTGAATTCGTACAGGTGGACGATGGCA
>JANXDD010000033.1:0-16416 GCA_025059915.1 Bacteroidia bacterium | reverse complement strand
GGAGAGGAATCGCTGGCGCAGCTGGGGATGCTGGGCATAATGAGGATGAAGCGATTTGACCACAGCCGGCGTCCCTAAATGGATGTGGGTAGCCAGCCAAACTTGCCCCATTCCTCCTTCTCCGAGAAGGGTTTGGAGAACGTAGTTGCCAACCTGCATCGCCAGCGAAGGTAAAAAACTTACCTTTACAGAGTGCTTGCGGAACTCCTGCCCGAGGTTAGCGACGCAGAGTTAGAACAGTTTATGCAGGTTATGCTTACTCAGTATGGCTATGATTTTCGGGGGTATGCTCCTGCTTCCTTGAAGCGCCGCTTAGGGGCAGTGATAAAAAAGTATGGCATTCCAAGCTTGACTATCCTCAATCAGCGCCTACTCACCCAGCCTGAATACCTTCGGTATTTTATCAACGAAATAACCGTCTCCACTACAGAGCTTTTTAGAGACCCTTCAGCTTGGGTAGCGCTGCGCTTGCAGGTCTTTCCTGCTCTTGCCAATCTTTCAGAGATACGCATTTGGCATGTAGGAGCTTCTACAGGTGAAGAGGTACTTTCCATGGCCATTTTGCTCGTGGAGACGGGATTGTATGATAAAGCCCAAATCTTTGCCACAGACATAGATGAAGTCTCTCTGGAAAAAGCCAAGATGGCCCGCTATCCTCTGCGCATGAAAGGGCTCTACCAACAGAACTTCTACGGGGTTTTTCCCTTAGGAAACTTTGAAAAGTATGCCAAGGAGGAAGCTAATCACTTAGTTTTTGACCCTTCTCTGCTCCGAAATGTCCGGTTTGTCAAGCATAACATAGTTACTGAGGAGCCTTTTGGGCAGTTTGACATCATATTTTGCAGGAACTTGCTTATCTATTTTACTCCTACTTTGCAAGATCGGGTAGTTACGAAGTTGGTGGATAGTCTCGTTCCAGGAGGCATTCTGATGATAGGGACGAAAGAGTCCCTTTTCTGGTGTGCAGCAGCTAAGCGTCTCACAGCAGTCAATGAAGTGGAGCGAATTTACCGCAAACGAAAATGAATCTAACCAGAGAAGAGCCTTTCCTCTGGCTGATTGGGGGCTCAGCTGGTAGCTTCAATCCCATTAGGAGTTTTCTACACCGAATGCCCTATATCAGGGAAGTGTCTATTGTGCTATGCCTTCATAGGATGAAAAATCCCCGGGTTGGCATACTGGAGGCTATGGGGACTTTATCTGGATGGCAACTTTCTGAGCCCGATGATAAGACCTATATTCAAGGGGGGCATGTGTATATTGCTCCAGCTAACTATCACCTTCTCATAGAGGCAGCGGGATATTTTAGCTTATCGGTGGAGGATCCGGTTCATTTTTCGCGTCCGAGCATTGATGTACTGTTTGAGTCGGCGGTGCATGCCCGGTGGAAACGCATGGCTGGCGCGTTATTCTCAGGAGCAAATAGAGATGGGGCTCAGGGACTTTTTCTCATGCATAAAGCGGGGTATTTTACCGCTGTGCAGGATCCAGCTGATGCTGAGATTCGTACGATGCCCGAGGCAGCTCTAAGTTTATTTGAGCCAAATGTACGATTCCGAGCAGAAGAGTTTGTAGAAGTATGCCTTCGTGCTTTATCTTTGTAAGGATGGGACTTGGGACACTTCTGCTTTGGATGCAGATGTGGGTGAAAGTAGTAGGTTATGCCGCTGGAGCTGAGATGAATGTGGAGCATACCTGCGACGGAGCGAACCTTCCACCCCAAGTAGAATGGGGAGGGGCCCCCCCACAAACAAAGGTATATGTGCTGCGGATGTATGACCCAGACGCCCCTGCCGATACTTTCCTACACTGGATAGGCTTCAATATCCAAACAACTCAGGTCGGACCTGGGAACTTATCTTTTCCCCATGGATATAATGACTTCGGTAGGGCAAGGTATGATGGACCTTGTCCGCCCTTACGAGATGAAGTCCATCGGTATGTGATAGAAATATATGCCTTATCTGAGCCTTTGAGGTTGAATAGCCCGATTACGTGGGAACGCTTGCGCAGCGCCATGGAAGGGAAGGTGCTCGCGCACGCCCATACAATGCTGCGATATAAACGCCAGAAGCGCTGATGCGCCGTTGGGGCATTGCAGAGTATATCGGAGTTGGATTAGCTCTTTTAGTGGGCCTGGTAGGGCTTTTTCTTCTGGTGGGGATGTGGATTATAGCCCAACGCGATATGGCATTGGCAGAAGGGCTGGGGGAGTGGGAGAAATGGGATAAATGGCTTTCGGTATGGGCATATACCGTGCTTTTGAGTCTTTTAGTGGTAGCGGTGGTCCTTGCTCTGTGGTGGTGGTCTCGGATAGGTCGCTCTTTTCTGCGGGTGCGGGATAAGCTACGGGGGCTTCTTTGGGAGGGTATTCGCCCCCATGGCAGTCCTTCTGGTACTTTGCCAGCAGAAGTTGCAGAGGTGGATGAGGCGACAAATGCCTTAGATGAAGCTCTTGGCTTTTTGGAAAGTGTGGCGCAGGGGCTTCGTTATACTGCTCCCCCGCAAATAGCAGACTGGCCGCCTGCCCTTCGTCAGACAATCTCGGGCATCCTTGAGCAGATACGAGAGACGCGCCATGCAAGTCTCCTTCGGCATTCTATCTTGAATAATGCTATAGAGTTTGTTCGGCTGGGGCAGCAGTCTGCATCTGTAGAAGCGTACCTGTCTAAGGCTGGTCCGATATTCCTCCAGAGCATAGGAGCGACCTTGGGGGCGTTTTATCGGGTAGAAGGAGAGAGGCTGAGGCGCCTTTACAGCTATGCGTATCCGGCTGATGCGCCACAGACCTTTGCCTTGGGGGAAGGGTGGATCGGTCAGGTGGCTCGTGAAGGACAATCTCTGTGGCTTTCTACCCTTCCTCAAGGATACCTTCAGGCGCTTTCTGGCTTAGGGAAGGCTCCGCCGCAGTCCATCGCTGTGCTGCCTGTGATTGCTGGCAATAGCATTTATGGGGTTTGGGATGTGGCAGCTTTCACGGAATGGGATGAGGATCAGCGGCTTACTGCAGAGGCGCTTCTACCGTTTTTTGCAGTAGGCTATCTCCTGAGAGAGGAAGCGGAGCAAGAGCAACAGGCAGCGCAAAAGTATGCTACCCTCCAGAGCCGTGTAGATACTCTCCTTCAGGAGTCCGACCAGCTCCGATCTCAGGTAGCTCAGCTTCACCAGGTAGTTTCTTCTCTTGAAAAGCAGATTCAGGATGAGCGCGCCCGTACTCAGCAATCTGAGCGGCAGGTACATTCCCTTCAGCACCGATGGAATACAGTAGTCAAACTTTTGCGGGAGGCGATAGTTTTCTTTGATGTAACGGGGCGCCCGCGCTACCTAAGTCCGGCGGTTTCTGATTTGCTGGGCTATTCCGAAGAAGAGCTTCAAGTTTTTTTTCGCCCAGTGGAGCGGGCGGATGCAGAGGTAGTACGAGAACATTTTCAAGCCCTTCTCAGTCCTTCTGCCGACGGCATCCCTCGGGTTTTTCGCTTTCGCTACTACCATAAAGATGGGCGGATGCTCTGGTTAGAGGCGATTGGTACTAACTATCTTTCCCATCCGGGTATTGAGTCGGTCTTGATGATTTTGCGGGATGTAACGGAGGAGATGGAATACGAGAAGCAGTATCGCACTCGTCTCAAGTTTCAGTCGCTTGTGGAAAACTCCCCAGATATTATCTTTCGCACAGATAGGGAAGGGCGCTTTTTGTATGTCAACCCCACTATAGAAAGGTACACGGGCTACTCTCCTGCGCACTACATTCGGAATACCATTTATTCGGTGGGCTTTTCTTTAGAGGAAGTACAGTTTTGGTCAGACTTTATTCAAAAGCTTTTTGACACAATGACGGTTCAATCGGCAGAAATAGAGTTTCCCTCTGTATATGGGACTCGGAAGATGGCGGTGCGGGGGATTCCAGAGGTTGGCCCAGAGGGAGAAGTAGAGACGATGGTTGTTTTGCTGCAGGACATTACGGAACTGCGGCAGGTACAGGAGCAGCTTCATTTACAAAACCTTCGCTTAGAGCAGGCCCGACGCACCTTGGAGGCCCAGAAGGAGGAGCTGGAGGAAAAAAATAGAGACATTATGGAAAGTATCACTTATGCACGACGAATCCAGAGCTCTATCCTACCGGGAGAAGAGGCGCTGCGGGAACTTTTTCCTGACAGCTTTATCCTTCACTGGCTGCGGGATGTAGTGGGGGGAGACTTTTACTGGTGTGGGGAGGTCCAAGGTCACAAAATCGTTGCTGTGGTAGATTGCACGGGGCACGGTGTGCCGGGGGCCTTCATGACTTTTTTGGGTTATACGCTTCTGGAGTCGGCGATTCGGGAACGGGGACTTTTGGACCCCGCTCAGATTTTATACTACATGGATGGGCGTCTGCGGGAGCTCCTTTCTGGACAGGAGGTTACACAAGATGGAATGGAAATGGTTCTATGTGTGATTGATCCTCACAGACGAATCGTTCGGTTTGCTGGTGCTCATCGTCCCCTTTTGATTCATCAGCAAGGAAGATGGAACCTGCTCTCTGGAGCGCCTACCGGTTTAGGAGGGGCACCATGGCTGGATAAGGTCAAAAATTTCGTCACTCATACTTTCTCCTATCAACCTGGGGATGCTTTATACCTATACACAGATGGATACGCAGACCAATTCAGTGCTGATGGATATAAGCGCTACACCCACCGGCGATTCCGAGAGTTTCTTGCGATGTGGGGGCACTTGCCTATGGCAGACCAGCATCAAAAGCTCTTAGAAGAACTTCGTGGATGGATGGGGGAAAACTCCCCCACGGATGATATTACGGTGATGGGCTTGCGTTTATGAGGTTTAGTTATCTTTGTAATGGATATGGTAGCAACTCATTCTGACCTTCTGCATGAGCCTGCTCTCAGGTACTCTTATCCGCTCTATAGGAACATGTTAGACAATAGTATTGTCTTCATGTACCATGGTCCGATTACGACCGATTTGATGATAGATGTGCTGAATTTGGTTGAATACCGTTTGGAGGATATAGGGGAGCACCGGCGTGTCAGTAAGAAGCTTTTTAACATCATGGTGGAGTCTTTTGCTCTGGGGGAGGATGGAGGGCGCAGTGCTGCTGTACTCGTGGTGCGTCAGCTTCCATATTTGTATTCGGTGAGCATCGGGCGTCGTATACCCAGCGCGTCTGTGTTTGAGGTTCGCTCTTTCATAGACTGGGTCAATACCCGCACTCAAGAGGAGCTTAGAGATGCCTACCACGAACTCCTTCAAGCCAAGTCCTCGCAATTGCCAGGGCAAGTGGGGGGAGTACCTTCCTTGAGCATATTGGATTTAGCGCGTAAGTCTCACGACATTTTGCAGTATTCCTTTGAGTATCTGGACGATATGGCTTCCTTCTTTTCCTTAGAGGCTTGGATTAAGAAATCAAAAAAATAATCAAGGCATATGGAAGCTCTACGCATAGAATCTACTCACAAGACGCCGCGGGTCATCTTAGACCCAGAAAATGGAATTTTTGAGTTTTCTGGGCGCAGTATTCCAGAGGACTCCGTTGGCTTCTACACCCCTATTTTTGAGTGGTTAGACCAATATGCTCAGAAGCCCTTGCCTCTCACCCATGTGCGCTTTGATTTGGAGTACTTCAATACCAGCAGTTCCAAGAACATCTTAGAGGTGCTCAAACGCCTGGAAGCTATTCATGCAGCGGGTCACGAGGTGCGGGTGACGTGGTACTATGACGAGGATGACGAGGACATGGAAGAGACAGGGCAAGATTATCAAGCCCTTCTGAATCTACCCATAGAACTCGCTGTAAAAGTCCAATCCTGACGCCTATGAGCATGACTTATAGCTACTACAAAAACATGCAGCTCAACAACATTATCTTTGTGTATCAAGGGGAGGTAACGGCTGATTTGGTTTCCTCCATCCTGCAGATGGTGGAAAACAAGCTGGAGGGAGAAGGGGAGGATCGTAAGGTGAAAAAGCGAGTTTTCAATGTGATGGTGGAGTGCCTCCAAAATGTCTACCACCACTTAGATGCTCTGCCCCCGACGGATCCTTCTAACCCCGTCCGAGATAAGACGGCTCTTCTCATGATTGGGCGAGAGGAGAAAGACTACTATATCATCACTGGCAATCATGTGCTGAACGACCGCATTCCTGAGCTTAAGAGTCGGCTGGACCGAATAAACAGAGCTACCAAAGAGGAGCTAAAGCAGCTCTATCAAGAGATTCTCACAGGCACAGGCTTTACCGAAAAGGGCACGGCTGGGCTGGGAATGATAGATATCGCCCGGAAGTCTGGTCAGCGTCTGGGGTATGACTTTCACCCTGTGAATGAAAAGTACTCCTTTTTCAGCTTGGAGGCTCGTGTCTCTCGCATACCTGAGAAGTAACTAACTTTGCCTTGCCCATGAGAAATCTCGTTATAGAACCTACCTCAAAAACGCCCAAGGTCATTTTGAACTCAGACCTTGGCATATTTGAAATAACAGGGAGGAGTATTCCCGAGGATGCTATAGGGTTCTACAGAAAGATATTAGACTGGATAGAGGAGTACAGCAAGTCTCCTCTGCCCGAGACCGTCTTCAAGTTTCAGCTGGAGTACTTCAATACCAGCTCCTCCAAGTGTCTTTTGGATATCTTTCGGAAGCTGGAGCGAATGCATAAAAATGGCAACAAGGTACAGATTCGCTGGCATTATGACTCCGACGATGAAGACATGGCGGAGACGGGACAGGACTACCAGGCTCTCTTAGATGTGCCTTTTGAGTTAGTACCTGTATGAAAGACGAATACTTCCAGGAAGAAGCTACATTTTTAGAGGAAGCTCGGGCTCGGGCGGAGCGAGGGGGTCTTTCTGCACAGGAATGGAGGGAAGCTTACGCTACCCTTGTAGATAACTATGAGAACCTTCTCAAGGTAGTTCAGGTTCTGACCCATCAAGCTACGCAGTTAGAAAGCAAGTTGGAGAAGGCGCGAGCTCAACTGGAGCTCCAGCGCAAAGCGCTGAGTCATGAGGTGGAGGATTTAGAGAAGCAGGTTCAGTACCAGCAGAAAGAGGTTCATAAGAAGGCGCAGGAGCGGGATATTCTCTATGATCGCATGGGGCGAACGCGCCTAATGTTGATTGTTCTTTTTGCAGTTCTTTTAGTGATTGTTGCCTTTGCTGCCTATTACATATTTATTGATACAGACCAGATGATTGACTTTGTGAAGCGGCTCAGAGGGATTAAGGATGGCACCTAACTTGTACTTTTGTTGGGTATGAGCTCCTTTGGGGGAAATAAAGACCTATTTGCTGAGGAGTCTCAGCTGCTTCACGATTCGCGCTTGACATTGGCACGCATAGACTTGTCAGAAGCGGAATGGCAGGAACATTATCGTCGGATGGTAGAGGAGTATGAAAAGCTCCTCGGAGAAGCTCGTACGCTGCGACGGATTGCTGACCGCAATCAGCGCCGTCTGGATGAGATGAATGCAGAGCTGGAGCGGCAGAATCAGCTCCTACGAGAAAAAGAGGAGGAGGTCAAAAAAACTCAGCAAGCCATCATTCACAATTACCAGCGCATTTCTCAGGAGCAGAGCGAGATAGATAAGCGAGTTGGTCGGATTCAAATAGTTCTTGTCGTTATGATAGCGGTCCTGACGGTGGTTATTCTCTTTATGCTTTATTATTTGATTTTTGACCCGTGGCGTGCTGTTAAACTAATGGAAAGCCTGAAAAATACGAAGTAGAGTATCACTCTATGTTGTGGCTTGGGCTTATTGCGCTTCTGACGGACTCTATTTTAGGGGCGCAATATCAGTGGCGAGGGCTGTCTGAGAAGGATAGAGGGATGTGCGCAGAGGCTCATATTATTTCTACGGACCGCCCACTTATGTTTCTATGGCAGGAAGAATCTCCTGCAAAAAGGTGGGTTACTGTAAAGCGAATCCTTATAGAGCGGTGGGATGTACCTAAGGTTTATACCCTGTGTAGGGAAGGGGAGTGGATGGGTCGTAAAGTGCGCATTTTACTTACGGCGGTTACAAGTAAGGGACCTCAAGTTGTACTCTATGAAGGATATCCGTGGGGCGAGCCGCCTTCCCCTCCCGATTTGATATTGGAGAAAGGGAAAGAGTCTTCTATTCTCCGGGTCAAGCTCTCTCAAGTAGGTGTTTATGTTCTGCGGGCATACAATCAGTTTGGAGAAGAGGTATTCACTATTCCTTTGGAAGCTAAGGACTCAAAACAGTTTGAACATACATTCGTTCTACCTAAGGTTCTGCGAGGAAGCTATTTGATACAGTTATATAGCTTGAATCCCGGCACACTTCTGGTGGAAAAGCCGATCCATTTATGAGTGTGAAGGTTGCAGTTTTAGGGGCTGGTACTATGGGCACAGGAATTGCCCACGTCTTTGCTCAGTATGGATATACAGTGGCATGGGTAGAGGTTGATCAGAGCCGATGGGAGAAGGCTTTGCAGACTGTCTCTCAGAATGCTGACCGTCAGGTCAAGAAGGGCATCATATCCGCTGAGGAGAAAGAAGCTCTCCTCAAACGGCTTTCTTTTTATGCTGATATTTCTCCAGCGGTACAGGATGCAGCTCTGGTAGTGGAGGCAGTACCAGAGGATGTGGAGATAAAAACTAAGGTTTGGCGTGAGGTCAGTGCTGCCGCGCCAGAATCGGCTATTTTGGCTACGAATACATCTTCCATTTCTATCACCCAGCTGGCTGCTTCTGTTACTCGTCCGGAGCGGTTTATTGGAATGCACTTTATGAATCCCGTGCCGGTCATGCGGCTTGTTGAGGTGATACAGGGGCTTCAAACTAATCAAGCTACAGTTCAGGCGGTAATGGATTGGGCTCGCCGGTTGGGCAAGGAGCCTGTTCTGGTGCAGGATTATCCTGGCTTTATTTCTAACCGGGTTCTGATGCCGATGATTAATGAAGCAATCTACGCGCTCTATCAGGGCGTTGCTTCCAAGGAGGCTATTGACACGATTATGAAGCTTGGTATGAATCACCCCATGGGACCTCTGGAATTGGCGGATTTTATAGGTTTGGATGTATGTTTAGCTATTTTGCGGGTGTTGCATGAAGGCTTTGGGGATCCGAGATATGCGCCATGCCCTTTGCTGGTCAAAATGGTTCAGGCTGGATATCTCGGACGAAAGTCAGGGCGAGGTTTTTATGAATACACATAATGCGCTTACGCCGACTTGTTACTAACCCTTATCAAGAAAATACCTATCTCCTCTTTGGGCGATCAGGTACGGCGTGGGTGATAGACCCTGGTTTGTACTCTGAAGGGGAGCGTCAAGCTTTTCGCTCTTTCCTTGCTGCCGAGAAGGCTCAGTTAGTGGGAATCTACCTCACGCATGCGCACATAGACCATATTTTAGGGGTGCGCTGGACAGCGGCCACCTACAATGTGCCGGTTTTTTATCATGCTGCTGAAGCAGTAGTTTATGAGCATGCCGCTGAATGGGCAGCGCTAATGGGACTTTCCTATGAGCCAGGTCCGCCGGCAGAGCAGTTTTTAGAGGGGGAAATGACTTTATATTTGGACGGAGAGCCTGTGGAGGTGCTGTATATTCCAGGTCATTCCCCAGGGCATGTAGGGTTTTACTTTCCAGAGTCTAAGAAGCTCTTTTCGGGGGATATTCTTTTCCGAGGTAGCATTGGAAACTATGAGCTCCCTCTGGCAGATTATCAAAAGATGATGGACTCTCTAAGGAATAAGATTCTCACCTTGCCAGAGGATACAGAAGTTTGGCCCGGACATGGCGGTCCGACCTCTATTGGGTATGAGCTCCTTACGAACCCCTTTCTGCAGAATCTATGAAGTATCAGGTGGAGACTATAGATGGATTTACGATATTTCGTCCGATGGAGCCCCGCTTGAGCGCAGCTATCACGCCGGAGCTCAAGTCTCAGCTGACAGTCTTAGCGCACAGCTCTACGGGGGGGATGATTGTGGATTTGAGCGAAGTACAAAGTCTAGATAGCTCGGTATTGAGCGCTTTATTACTTTTGCGGCGGATATTGCAGCAGTCTGAGCGCCCGCTCGTCGTCGTGGCGCCTTCGCCTGCTGTACAATCCGTATTTAGCCTATCTAAACTGGATGAAATCTTCACGATTATGAAGGACATAAAAGATGCTATGGAGTTCGCAAAAAGGTACCTGCAAGAGGACCTTCAAGAGCAGTTTCAGTCATTAGCAAAGCAATCTCGTAGCGAAGAAGAGGAAGAAGAGGAAGAAGAATGGGAAGAGGAGGAAAACTGGGAAGAGGGGGAAGAGGACTGGGCTGAAGGAGAAGAAGGGGAAGAAGAGTGGGATGAAGAAGACTGGGATGAAGAGGAGTGGGATGAGGAAGATTGGGAAGAAGAAGAGGATTGGGAGGAGGAAGATTGGGACGAAGAGGAGGAGGAAGAGGAGGAGTAGGATGAATGTTCTCAGTGCGAGTCCTGGGCAGCAGTAGTGCTATGCCCTTACATGGGCGGCATCATTCCGCCCAGTGGCTGCAGTATGAGAACCTGTACTTTTTGTTAGACTGCGGAGAGGCGACCCAGCACCAAATTTTGCGCTACCACCTTCCCCTCAACAAGCTTCAGGCTATTTTCATTTCCCACCTCCATGCAGATCATGTGGCCGGTGTAGGAGGGCTTCTGACGACCCTGCACATGCAAGGTCGCCAGAAGCCCCTTCATTTGTATGGTCCGATCGGCTTGCGCAGTTTCGTAGAGGCTCAGCTTCAGGGCACATTTTCTGCCTTGCGTTATCCTTTGTATATCCATGAGGTTTTTCTGAGAAAGGAAAAGGTACTTCTATGGGAAGATAATCGTATGGAGGTATGGGGATTTCCACTGAGGCATGGCGTTCCTACGATAGGTTACCTTTTTGCAGAGAAAACTAAGCCACGTCGCCTCGCCCCAGAGAAACTGGCTGAAATTGGCTTGCCAGAATACTTCATACCTCGCCTGAGAATGGAGGGTAAGATTGAATATGAGGGAAAAATCATTACATGGGAGGCTGTTTCACATCCGCCCCCTCCGCCGAAAAGCTATGCCTATTGTACGGATACGGAGTTTGCAACTGAAACCGTGAATTTTGTTTCAGGAGCTACAGTGCTGTATCACGAGGCTACATTTCTCTCAGAGCATAAGAAACGGGCTTATCAGACCTTTCATAGTACGGCGCGTGAAGCAGCTCTCATCGCTCAAGCAAGCGGGGTTCATCGGTTATATATCGGGCACTTTTCCACTCGGTACCGAGACCTCACTCCCCTTCTAAGGGAAGCTCGCTCTTATTTTCCAGAGACTCATTTGGTAGTAGAGGGCGAAACTCTGGTTTTCCCTTGAAAGGCAAGACGGAACGACTCTTTTTTGCTTTAGCGGCCTTTTTCTTGACCAATGCCATAGTAGCAGAGTTCATTGGCGTCAAGGTGTTTTCTTTAGAGCGTCTGGTAGGAGCAGAACCCGTCGCTTTTTCGCTTTTTGGAACGGGCCCTCTATCTCTCTCCTTATCTGCGGGGGTGCTTCTGTGGCCGTGGGTTTTCATCGCCACAGACATCATCAATGAGTACTTTGGTCTGCGAGCAGTGAGGTTTCTATCATGGGCAGCGGTGCTTGCCATCGGTTATGCCTTTTTGATGATAGGGGTAGCGATACTTCTACCCCCTGCAGATTTTTGGATTTGGCGCTCTACTCCTGTGGGGCCCTTACACATGCCTGAAGCGTTCAGGGCTATCTTCGGACAGAGTTTATGGATAGTAGCGGGCTCCCTTACAGCTTTTCTGGTAGGGCAATTGGTAGATGTGGTTAGCTTTCATTGGCTGCGTCGTCTGACGCGGGGGAGATGGCTGGCGGTGCGAGCGACAGGCTCTACTCTGATTTCTCAGCTAATAGATAGCTTCATCGTGCTCTATATAGCTTTTTATTGGGGGGCAGGGTGGAGTTTTGCTCAAGTAACTGTCATAGCCCTTTTGAATTACGCCTATAAAGCTGGTGCTGCCCTGCTCCTTACCCCAGTCCTATATGGAGTGCATTGGCTGATAGACCAGTATTTAGGGAAGGAACAGGCAGCTTATTTGATAGAGAAAGCAGCGGTAGAAAGTGCTGTCTGGGGAAAACTAAGGGAGGGTGAAAATGCGTGAGTATGTTGGGCTTTCAACTTTTAGCAAAATCCCCCGTAGGGTGAAAATCACCGCAGGGACAGGCTATTCCTTCTTGTGCTACAAGGAGAAGCAATTACCACCATCATCTGGCAAATCGTCACAGAAAAGGGTGTCGCTTTCGGGCCTTTTCTCAGGTCAAAGGACTATGACGAGCTTGGGGTACAGGGCCTTCCCTCTTTGGCTTTATTCATTCAGATCGGCTCGCCATCATCCGTAGCTGTGAAAAGTCCTTCTTGACTCCGGAGCTCTCATTAGAGAACTCAGCTCTGCGATGAACTACGGAGCTTTCCTATGGGGAGGTGCAATAGGTTATGAGTTTTCCATGCTCTGCTACCTCAGGGTAGATGCAGTAAAGTCGCCATTTTGGCAAATGGACGAGGCCTCCTGTGGTTTTGAATGGCTGACTTTTCCAGAGAAGCTACGGGGGTGGAGCAGTTCAGCGCTGTCCCACACTGAGGTGAGATGAACTCATTTGATTAGATTCTCCAAAAGCCTGGCATGCCGTTCCGCATGCAAGGTTTAGCTTAAGTTCTACGGCATCCATGGAAGCAAAGCAGAGGTGCGCATAGGCTATTTGGAGAAAGCAGAGGAAGGGGATAGGGAATTTGATTATTCTGAGGCTCTCTTACCTGTGACTACTTCAGCGCTCATAATCTTTCTGGGTAGCCGAGCTTTCGGTAGGGGGCTATTTATTGGGGTGTTTTTGGCTATGGGGAGCCGGGCTTTTACATGAGCTATCCCCCAAAGCCTTCCTGTCCTTTGTTTAGTTTAGCCTGAAGAATAACTTGCTAAGGTATTCTTACTGAGCGTCTGAGAGCTACGAGACTATAGATGCAGCTTAGGCTGGAATTTTTGCATTTTGGGCATGAAGCAGCTTGGAGATGAAAGGACTCGTTGTTTGGAGCAGATGAAAAGCAGTATATTTGCAATATGTTCCGCTATTGCCTTCTAAGTTCGGTTGGTATCTGGTTATCATTGCTGCATGCGCAGAATGTTGGTATAGGCACGAATCAACCCCAGCGGCCGCTCCATGTGTATAGCAGTGCCAATCCTGCCTATGTTCGTATTCAATCTAGTGGGGCTTTCGGGGCAGCAGGTATAGAATTGGTGAGTGATCCTATAGGTTCTTCGACAGAGTGGCGCCCTGGATTCATACGATCCGGTGATAACGGAAACTTTACGGGGAGGATTGACTTTTATACGAATGGGACGGGTGCTGCTAATCGCTGGGGGGCGGTACATGTGATGTCCATGGTAAATGGTCAAGTGGGTATCGGTACTGTGACTCCTCATCCAGGTGCAAAACTTCACATAGTGGGGAATGGCACAGAGGGGGTTATTTTACCTAGGGTAGCTCTTACTGCTGCTAACTCTTGGGGTCCGTTGGGTGGCTCTCCTACAGATGGGATGTTGGTGTATAACACTGCTACAGCTGGAAGTGGGGTGAACCTCGTCAGGCCAGGATACTACTATTGGCAAGCGGGACGGTGGCGCCGTTTCGCCGAAAATGGTTATGCAGGGCTTGTGCAGGGAGTTTTAGCTACTACTCAGCAGGATATAAACACTGATGCTCCTCAGTGGCAGTATTTAAATGCCTACATAGACCTTCCGCCAGGTAGGTGGATGGTTTTCTCTACCCAGCTTCTGCGATTGCCGAACCATGGGGTCTTACAGCCACACCAGAGTATTTGGGTGAGAACCACCTTTTCAGACAATAGCACTTGGAGTGGCGTCTCACCGGATATTATTGGCTCTCCTTACATCAGTGGTATATTACCTCCGAGCTGTGTGTTTGGAATTGTAACTGGCCAGGTGCTTATTCACAACCAAACCACGAGTACTAAGCGATACTACTATTTCGGACATAAACAGGCGACAGGGGGGACTACAGAAAACATACGAAATGTGGGCACTACCTTACAAGCAGAGAATCAGCTTTTTGCCATACCAGCCGAGTGAGAAACGCCATTGAAAGCCTGAGGGGAAAAATTCATAGCTAGGAGTGAGGATGGCTCCTTTAGCCACCGTCGTTGGGTAAAAATGGCTACACAAGAGCCTTATCACTAACAAGGTTGCCACTCTCCAAGAAAAGTTCCACCTCTACTGCTCTCTCAATCGTGCCAGGCTCTATAAGATGCTCACACAATGCTACTGACTTGAGCCTTAGGAGGGATGTTCTCAGTAGATTTGGACAGGAGAGAATACTTGTCTAGAAGGGTTTCTGTCTCTTCTACTAAGAGTAAGTTAGCGAGGAACATGCCTTTGCCAATCGGGACCTCGGTTTGGAAAAAGGCCTGCCTGATGCTGAAGAAAGTTTTGCAGGGGCATACTGCATACAGCTTTTGTGGCTATGAGAGCTTTACAACGCGGGTACCCTATTTGCGAATAGGGGGCTCTAGTTTGATTACCCGAGGCTCCCTACCTATGACTACCAAGCTCTCATAATCTCTTTGGAGCATTTGAGCCTCGGTAACGAGCTATTTATAGCTTGGGATGTTTTCAACTATGGGGGGCGGGCTTTTACATGAGCCAGCATTTTAGAAACACTTACCTCTCAAACGAGGTGGCAGCCCTTTTTGGGACTAAAGTAGTATAGGTTGAGTACTCTTTATTCGCTCTTCTGCCAGAGAGGCGTAAGCAGGATGAATCTCTATGCCTATGAAATGCCTTTTTCGGCGAAGAGCTGCAACTGCCGTAGTCCCACTACCCAAGAACGGGTCCAGCACTACTGCCCCCTCAACCGTGCTGAGCTCTATGAGATATTCACATAAAGCCACAGGTTTAGCGGTAGGATGAGGAAGGTCTTCGGTAGATTTAGGCAGGAGAAAGTATTTGTCTAAAAGGGTTTCTGTCTCCTCCACTAAGAGCAAGTTAGCGGGGAACATGCCTCTGCCAACTGGCACTTCAGTTTGAAAAAGGCCTACCTGATATTGGAGAAAGTTTTGCAAGAGTGTGCCCTCATAGGGCTTTTGCGCTACAATAATGGGTTCATATACTGATTTGACTTGAGGGGTTTTCCAGCCATGGAGCTTCTGGTGGAGTTTTTCTTTGACGGCTTCAGGAAGAGGTAAGCGCCAAATGAAGTGATGAAGGCTCATAGCTTTAGGCTGGCTTTGGGTATAAACCCACAGAAAGGTGTCGCGCAAGTAGAAGCCTGCATCTTCTACGGCACAAGCCACTCGGTGAAAGAGCCGCGGACTAGCAAAAGTGAAGAAGAAGCCTCCGGGCTTGAGCACACGAAAGATCTCTCGTGCGATGGGGAAGTACCACTCGTAAAGCCTTTTTCCTTGGCTGGGGTCAAACTTCATGCCTGTGGGGAGGTGATGAACCTGCTGTCGCTTATAAGATTTAGGAGCGGCGCGCTCGGGCGTCCAAGTCTCGTCCAGTTTGCCTAAAAGTAGGGGGGATCGGTTAGAACTAAGTCTATAGAACTTTCGGGAAGTTGGGGAAGAACTTCTCTCGCATCCACACAAATGACCTTATCCAAATAGGGCTGCAGAGAGTCAGCAGTCATGAGCTCTTGCTAATATAGGAAGAAAGCCAAGTTAGGAGAGACTTTGCCTCTTCTGAAGGTATGTATCCCTCTTCCACAGACTGGATAATAGGGTGGATACTTGCTATCCCGACTACCCGTCCTTGTTTGTCATATATCCATTGATTTCTGTCTGCTCTATTACAAAACTGGCACTGAGGTAGGATATTCCCACGGGCTTATGAGGATTACGATGGGCTTTTTGAAGCTGAGTTATTTGTCCCGGATAGCGGAGATTTTCCTTACCTTCTTCCGAGCCGCAGGTGGCGCAGCGGTAGTTGTATTCCTTCTTAATCTGCTCAAACTCTGCTTCACTTATTTCTTCAGTTCGCTTTGCAGGTCTGAAGGAAGGATGAGGCTTTTCCAAAGTAACCAGTATGTACTTTCCTTAGGAGGCGGCTTGTCTAGTGGGCGGAAATTACCTCTGCGCGAAGAGACAATATAAAAGCCCTTCTGCGTACCTAAGTGACGGGCGCTTTGAACATCGTTTGTCTCAGGATAGAAGCGACGAATGAATGCCGTTAGTTCTCGTTTGGAGACCCACTTCGTAATATGAGCGCGTCTTTAGTGTAGGTGCTATCTCTTTTGCGCAAACTGGGGAGTTCTACTCCATGCTCTTGGAGATAGGTCTGATGGTAAGGTTTTATGAGCTTCCAGATTCGCTGTATGGTACTCTCCTTCACTGCCTAAACCTACTCAGAAGTGCCGACTCGGACGGAAATTAGTGGAGAATTTCT
>JANXDD010000032.1 GCA_025059915.1 Bacteroidia bacterium | reverse complement strand
GCCAGCCAGCTTCAGCCGCTTCTCCCAAAAGGTTCTATTGTCCTCCATACAGCAGGCTCGGTGCCCCTCTCAGTACTTTCTACGCTTTTTGGGGAGCAAAGCGGCGTCCTTTATCCTCTCTACAGCTTTGTCGTGGGAGAAAAGATTCCTTGGGGCAGCTTCCCTATATTTTGGGAAGGGCATGTACAAGTTTATGAGTGGGCACTGCGTCTTGTAGGAAAGGCGGAGCAGGTTCAAAAAGCCTCTTCTGAGGAGCGTTTGAGGCTTCACATTGGCGCAGTCTTTACAGCTAACTTTCTCAATGCCCTTTTTCACATTGGGGGGCAGCTGGCGGCGCCAGTGGGTAGCTGGCGCACTTTCCTTCCTCTGGCAGAGGGCATCCTTCAAAGGCTAAAGACATACCCTCCTGCAGAGGCCCAGACCGGTCCAGCTCGCCGCGGCGACACCCCTACCCTCCAAACCCACATAGGATACCTGCAAAATCACGCCCCTCACCTTCTGCCTATTTACAAAGAGCTTACCGAATACATCCAACAGCATATAACCCCTCAAGGCTCATCGGGCAGAACACGCTTGAGCCCCCAAGCATATTGATAGTAGAGCAATCGGTTTCTCACTTTGCCCCAAAATCCGCTGGAAAACATGAATAACCTTTCGTAAGGAATGTTAGGCTGCATGCCTAAGGGCCCTTCTCCTCCTCGCCACCGCTGAAGGGGAAGGTAAGGGCGAAACCCTTTTTTGCGCACATGAGTAGCTAAGGGATGCCCAACCCCCAGGTTACGAATGAGATTTTGCTGTGGAACCACATTGAGTAATCCCTCCCGCAGAATCATAAACGAAAGCTGCGCGTCCCATGTGTCAAGGCGCCCCTGCATCACCCCATCCATGAGCACCTCTAAGTAAGAGATATACGGTTCTATACCAACGAGGCGTTTTCTCAGAAACTTCTGCTTGCGAAAAAGTTCCCAATCAGAAGGATGAACCTGATATTTTGCCCAAACTCGGCGCCAAGTTCCCCACCCTTCTATGAAAGTCATCCTTGTGAAGTCCCATCCCGAAGCAAGCAAGGGATGATTAGGATAAAATTGAGCCCCACTGATTATTCCAATCCGCTCATCATCCTTATACCGCTCAAGCATCTCTTCCATGTATTGGAAGAAAGAGGGGTGGGGAAGCATGTCATCCTCTAAGATGATTCCTGCTTCTACGTGAGAAAAAAACCACGAAATACCATTTGCCACTCCCAGCTTACATCCAGCATTCTCTGGCGGAAAGTTGAAATAGGCATCACAAGGCCAGTCTATTTGAGACTGAATAAAGTTCCGCACGGCTTGGGTACGCTCTCGGTCAGTAGGATTAGGCTTCGGGCCATCTGCACTTGCGAAAAGGTAACGGGGCCTAACCGCACGAAGAACAGCCCACACTTCCTCAAGCGTATCTAAGCGGTTATAAGCTAAGAGTAAAACGGGCGTATTCACCATGCCGAGCAAAGGTAGAAACTGCGGGGTATTTTCTTCCTCTACTGCCTTCTCATGTCCCCATAGTAGGGGCAGAGACACCCACTACTTCGGCCCACACCGCCTCCTCGTCCACTGAGGAGAGCTGGATAGGAATTAACTCCCCTGCGGAAGCAGGTTCTTTTAGCTGAATGCGCAAATAGTTCTCAGTAAGCCCTTCAGTTTCATTCTCCATGAGAGCGTGAAGGGTATAGCCCTGACACCCTTGAGCAAAAGTAAGTCGCTTTCGGAGAGAAATTTCGCGCAGAATCTCGCTGCGCAGCAGACGCTTCTCCCACGGCACTTGGTCAGGAAAGCTTGCGGCAGGTGTGCCCGGCCGCTCACTATAAGGAAATACATGAAAATAGCTCACAGGCAAATCTGCCAAAAAACGGCGCGTTTCCTCAAAATCCTCCTCTGTCTCTCCGGGAAAGCCCACTATCACATCTACACCAATGCCAGCAAGAGGAAATCGCTTACGAATAGCTTCTATGCGATTTTCATAGAGGTGACGACGATAGCGGCGTCGCATGCGCCCAAGCATTCTATCGCTTCCACTTTGAAGGGGTAAGTGAAAGTGGGGCGCCCACCGCTCGTGATCTGCTATGAAGTTCAAAATATCATCTGACAGAAGGTTAGGCTCTATAGAAGAAAGCCGAAATCGGCGCACTGTCGGCGGCACTTCCTTCTCTAAGTAGCGCAAAAGAGAGAGAAAGCTCACCCCATGGGGCTTTCCATAGTCCCCGAGATTAACTCCTGTAAGTACGATTTCTTTGAATCCCGCCTCTGCTAGCCGAAGAGCCTCCTGCAAAACAACTTCAGGAGGGGCGCTGCGACTTGGGCCCCGAGCTTGCGGCACTGTGCAAAAGCTGCATTTATAATCACAGCCGTCTTGAACTTTGAGAAAAGCCCGAGTTCGTCCCTCCCCCGAACTGCTTATCCAAAACTCCTGGGGCTGAAACCTCCGCATTGGGAGCTGAGGAGAATTTCCTTGCAAAAGCTCTTCTATCGCCTGGGCTAAGAAAGGCTTCTGAGCATTTGTGGCTACCAGCGCTACGCCTGCTTCTTCCGCTAACTTCTCCGGGCGAAGCTGAGCATAACACCCTGTAACTACTATTAGGGCGTCAGGAGAGCGGCGATGCACTTGCCTAAGGAGCTTGTGGGCTTTGCGCTCGGCTTGATGGGTCACGGTGCATGTGTTGAGAATATACACTTCCGCAGGCGCATCCCAATCAGTGAGGGTATGCCCTGCCGCTACCAGCTGTCGAGCCAGCGTCGCCGTCTCCGAGAAATTAAGCTTACACCCCAGCGTATGAAGAGCTATTCGTGCCACAGCTCGTACGAAGGTAGCTATACTTTTTGAGGTTTTGAAAGAGCCCTTCTCAGGAGAAAAATACACCCACTCACTACAAACGCTCCTCCAGCTACGCTGAGAATCCCCGTCTCTAAGCTCCCTGTGGCCGCCACAATGCTTCCTGGAATGAAAGAGCCTCCCACTCCCCCAACCAATACCGTAAGTCCATTATACAGCCCTGTAACGCCACCCACCCGAGAAGAAGGATAAAAGCTCTGAAGGGTCGCAAACTCCTGAGCGTTGTAGCTGCTCTGAAGAAACACCCCAGCCATGAGAAGAAGTATCACTATAAGATTACTTGAAGCAAACGCTACCAAAAGAACAGCTCCGCCTGCGGCAAGAAGGCCCCCTTGCACCCAATACAAGCGCTCTTGAGTTTTATCTCCCAGCCATGCCCAGAAAATCACCCCAATAATCCCCGCCAGAAATATCCCCAAAAGAGGTAGGGAAATCCCCTCAAACGGAATCCCTCGGGCCTTCGTCAAGTAACTGGGAAGCCAGTTTAACATTCCAAAAATGCAGAAAGCGTTTGCTGCCCCAGCTATTGTATAGAGCCAGAAAGTTCGTGAAAGCCGAACCGGTTCTGAGACAGAATTTTTCTCAGCTGGGAAAGAGGGAATGCCTTTCAAAACAAAAGGAAGGCTTATTAGGAGACCAGCTGCTCCAAGGACTGCGAAACTGAGGCGCCATCCTGCCGCTTCTATCAGAGGAACAAGGATAAGGGGCCCCAGCATTAGCGCCAGCAAAATGCCTCCTACGTACAAAGAGTTAGCCCTTCCTCGCAGACTCGGAGGGAAGGTACGAGCTATGATAGCGCTATTCATCGGCATATGGAGGCTTTCTGCCGCTCCCAACAGCAGCCTCAGCCCAATAAGGGCAGGTATAGACCCTCCAAAGGGATAAAATAACATCGTTACGACCGAGAAGCCCACGATAGACAGCACTAAGCCCCCCTTTACATTCCACCTTTCCACCCTGCCACTCAGAAAAATCTGAAAGAGTCCAAAGGAAAGATAAAAAGCCCCCAGAAGGTATTCCCCGTACAATCCTATTTCCGCCTCACTCCAAGAGTGCTCCGCAGCAAGGTGAGGAAGAGCCAAGGCTAAAGCGTTCCTATCCAAATAATGCACGAAGGTCGTAAGGGCTAAAATCAAGGGGATATGCCAGCGGACCTTCACTTGAGGGGGAAGGCTTTCACCCGCTTTTTGTCCATTTCCTCTAAAGCCCTAAGGAGGGCATCATTCTCCGCAGGTGTGCCAATAGTAATCCGCAAAGTCTCTGCACACTGAGGAAGGTTGCCTCGGTAGCGCACTACAATTCCTCTCTCAGCAAGCGCCTGATAGACCTCATAAGCCCCCCGAAAGCGTACTAAGAGAAAGTTAGCTTCGGAGGGAAAGACCTTTTCTACTATGGACAAGCGCAAGAGGCTTTCGGCTACTCGCTGCCTCTCAGCTTGAATTTGCCTGATAGAGTTTTGTACTTCTTGCCAGTTCTTGAGGGCCTTTATCGCTGCTTGCTGAGCAGGAAGGCTGAGATTGTAGGGCAGCTTAGTTCGGTAAAAAAGGGCCGCAACTTCTGGGTCAGCTATGGCGTATCCCACTCTCCAGCCCGCCATACCCCATGCTTTAGAAAAGGTGCGTAGGATGATTGTTCCGTCTCGGCGGTAGGGAAGCCATCCCTGCGGCTCTGAGGAGAACTCTATGTAGGCTTCATCTAAGACAACCCATCCTTCAAAGCGTTCCATGAAGCGCCGAACAGAATCGGCAGACCAGAGCGTGCCTGTGGGGTTATTAGGACGACAAAGGAAGGCAATCGGGGTATGCTCATCTGCCGCAGCCAAAAGCCCCTCTACCGGAAGGGAAAAATCTTCTTCCAGCGGCACCTCCCGAACCCCTACCCCATGCATCCGAGCATAGGTAGCATAAACTCCATAGGTAGGGGATATGGTCAAGATGGAGTCTTTGCTTGGCTCACAAATGGCTCGCAGGAGCCAATCTATGAGTTCATCACTGCCAGCTCCACATAGAAGCTGTTCCGCAGGCACCCCTAAGTGAGCTGAAAGCGCCCCCCTTAGCTCCACATGATGGGGATCCGGATAGCGATGATAGGGCACAGACCAGCTGGCAAGATTGTTTTCATTCGCATCCAGATAGATAGTGGCTTCACCCCTAAATTCATCGCGGGCACTGGTATAGGGGGGAATCTCCAAAAGATGGGCTCTAAAGCGCCTCATAGCGAAAGCGCATCGCTTCTGCGTGAGCGGGAAGCCCCTCAAACTTAGCCAGTTCTAATACCGTCGGTGTGAGGTGTCGTACCCCTTCAGGAGTAAGCCGCTGATAAGTAAAGCTCCGCATAAAGCTCAAAGCAGTCAAGCTGCCATAACTCCGCGCCATGCCGCCTGTCGGAAGGACATGATTGGTGCCAGAAGCATAGTCACCTGCACTTTCTGGCGTAAGAGGCCCCAAGAAAACCGAGCCGGCCCTATACAGCTGCGAGAGAAACCGCTCCGGCTGCCCACACGCTAAAATAAGATGCTCTGGAGCAATAGCATCTGCAACCTTCACGCCAGTTTCTACATCAGGCACTAAAAGGGCCCAACTGTGCTCAAGAGACTCTTCTATAAACGAGCGGCGCGGATTAGAGGAAAGCTGCTTCTCCATCTCTGTTTGAATAGCATAGATTAGATCCTCTATGGGGGTAATCAGTCCTACCAAGCTATCCGGACCGTGTTCGGCTTGAGCCAAAAGGTCAGCTGCCATCCACGCAGGCGGAGCGGTTTCATCACAGACTACTACGACCTCTGATGGCCCTGCTGGCATATCTATGCCCACGCCCCGACGAGCAGCTTCCAGCTTAGCAGCTTGAACGAACCTATTTCCAGGCCCGGCTATTTTATCCACCGCAGGTATGCTTTCAGTTCCTAAGGCAAAAGCTGCGATAGCCTGTGCTCCCCCCACTGAATAAATCTCATATATACCGCACAACCGCGCTGCGTATAAAATAGCTTCGGGCACCCTTCCGTCCTGCGCAGGAGGCGTAGCCAAAGCAATCTCTGGAACCCCCGCTACTTGCGCAGCTACCCCCAGCATGAGTACAGTAGAAACCAGGGGAGCCGTTCCACCCGGTACGTAAAGTCCGACTCTGCGAAGCGGCACATATCGCAGCCCACACAGCACCCCCGGCTGAGTTTCTACTACTACCTCCTCAGGAAGCTGTCTCAAATGAAAAGTCCGGAGATTCTGGTAAGCCGTATGAATCGCTTCCACCAGCGGTGCAGGCACCTCAGCTCTTTCTATTTCCGAAGTAGGTATTCGCAAGCGCTCTAATGCGACCCCATCATATTGCTGTGTAAGCTCAAAAAGAGCTGCATCCCCTCTTTTCTCTACTGCCTCAAAAATAGCCTCTACCGAAGGTAAAGGCGGTTGAGCAGCCCGCAGCACCTGCGGAGAAAAGCCCGGCTCCCAGCGATATACACACCACTTCATCGGATGAGCTTTTCTATGTCCATCACCAGAATCCCTTGCGCGCCTATAGCTTGAAGCTGTCGAGCAACTTCCCAGAAGCGATTCTCTTCCACCACTGTATGAACAGAAATCCACCCTGCTTCTGCCAAAGGCATAACCGTCGGACTTTTGAGCCCTGGCAAAAGTCGGATAGCCTCAGAAAGAGCTGATTCAGGAAGATTGAAGAGAATATACTTCTGCTGGCGGGCAGCTAATACCGCATCTATCCGAAAAAGAAAATCCCCCAAGTCAGCCTCGCTTTTCTGCCCCTGAATAAGCACAGCCTCACTATGCAGGAACGTATGAACCTCCCGCAGCCCATGAAGCAAAATAGTACTGCCTGTAGCTACAATGTCAATAATCCCTTCTGCCAATCCCAGACTCGGAGCTATCTCGGTAGAACCGTGTAAAGTGTGAATCTCCGCTTCTATCCCCAACTCTTTCAGATAGCGCTGCGCAAGGGTGGGATAGCCAGTGGCGATTTTTTTTCCCTGGATATCCTCCAGCCGCTGGATAGAGCTATCTCGTGGCACTGCCAGCGATAACCTGCAGCGCCCAAAACCCAACCTCCGCAGAATACGAACCGACTGCCCCGATTCATAAACTACATTTTCCCCTACTATGCCAATATCTGCCACTCCATCCGCTACATAAGCAGGGATGTCGTCATCGCGCAGCAGATAGACTTCTATAGGATAGTTTAGGGCGGGCACCCGCAGCCGTTCGCCTGCGGAGGGTATAGCAATCCCCCCCTCCGAAAGAAGGCGAAGGGAATCCTCTGCTAAGCGCCCCTTCTTTTGAAGGGCTATCCTTAGAGGTCTCACGAGAAAGAAACCACTTTCCCCACTTTATAAGAGGCCAGGAGCCGTTCCAACCGCTCTATCCCTTCATCTATCTCCTCTGTTGTAATCGTAAGCGCCGAGCGAGAGCGAATAGAGCGCTCCCCAGCCTTGAGAAGGAGAAGGTTCTCTTTATCCAGAGCGTCTTTTACTAATTTATCCCGCATTTCCTTCGTAGGCAAGTCAAATGCTACCATAAGCCCCATTCCTCGTACCCCCCCTATGAACTCAGGGAAGGACTGCGCCAGCTCTTCTATACGCCTTTTAAGGTAATCACCTACACGGGCTGCATGCTCCACGACACGATCCTCTTCTATAATTTCCAAAATCTTATCTGCCCGCACCATATCCGCTAAGTTCCCTCCCCAAGTAGAATTGATGCGAGAAGGAACTCTGAAGACATTAGTGGGCACCTCATCTACCTTTGGACCGACGAGGATGCCGCAGACTTGCATTTTCTTTCCGAAGGATATAATATCTGGCAGCGCCTCTGGCCCAAAGTGCTCGTGCGCCCAGAATTTCCCAGTCGCTCCCACGCCGGTCTGGACCTCGTCGTAAATCAGCATGACATCATTTTCATCGGCAAGCTGCCGCAAAGCCCGCATAAACTCCGGACGGAAATGATTATCCCCACCCTCCGACTGAATTGGTTCAATAATGATTGCACATATATCATCCCCATGCTCTACAAAAGCCTGTTTGATTTGACGGATTGCCAGCTCCTCGTCTGCTATGGTCTGAGCTAATGACTCTGGGGTCAGAGGGAATCGCAGCTTTGGATTGAGAATGCGAGGCCAGTCAGAGAACTTTGCAAAGTACTGAATCTTGACAGGGTCGGTGTTCGTAAGGCTCAAAGTATAACCTGAGCGCCCGTGAAAAGCCTGCTGGAAATGAATCACTTTCGTGCCCACTTCCCGCCGATACCCCTTGGCAAAGTTTTTCTGAACTTTCCAGTCCATCGCTACCTTGAGGGCATTCTCCACCGCTAAAGCCCCTCCAGCGATGAAGAAGGCATACTTGAGATAAGGAGGAATAGCGACCCGCTCAAAGGTCTGCATAAAATGCGCATACTCCTGAGTGTAGATGTCTGCGTTTGTGGGATTGATGAGAGCGGCTCGGAGAAGGTGCTTCTGAAAATTCTCATCTTCTACCATCTTGGGGTGATTGTAGCCGAGAGGAATAGTGGCATAGCACCCGAAAAAGTCTAAAAGCTCCCGATTATGCTTACTATCATAAAGCCACACACCGTGGCTGCGCTCCAGGTCCATTACCAGGTCTAACCCATCACGCAAGATTCGCCGCTGGAGCACTTCATCCACAGCTTGAGGGGGCAAGGTAATCTGATACGCCATAACTGAGCAAAGTTAACCATAATTTGGGGGGATGAGCGGACTATTTGTACCTCACATAGAAGAGCTTACTGAAATCACTGGCGAGGAGTATCACCATCTCACACGCAGCTTACGAATAAAGCGCGGCGAAAAGGTCTGGCTTACAGACGGGCAGGGTACTTTAGCCTTGGCAGAAGTGGAGCACATTAGTTCTAAATCTGCCCGAGTAAGGATACTTCAGCGTTTAGAACGGCCTGGAGAGCCCCCTGCCCCTATTGCCATAGTAGCCTCTCCCCTTCGTCAGCCTCAAAGGATAGAATGGCTGGTAGAAAAAGCCGTAGAACTGGGCGCTACCGCGCTCTATTTCCTTCCCATGGAGCGAAGCATCAAAAAAAGCGTAGACATAAACCGGCTGGAGCGGGTAGCGCGCGCAGCCCTCAAGCAAAATCTAAGAAGCGTTTTGCCTCGGCTTGAGTTTATTTCTTCTTGGGAGCAGATACCGTGGGACCTCTATACCCTGCGTCTAATGGGCGAAATCGGCGCTCCTACCACCCTAAAAGAAGCTCTCCCCCCGCAACCAACCTCTACTTTATGGATCGTAGGTCCCGAAGGCGACTTCACTTCCCAAGAGATAGCTTACCTCAAAAAGTGGGAGGCTGTAGGAGTGTCCTTGGGTAGCTTACGGCTGCGAGCCGAAACCGCCGCTATCATGCTCTTAGGAACCCTAAAAGCCTTATGGGGATTCTAAGACAAGGGCAGGCAATACTTTTGCTTTGCTTATGCCTCGCTTTCTCCAGCTTACTCCTAAACCGCCTTATCCCCCCCGAGACGGTGGAGCCCTTGGTACTGCCTATTTCTTAGAAATGGTACACTCCATAGGCTGGACCGTGCATACTCTCGTGATGAGTACTTATAAGCACCCCTATGACCCGACTTATCCCACCCCTGTTCCTATCACAGCTGTACAGGTCAATACCCGACCCACCTTATGGGGGGCTTTAGCCAACCTTTTACATACTCGAGAGCCCTATCATGTAGTTCGGTTTCGCAGCTCCGCCTACGCTGAGGCTCTTATGCGGCTCATAGACTCTTTTCAGCCAGACCTCATTCAAGTAGAAAGTCCTTATTTGACCCCCTATGTCCAGCACTTGAAGATTCCCAAAGTTTATCGCCTCCATAACATAGAGGCTCAGATTTGGCGTCGCCATGCGGAGGAGCAGCGGCTTCTTTTGCGCCCTTATTTTCGTCTCCAGGCTAAACGCATAGAGGCCTATGAACGGCATATACTCTCTTTATACGACGGACTTCTGCCCATCTCAGAAAAAGAAGCCCAGTTTGCTCAAGAAAGCGGCTATCAGGGGCTTATGGAGATTTTCCCTTTTGGGATAAACCTCACAGCTTATACCGCTCCTCCTTTGACCAACCGTCCCCCTCGCATAGGCTTTATCGGGGGATTAGACTGGCTTCCTAATCAGCAGGGGATAGTGTGGTTTTTGGAAAAGGTCTGGCCTTCTTTTCGCCGCCGTCATCCAGACGCCCATCTTTACATTGCTGGTAGAAACACCCCCTCCTGGCTCTATAAATATGCCGATGCCAGAACCCACATCTTAGGAGAAGTGCCTGATGCGCAGGCTTTTTTCCACCAGAATGACATTTTCATCGCCCCCCTTTTCTCTGGCAGCGGAATTCGGATAAAGCTAATAGAAGCCTTTGCCACAGGCAGAGCTATTGTAGCAACTTCTATAGCTGCAGAAAGTCTGATTTACGAAGAAGGGAAACATCTCCTGCTTGCCGATACGCCAGAGGCATTTGGAGAGGCTCTCTCTGCTTTGTACCAAGATAGAAACCTACGGGAAAGGCTGGGACGAGCAGCTCGTGAGCTGGCAGAAAGGGTATATGACCGCCAGCAGCTCCTTCCTCGCTTGAAAAGGTTTTATGAAACCCTCCTCGCCCGGTAGCTGGCGCGTCCTCTCTCTCATGGCAGGCAGTTCAGCAGATGGAATAACCTGCGCCCTTGTTTTGTATCGCCGTAAAGAAGGATCCCAACCTTCATGGGAGTTTAGTCTCATAGAGGGGACCTCCATCCCTTATCCCTCTACGCTGCGGCATATCCTTCTGCGCCTCTCAGAGCTTTCTGCTTACGAGCTTCTAAAGCTGAGTATAGCCTATACAGATTGGACGGCAGAGGCTCTGCGGTCTCACTTCAGCGCACAAGTGTATGATCTCATTGTGTGGCATCCCCACAATCTTTTTCACGAGCCATCTCAAGGGCTAAGCTGGAATTTGGGCGATTCGGAGCGATTACGAGTGAAAGCAGGGAAACCCGTAGTTAGCCACTTTCGCATTCGGGATATTGCCAGTGGGGGCGTCGGCGCTCCTCTCATTCCTAATGCAGATAGCCTTCTTTTCTCCCAGTATGAGACGCTCATAAACTTAGGGGGCATTGCCAATCTCACCCACCTTCCCACTCACACAGCCTACGATATTACCCCTTGTAATCAGCTTCTGAATGCCCTTGCCTCTCAAGCAGACCCAGAGCTTTCCTATGACCCAGAAGGAGAGCTTGCCCGCAAAGGCCGGTTCGTACCTGAACTGGCTCAAGTCTTTGAAAGACATCCCTTTTTCGCCACGCAGCCTCCGAAGGCTTTGAATAATCAGACGGTTTTTAGAGATTTCGTCCTTCCATTTCTCAGGCATCCTGCCGCTCCAGAGGATAAGCTCTACACCGCGACAGTGCTTATTGCAGAGAAAATCTCCGAAGCCTTGCAGCAGCTCTCCGCCCGCTACTTTACCTCTACTGGCGGAGGCACCCACAACCGCTTTTTGATAGAACTTCTCACAGAGAAGGCCCAGCGGTACCGATGTTCCTACCTCCCTGCCCCCACTGCATTAGTGGAATATCGGGAAGCTATAGGATTTGGACTTTTAGGGCTTTTACGCTATCTCGGAGAGGATAATACGCACCACCTCTGGACAGGAGCGGCGCGCTCTCACAGTAGCGGCTTACTTTCGCTCTAAAGGGAAAGCCAAGAGAGGATATTCCAGATGCTGGGCTACATTCTCCGTAATGCTTCCAAAAAGAAGCTGCGCTAAACCTTTGCGAGCGTGAGTGCCCATTACGAGAAGGTCTGCTTTTTCAGCTTCCATAGCCTGCCGAAGCCCCTCTTCTACCGAAATGTCGTTATACACCCGCAGCTCCAATGGCTCATAGGTAATAGAAGCCTTCACCTCTTTGAGAAACTTGTCTATGGAAGGCGTGTCGTAGAACACATAGGGTGTATTGATGACGATGAGGGTGATCTTGACCCCAGCCCATGGCCGCAGAAACTCCACAGCCTTTTGAATGAGGTGGATAGACTTCTCATCAAAGATGTCTATTGGCAGAAGGACCTTCTGATAGGAAGTATAGACATTTTTAGGATGGACAGCTATGACAGGCACAGGGCTATGCCGAATGAGTCGCGCCGTATTTGTACCGAAAAGCCCCCCGTGCCAAATGCTGGTAGCTCCACGAGTGCCCATCACGATAAGTCCTGTACCAGGTACCTTATCCACATACTCATCGGCTCGCCAAACAGTGAGATCCCCCCACAGATGCAAGAGAACTCGGATGCCCTCTGCCGAAACCGAGGTAACGTATGATTCTAAGTGCTTTAGCAGCTCACTGCGAATCTTTGTATCCATCTCGGCATCTACTATTGCAGAGAGCCCTCCTTGATAAGCAATACTGGCATAGGGCTTATCATATATATGAGCTACGTGGAGCTCAGCGTTCAATTTCTTCGCTACCTCTATGGCATAGGCGTAAGCGTTGCGCGCAACTTCAGAAAAGTCTGTCAGATGGAGTATGGCCTTCATCTACGCAAAGGTAGAAGGTTTTCAGCTCAAAACGAAATCTCATTGCCATGGACGCTCCAGAAAGCGCGTATAGCCCAGATGAATAAACACCCGCAAAGGTTGAGGCTGACGGTCATAATAGGAGAGAAAGACCCCCAGCGGACCTATAAATGTGCGATAAAACACCCCCGCCATAAAATAGCGATACAAAGAAGGCAAGGCTCCAGACGTCGTAGGGAAAAGCAGGGCGCCCTCTGGCTGAAGAGCAGTTGGAAATCTCATCCGCAGAAGGGGCTGATGGACGTAGCCTTCTGCCCGAAAAAATACCTTAGACCACAGGCGGACAGTGGTGTGCCCTCCTACAGCAGCAAATCCTCGTTGATACAGGGCGGGTATGAAAAGCGTAGGACTCTCAGGAAAAGGATAAAAAGCTGGCGAGGCTAAAATCGCCGCCACCGAATCTGCATAAGGCATCTGCAAGGAAAGCCCCCCCTCTACACGAAAGCCTACACTGAGGGAAGGAAGAACAGATAAGTTTTGGCGATACCGAAAAACAGCCTGCGGCCAAAAATGTTCCACCCGAAGGTATGGCGCCGTAGGAAAGAGAGGCTTTTCCACCGCCCGATTCAAATAAAAAGCCGCATAAACACGCCCACCTTGCGTGGGATATTGCCTATCATCTTCAGAATCAATGAGAAGTCGTAGGTAGCCAGTTAGCGCCTGTATCTCGGTCTGGGTCTCGGCAGGACCATGTTTTTCCTCTATGGAGTACCGAAGGAGCCCTGTTTGAGCTTCAAATCTTTTCATTCCGAACTGAGCTCCCAGCCCTATATAATCCGCACCGGTAAAAACATCCGCCTGACGAGGGAGAGGCAGCCAATAAGCTCCCAAACTTTGATATATGAAGCGACTGAACTGAGCTTCCCCCAGTAATCTTAGATCTAATGGGAGAGGAGGCCGTACCCGAACGCGGAATTCTGCTCCTTGAGCAAAAGACCCCTGCGTCAAAAATGCCTCCCCTTCCCACCCTGCCCACCATACCTTCTCTAACCGAGCCCCAACTTGCACTGTGTAGCCAGAGGGGGAGAATATACCCACTCCCACCCGGAGAAATGCTTCGCCCCGAGACCTTACTAAAACGGTAAGGCGGGCTTGGCCTACTTTTTCTGTGTCTGGTAGAAACTCTGGAAAAAGGCTGTAGAAGGAGGCTGCCCGACGAAGCGCAAAAAGCCGCCGCCGCAGCCGCTCTATAGAAAGAACCTCTCCACTTTTTATGCCCAATACCCGACGATAAAAGAAGCGTTCGGGAGCTGTAGCTGGGTAAAAGTCTATTGTAGAAACCGGAATAGGGGCATTACGGTATTTGGACAAAGCCTGCCGGCGCCGAGCCAAAGAAATAGAATCTGCCCTCCATGGTCCTAACTCCCGTCTAAGCTCTTCTATGCAAGCAGAAGCAGCCTCATACCCCCGCCTGACCGCAAATAAAAGCGAGGAGGAAGAAAAATCTGTACTACTCATGTCCCCCAAGTCAGGTTGAATAAAAAAGCTCCTTTCAGGAAGCTTCTGCCATGTCATTTGGTCTGACAAATGAGAAAATAGCCGCCAGTAGTAGCCTCTCTCCCTAAACTCTTCCAAGGTCATCGGGGGGGACCCCACATGCACGCCGATGATAAAATCGGGCGCAAATTCCCGCTGCATCGGCTCCACAGGAAAATTGTCATAGACCCCTCCATCTACAAGGTTTGTATAATTCCGATTAGAAAGGGGTGAGAAAAAAATGGGCACAGAAATTGAGACCCGCACAGCGAATGGCAGACTACCCTGCCGAAAAATCACAGGACGACGCCTGAATAAATCCGCCCCAATCGCCCGATAAGGAACCAGCAGGCTATCAAAGTTTCCCTTCGTTGCCAAATTCACCCCCGCCAGCTTGGCAGTGAGCCCTAAATTTATCTCAAAGTCTGAAACAACCTGTTCTGGCAGAGGCAGATCCGCCTTAGAAAGAAACTCTAAGGGTATTTCTAAGCTCGTGATATCATAGGAGCGGGTAGGGGCATAGTACATAAACTCCCGGAAAAAAGGACCAGGGCCGAGCCATTGCCTATTTTCTCTCATGAGAAGCAAAAGCATCTCTGCAGGAGAATAACCTGCTGCATAAAACCCCCCTGCCATCGCCCCCATAGAAGTGCCCGTGATATAGTCTATCGGAATACCCGCTTCTTCAAGGGCTTGAATTACGCCCACATGGGCTGCTCCGCGAGCCCCCCCTCCAGATAAAACTAGTCCTACACGCGGACGCTGCACCGTATCCCACCCCTGCCCCCACACAAGAGAAACTATCAGTAAGGCTCTCAGCTTGCCCATACCCTCAGTCACCTTGTAACGCCGAACGCAAATCTAACCGCCGCAATTGATACCTTATATAAACGGAGACAAAAACTGCTGCCAGCCCTACTAACCCTAAAAGCCACAAAAAATCCTCCCAAGCAAGGCGCACAGGAAAGTATTGAAGAAGAAAGCCCTCCCCTCCGCGCAGCTTCACGAGCTTGAATTTGTCCTGAAGAAGTACTGTTACCGTACCAAGAAAGAAGCCCGTGAAGGTCGCCCCTAAAAGTAGCACTACAGCAAGCCTCTGAAGAAACTGCCTAACCCACCGATGCGATGCCCCCAACGCTTGATATAGGGCCCAATCCCGCCGTCCCAGAAGGAGAAAAGCAGACAAGCTGCTGATTATCCCCATAAGAGTAAGAAGGAGAAGGAAAAACAATCCTATTCGGGCAAGGACTTTTTCCTGAGCCAAGACTCGGTATAGCCCTTCATGCTGACGGCGCGGGTCCTGAATTTCTACATTTCCTCCAAGCTTGCGCCTCAGCGCTTTGACAAAGGATTCCATTTTCACCGAGGAGGCCAAGTGAATCTCTATCAAGTCATAGCCATTACCTTGAATAGTCTTCCAATCAGACTGCCGAGCAATCACCCAAGTATCGTCATACTCTTTCTGGACGCTGAAAATACCCTGCACTTGCGCACGCTGTTTGAGAAGTCCTTCCATTCCAGCGAAAGCTATGCGGCGACCTGAGGGAATGAGGTACACCCATAGCGCCTCCTCTTCTAAATCTGCCAAAGCAAGCTGTCCCGCTACTCCCGCTCCTATGAGAAGGTGCTTCTCACGCAAAGGAAAGTTCTCTCCCCAGAGCAGCTGAGTACCTATGCGGCTTACTTCGGGATATTTTTCATCAACGAGGCGTAAGCGTACCACCGCCTGTCTGCCGCCATAGCGAAGGATAGCCACCCGCTCATAAATGCCAGAAGCCGCCTCCACCTCGGGAAGGCTCTCCAGCGCTTGACGCAAAGAATCTGTCAGCCCCTGCCCCACCAGCCGAATATGAGGGTCCGCTCGCTGAAAAACCTCTTCCAAAAAAGAACTAAACCCATTGAAAACCGATGCTACCACTATCCATGCCCATGCTGAGAGAGCAAGCCCCCCGAAGCTCAGCCGCAAAAGCCACCGAATCAAGGGGCGCGGACTGCCCCATAAATAGCGCCATATAAGCGCTTGCATTTAGCTATTTGGATTCTCGTCCTTCCCTGGAGGAGGTAAGTTTTTGAGAATTTCTTCTACTCGTCGCGCCCGAAGCTCTACTTCATCTGCAAAAAATCGTACCGTCGGCATAACCTTCACCTGATTCCTTATCTGCTGCGCAAGGCGATAGCGGATGGTCTTCTGATGCTGATTGAGGAGACGAACTACAAACTCCTGTTTCTGAGCAGGTGAAACTAAAAGATATGCGCGAACTTGCTGGAGGTCCGCCGTTACTCGCACATCACTTAGCTCTACCAGCAGCCCGCTCAGCTCGGGAAGCTCTTCTATCGCTTCTCTGATAATATCCGAAAGAATACGCTTGACTTCTGCGGCGAAGCGCTGCTGACGAAGATTGGGTGGGCGAGCCATTCCCAAAAGTACATATTTTCCCTACCTTAGAATCCATGCAAGCTCTGCCCCCTCAAGGACGCCCAGCTGATGATGTTTTGCGCGAGCTGGAAAGTAGAAAAGTTCAAGACATAGATAGCAAAAGTGGTCGGTTATGGAGCCTGGTGTATTATCATAGCCCAGAACTTTTAGAGTTAGCGCAGAAGGCTTACGCCCTTTATATTTCTGAAAATGCTTTGAACCCCATGGCATTCCCCAGCTTGCGCCGTATGGAAAACGAGATAGTCTCTATTGTCAAATCTCTCCTTCATGCGCCAAGTAGAGGGGCAGGCACTTTGACAAGCGGCGGAACCGAGAGCATATTTTTAGCCTTGAAAGCGGCTCGGGACTACATGCGTGTGCAAAAGCCGCACCTTTCCACCCCAGAAGTTATCGCTCCCGTATCTGCTCATCCTGCTTTTGATAAAGCGGCTCATTATCTGGGGCTAAAAATAGTTCATACTCCCGTTACTGCGGAAGGAGCGGCTGATGTGCAAGCGATGGAGGCTGCTATTACAGAACGCACTATTTTGCTGGTAGGGTCTGCTCCCAGCTATCCTCATGGCGTCATAGACCCTATCCCCGAGATTGCTGCCCTTGCCCAGCGGTATAACCTCCTCTGCCATGTAGATGCCTGTGTGGGGGGGCTTATTTTGCCTTTTTTGGAGAAAAATGGGGTGGCTCTTCCGCCATATGACTTTCGGGTGGAAGGGGTTTCCAGCATGTCTGCAGACCTTCACAAATATGGCTACACTCCAAAGGGGGCTTCTGTAGTACTATACAGGGATCGCCAGCTTAGACGGTATCAATTTTTCATATACGGAAGTTGGTCAGGGGGTGTTTATGCCTCAGCGAGCTTTTCAGGCACCCGTTCAGCAGGGGCTATCGCTGCCGCATGGGCTGTCCTTCAATACCTTGGGGAGTCTGGCTACCGAGAAGCCGCCCAAAAAGCATGGGAAACTACCCAGCGCATAAAACAGGCTGTAGGAGAAATCCCTGGTCTGTATATCGTTGGCAAGCCTCATGCGACGGTATTAGCAATCGGAGCAGTGCCTCCTTTAGACATCTATCGCATAGGGGATGGGATGAGCCAGCGCGGGTGGCATTTAGACCGGCAGCAGATGCCCCCCAGCCTCCATCTAACTATCACGGCTGGACATGCCCGCGTGGTAGAAGAGTTTATCCAAGACCTCACAGCAGTAGTAGAAGAAGAAAGAAGTCGCAGCTCTCGAAGAAATTGGCAGCGCAAACTTGGGCGCCGCCTTCTAAAAACAGGCTTAGCGATTCTACCAGAGCGATGGGTGCGAGGGATGGCTCGGTTGTTGGATCGCACAGCTCAAGCCGAACGGCCACCTCAACGAACGGCAGCTCTCTACGGCATGATGGCAGCCCTACCCAAACAAGGCTCAGTAGAGAAACTCGTAGAAGACTTCTTGGATAAGGCGTTGGAACATTAGTAAAAAAAAGAGGAATTGGGCTCTCCTACCCCCCCTCGCAAGCAGCTTGCTGCCCACAAGCTGCTAATATGTATGTCTTCGCTTTTCCTTTACATTTGTACTCCATGGTAACTAAAACCCTCCCGTCGGTTATCCATGCGGGAAGCCGTTTACGTCCAGAGCAGTTCGGAGAGCTTGTTTTCCACGAAGAAGTAATGCGCCAATACCTTTCCGAAAGCGCTTTAGAAGCTGTAGAGCGCTGGGAAGCAGGGCATCCTATCTCTCCGGAGCTCGCAGACGAGATAGCTAATGCGCTGCGTCAATGGGCGACAGAAAAAGGCGCTACTCACTACACCCACTGGTTTCATCCCCTTACAGGGCTTACTGCTGAAAAGCATGAAAACTTTTTTGAAGTTATTGGAGGGAAGGTGATTAGCGCTCTCAATGGCAGTGAGCTTCTTCAGCAGGAGCCGGATGCTTCTTCTTTTCCCAGCGGTGGGTTACGGAGCACCTTTGAAGCCCGAGGCTACACAGCTTGGGATCCCACCTCGCCCCCTTTCATCTACGGACGCACCCTCTGTATCCCCTCTGTGTACGTCTCCTACGATGGACACGCTTTGGATTATAAGACCCCTCTCCTCCGCTCCATAGAAGCCCTCAATAACGCCATGAAAGGCGTAGTTTCCCTTTTCTACCGAGGGGTCCAGCGGGTCTATCCTACCTTGGGAATAGAGCAAGAGTTTTTCCTCATAAAAGCAGAGCATTTCGCCCAGCGATTAGACCTTCAACTTACTGGACGAACTCTCATCGGCGCGCCCTCCCCACGAGGACAGCAAATGGAGGATCATTACTTTGGCTCCATTCCTGAGCGGGTTTTGGCATTTTTTGAGGAGCTTGAAATAGAGGCATGGCGATTAGGTATCCCTCTAAAAACCCGTCATAATGAAGTAGCCCCTGCCCAGTACGAGTGCGCACCAGTTTTTGAGGAGCTCAACGTAGCGATTGACCACAATCAACTGCTGATGGACCTTCTTCAGCGAACAGCTCGGCGCCACGGATTAGAATGCCTCCTTCACGAAAAGCCCTTTGCGGGTATCAACGGCTCTGGGAAGCACAATAACTGGTCTCTCTCCACTGATACAGGAATCAACCTCCTTTCCGTGGGGAAAACACCACGGGAAAACCTACGGTTTTTTGCCGTGCTGAGCATAGTGCTGCGTGCTGTCTATACCCATGCGGATCTGCTGCGAGCGGCGATTGCCACCCCTGGCAATGAGCACCGCTTAGGAGGAAACGAAGCTCCCCCCCCAATTCTCTCGGTTTTCTTAGGAAAGGCGGTCTCTGAGGCAGTAGAAGCGTTGGAGAAAGTGCCTGAGCTTCCTCGCCTTACAGATAAGACGCCTTTATCGCTTCTCATCCCTCGCCTCCCAAGCCTTCTACGGGATAATACAGACCGCAATCGTACAGCGCCTTTTGCCTTTACGGGAAGCAAGTTTGAGTTTAGGGCAGTAGGAGCTTCAGCTCATTGCGCCCCTGCCATGATAGTGCTAAATGCAGCGGTGGCAGAGTCAGCCGAACGCTTTTTGGAAGAGGTAAAAGCGCGCCGTGCCAGCTTCCCCTCCAAAGAAATGGCTATCCTCTCTGTCATCCGAGACTTTTTGATTGAAAGCCGACCTATCCGCTTTGACGGGAATAACTATGATGCGGCTTGGCGAGAGGAAGCTGAGCGTCGGGGCTTATCTGTCTCCTTCCATGTGCCTAAACTCCTCCATGTCTATACTTCGCCTGCTACGAAGAGGCTTTTCTCAGAGAGAAAGATTCTCTCTGAGACCGAGCTGCATGCCCGGTTGGAAGTTCGGCTGGAGCGGTATGTCAAGGCTTATGGGATAGAGCTACATACCCTGCTGGAGATGCTGCGCACGAGCCTTTTACCGGCGGCTTTCACCTATCAGCACCAGCTTGCCCAGCTGCTCAGCAGCGCCCCCCTCCAAGCCCTCACAGTAGCCATCGCTCCCGAGAAGCTCCCCCAAGCCGAGATATTAGAAAAGCTCCAAGCTCATATTGAAAGCCTCTGGCGAGGAATGCGCCGAGCAGAAGAAGCTTGGAATGAAATCACAAACTTGCCCTCTATAGAAGAGCAGGCTTCTATGGTATATGAAAAGGTGCGCCCTCTCATGACAGAGCTCAGACAACATGCCGATGCTATAGAGGCTATGCTGCCCAGGACGATCTATGATATTCCGCGGTATGCAGACATGCTATTT
>JANXDD010000031.1 GCA_025059915.1 Bacteroidia bacterium | reverse complement strand
CGGCGGTACGAAGGCACCCATCCCCAAGTTATGGCTAAGCGCATAGAAGCTCCGCGCACATGGGAGTTTTCCTACCATCCCTCCCAAGCACGACTGACACTCCGGGAGCGTTTGCTTCATTGGATTGAGGAGAAAACAGGCTGGCGTCCTGGGGAATTTCGCAACTACAGGCTTATCTGAATGAGTAGGTGAAAACAAGCTCTTCGCCTTCTATAGGAGGGAGAGGGGTGAAGCCTGCTTTCTCAAAAGTGTGCTGAGCGGGAAGGTTTTCTGGATGGACAGCTGCCCTTATCTCCGTAATGCGCGCCCGCAAACGCAATCTTTCCAGTACCGCTTGCAGAAGGTATGCCCCATATCCTGCGCCTTGGTATTCTGCATCTATCCCCATGCGGGCGATCCAGAGAAGGGGAGGGTTCCCTACCACTTCTATAAAGCCAATCAGCCGACCGCCTTTCCAAAGCCCCCAAATCTGGAACAACCTTTCCCCAGCAAGGCGACTGGGAAGGAACTTTTCTTGCTCTTCGGAGAGCTTGAGCCCTTCTACTAAGGCATATTCTTCGGGAGCAAGGACTCGCACGAGGGGATGGCTCATCCCTTTCGCTGAGTAGGTATGAACTCTCGGAAATATAAAGGCACCAGCCCTATTATGGATTCTTTGGTAGTGAGAGGTTGGACGGTACGAGCTGCGTGAGCAATCCATGACCAGGGTAGCTTCTCTACATAGTAGTGAGCGGAAGGGTGATTTCCTACCCAGAGAGCTTGAGCGACTCTTTTCTCCCATTCGCTACGGCTCAAAAGCGCAGCCTGAGAGGGAGCTTTTTCTGACCAAAGCTGACCATACCACAAGTCAGTACGCGTCTCCCAGAAGGTGAAAATCTCCCCACTGTTACCGTTTTCCAGACGCCCCCGCTCGTATAAGACTCGCATCAGTGGCACAGGATACACTGCCCAGTTTAGAGAAAGAGCCCATGCTTTTATTGCTGCCAGGCCTATGCGCAAGCCTGTATGAGAACCAGGTCCCTGATGATAGACCGCATACCTCACTTCCTTCCAGTCAAGAGCTGCCTTTTGAAGAAGCTGCTGGACATAGACTACCAACTTCTCACTATGTTGATTTGGCTCATCCCAGAGGATACCTTCCACGGGCTTCCCGTCGCTAAGCAGCCCCAACTGAAGGTCCTTTCCCGCTGTCTCTATGACCAGCCCCCAACCGACCACTTTCACGCATGCGTTTATACCACAGCCAGCCTACCGTGCCTGCCACTATATATGGTACGGCAAAAAGGAATATAATCCCAATCCGAAGCCCCTTAGCTAAGCCGGGGTTCGCATTCTCGGCATTTTTTCGGCACATAGCGCACTGCGCCCACCCTACCAGCGGTAGGAGAAGAAGTCCAATAAGCCAGCGTCGCATGTCACTGAGGGTAGTATGGATGCAAAAATACATATACCAGCACACCGGTCACTGATACATACAACCACAATGGAAATGTCCAGCGAGCCAGTCTCTTATGTTCTCCATATCGTCCCATTAGGGCAGGGTACATTGTGAAAAGCGCCAGCGGAACAACAAAGACACTCAGCCCTACATGGGTAATCAAAACGAATAGATAGAGAACCTTTATCCAGCCTGTACCGCCAAAACGCACCTCCTCATGCGTCAAGTGATAAACTACATACGACACAAGGAAAAGCACACTGAGCCCAAAAGCAGTCAGCATGACTTTCCTATGGGCACTGACTTGCTTCTGGCGAATGAGAAAGTACCCTACCAGCAGGAGAACCGACACGCTGGTATTGATGAGGGCGTTCAAACGGGGAATAAAACTCGTATCCACCCCAATATCTATGCGTGGGAGACTGAGTAAAAGAATGACCACGAGAGGGATAGCCACGGAGGCTATCCAGATTAGTCGGCGGACTGTACTTTCAGGCAGGTTGGAGACATTTGGCATATCCCCCAAAGGAAACAAAAAGTTGTGGGGAGGATGCCTATACTTCGGGGGGGAATGAGTAACTTTGCAAGGAGTGAGCTATCAGAAGCCACCCACTCTATATACGCCAGAAGTGTGGGCTGACCCGGCAGAGCGGCAGTTGCTTTTGCGCGGCACCTGCTTCCCAGAGGATAGTGTAGCGTTCTTTCAACCGCTTCGGGCGCACTTTCTGTCCAATCTCGCTGAATATCAGAAAGGACCGCTCCATATCTTCATAGAACTTTCCTATATCAACTCTTCGGCACAGCGGGAGCTTTATCAAATGATAGTAGAGCTCTTGCAGAATGGCATACAGGTAAAGCTCATTATTTATCAGGGGGAGGAGGAAGAGATGGATGATCTTCGGCATGTGGTGGCAGCCCTTCAAGCTTTGGGGCTGCAGGATGTGGAGTATAGGGAAGGCATTCACTCATCGGCTTCTGTGACGGAGGAAGCGCCGCCAAGTGAAAGGTAGGGAGGGTTTGCCCTTATATAGCCATCCAACTCCAAGCCCTTTCACAGTTACCCACTCTATGGGAGCTTTTGGTTCAAAAAGCTCTCCATGAAGATATTCTTCAAAATCAGAAGCCTCTAAGAGTCGGGATGGAAATGCCGCTGCCATTCCGCCGGCTAAAAGGGCGGCTGCATGCGCAGGACGCACCGCCGAGCCCAAAGGAAAAGCATTCCAGTTTTCTTTCTCCCACTGTGGAGGGAGTAGCGCCATCGCAGCTTCGGTAAGAGCATAGGTTTCTTCCTTGAAACGAAATGCTTGAATCTCTGCTGGCAGAGGATAGGGGGGATGTGAGAGAGGTTTGAGAGAGGAGACAATTTTTCTCGTAGGGTTTCCCCTCCGCTGCCATGCAGAGATGAAAAAACCTTCTCCTGGGCTGCGATGAGGGTAGAAGTAATATCCTACCCCGCCTCCCTCGTAGGAAATAGGTACGACTTCGGAAGGAGGATTTTCCCAGAGCACTGGCTCCCACTCTCTATCGTCGGCGAAAGCATAGGCTAAGTTTTCTTCGTTTTCTTGTGGGGAAAAGGTACAGGTGGAGTAGATGAGCCTGCCCCCCGGGGCAGTGAGGGCTTTTGCGGCAAAAAGCAAGTTTCGTTGGAGGCGCTGCATTCGTTGAACCAGCTGAGGGCTCCACTGGCAAATAGCTCGGTTATCTTTTCGCCAAAGGCCCTCTCCAGAGCAGGGCGCATCCAAAATCACGAGGTCAAATAAGGCAGGGTATCGTTGAGCCCAATATTGAGGGTGGCGTCCTGTGATGAAGTAAGCGGGGATGCCCCACCGCTCCAAGTTCTCTTGGAGGGCGGAGCGGCGGCGAGGCTCAGGGTCATTAGCAATCAGCAGTCCGCCAGAGAGCCCCAGCTCCCCTAAAATCAAAGTAGCCTTGCCGCCCGGCGCTGCGCTCAAGTCTATCACTCGTAGGGGGCGCTTGGGTGGAATAAAGGCGCGCATGCTCATTCCAGAGGCCTCTTGCACATAGTAAGCGCCAGCATGCCATAGCGGTTCTTTCTCAAAGTCAGGTCTGGCAGAGAGAATGCGCCCCAAAGGATGCCAGGGAACTCTCTCAGCATCGGGAAAAAGCGTTGCTCCCTTATACGGATGGAGGCGAATAGTTGTTTTTGGAGCTGCAGTCAGCGCTTGGAGAAATGCCTCTACCTCAGCGCCTAAGCGCTCCTCCATGCGCCGGAGAAACGGCTCCGGATAGCTCACCGCATCGTGAAATTCAGATATAAGCGGCGCCCTTGGGCGTCCACTCCTTCAATGTTCAGCCGACCGCGCACCCTTTGTAAAATCTGCTCTACTTCTCTTGGGGACTCTGGAGCGTAGCCATTTATCCGAAGCAGGATAAAGCCTTCAGGCAGCCCCATTTGACTAATCAGGCCCCCGCCGCGCAGATTTTGAAAGCGAAACCCACGGCTAATCCCCAACCGTTGGGCTTCTCGTGCGCTGATAGCCACAATTTCTGCGCCTAAAGCCTCGGATTGATAAACCTCCCGTTTCAGAATCGTGGGCTCGCCATCTTCATTAGTAAGGGTGGCTGTAGTTTCATAAAGCTTACCGTGGCGCCGATAAAGCAGCTGAACCCTATCCCCCGGGCGTTTCTGGGCCAGCCGCTCCAGAAGTTCCGCCTGGGTCTGAATGGGAACGCCATCCACTGCAAGGAGAATGTCCCCTGTCCTCAAGCCAGCTTTATCCCCTGCCCCGCCTGGATATACATGTCCTATATAGAGTCCTTGAAGCTCCTCGGGAGGAATATCTCCTATTCGCTCCTCTGCCAAATCCGCCACTTCTATGTCCAGAAATGCCCGCTGAACTACTTTATAGGTTTTGAGGTCCTCTACGACCTTGCGAACGATATTTACGGGTATGGCAAAACCGTATCCTACATAAGAGCCTGTACGGGAGGCTATAGCAGTATTTATGCCGACGAGCTGCCCTTTGAGATTGACCAGAGCGCCGCCGCTATTACCAGGGTTGATGGCAGCATCAGTTTGGAGAAAAGACTCTAAAGGCAAAGGACCTTGCAGAAGGTTGAGATTGCGGCCTCGGGCGCTGATGATACCTGCGGTTACAGTGTAGGTTAGATTGTAGGGATTCCCGATGGCTAAAACCCATTCGCCAATTTGGACTGAGTCAGAGTTAGCCAGGGGGAGGGGGGTAAGCTTAGAGGCTTTGACTTTGAGAAGGGCGATATCGGCGCCGGCGTCTGCCCCGACCAGTTCCGCTTCTACAGTGCGTTTATCTGAGAAGGTTACGAGGATGCGAGTAGCATCCCGAATCACATGAAAGTTAGTTACGATGTAACCGTCGCTGCTCCAGACGACGCCAGAGCCAGCGCTGTATATCTGCTGAGTGCGGGGCATCCAGAGCCCCCAGAAGCTCCAGAAATCATCTCCTGCCGTCCTTTCCCCATAGGCTCGGATAAATACTACACTGGGCGTAGCTTTTCGGGCTGCTTCTATAAAGCTGGCACTTCCAGGGGCTTGTTCTAAACGAACGGTTTGTATGGGGGCAGTAAGCACAGGCATTTCCTCTGTAGGACACTCTGGCTTGCGTAGAAGGGCATATACTGCTGCAGCTGCAGTGGCTCCTGAAAGGAGCCCCACTATTATCAAAGGCCACGCTTTTCGCACGAGGCAAAGGTACGACAGCTTTAAGGGTAGGAGCCTTTGAAGGTACTTACTCCTTGGGCTCCTTCCAGACCTGAGCGCCGAGAGCTCGTAATCTTTCATCTAACCGTTCATAGCCTCTCTCTATTTGGTCTGCCTGCTCAATCACACTGCGCCCTGTCGCTGATAAAGCGGCGATGAGGAGAGCCATCCCCGCTCGTATGTCAGGACTGCTCATGCGTATGCCCCTAAGCATAGAACGCCGCCCCAATCCTATGACCAAAGCCCTGTGAGGGTCACACAAGACAACCTGCGCCCCCATTTCTATGAGCCTATCCACAAAAAACAGCCGGCTTTCAAACATTTTCTGATGAATGAGCACTGTACCTGCTGCCTGCGTAGCTACAACCAGCAGGACACTAAGCATATCAGGCGGGGTGCCAGGCCATGTGTGATCAGAGATGGTGAGAATATCGCCTTCTATCGTTTCTGGTTCATAAATGGCAGGGGGGTCAACGGAAAGTGTTTCTCCCTCTATCTTCACTGGAATGCCGAGGCGCTGGAGCGGACGAATAACAGGCTCCAGATGAGGAGCCGGCACGGGAGCTATCCGTAGCGGGCTCTGGGTCATTGCAGACAAAGCAGCGATACTTCCTATCTCTATCACATCCGGCAGAAGAGTGTGATGGGTGCCATGCAGTGCCTTTCGTCCTACGATACGAATCCGATTTGTGCCTAACCCCTCTATTTCTGCCCCCATCCGACTGAGCATACCTCCCAGCTGCTGGATGTAGGGCTCACAAGCAGCATGGTAAAGTATAGTTTCCCCTTCCGCCAAGGTAGCTGCCATGAGAAGGTTTGCAGTACCTGTAACGGATGCCTCCTCCAAAAGGATATATTTGCCTTGCAGGCGCCGGGAGGCTACGAGGTGATAAATCTCCTTATGAGCGTCGTAGGAGAGGGTTGCCCCCAGCGCTAAAAAACCTAAGAGATGCGTATCTATTCGTCGGCGTCCGATTTTGTCTCCTCCGGGACGTGGAAAGTAGGCTTCTCCGCAGCGCGCCAAAAGCGGCCCTACCAAAAGAATAGAGCCCCGAATCTTCCGAAAGAGTTCCTGCCCCTCTGGAGATATAATCGCTTGCGGATGAATAGTCTCTGCCTGAATCCGTACCTTATGAGGGGAAACCCGCTCTACCTTCGCTCCTAATAGCTCTATAAGGTCCAGTTGTCGCTGAACATCCGTGATAAATGGCAGATTATCTACTTCTACTGCTTCGCTGGTGAGCAGAGCAGCTGCAAGGACTTGAAGAGCTTCATTTTTAGCTCCCTGAGGGGTGTAGGTCCCCGAGAGCCGCGCTCCTCCCTCTATGATAAACCTCATCTTCGGTGGCGGAAGGGCCTGTGCTTTTTACGCGATCGTTCAGAAAACTCTACGATTGGACGCTCGCTCAACCCTTGAGGTGTAAGGTGGAGGGGAGTAGGGCTCAGGCTCGCTATGTTTTCTATGAGGGTGCTTTCTTCTATCGGTAGGCCTTGGTGTCGCAGCTGATGGTAAAGGTGCCGTACTAAGCGATTTCCCAGCACATTCTGTTCCTCTTTTGGCAAGCTTCCCAAAGCTTCTATCCATCGCCGCGCCAAAAGGCCGTATTGACGAAAGGGCGTTCTTTCCTGGGGGTAGGTTAGATGGGGTGGGGGAGGGTCAGGGAGGAGAGAGGGGGCCTCCCACGGAAAGTAGGTTCTCAGCTCTTCCGGCAGGAGAAAATAAAACCTTTCTTTTCGCAGCCGCAGCTCTTCCTCCGAAAGCCGTTCTACGCCTTCTATTTGAAGAAGCCATCTAAAAACTGCTCTGAGGAAGGTGGGAAGATGACTCTCTGGGAGATTCTGGGCTGCTGACCGAAGAAAGTCTTGAAGCCATACCCCTACCTCGCTTTTGGAGCGAGCAGGGGGTATTCTCAGCTTAGGAGAGAACTCGGAATTTCGCATGGCGCAGGTCTAACTTTTTCTTGCCGTAAGTGTCAAATAAAACTTCCACAATTCCAGCAGCTCCATTTTCTTCGCGGCTCAGCACTTGCCCGTACCCGAAATGGGTATGTTGGACGCGTCGTCCAGGAAGGATTTCCGACGGGGGAGCAGCCTCTTCTGGGGGGAAAGCCCATGTCATACCAGAGGGAGCGCTCACCACCGGGGCTCTTAGGCGTCCTATCAATGCAGGGCGTGTTTTGCTGCTTTCTGCAGGCTTGATTTCCTGAAGGAAGCGACTGGGTATAGCGGGTTGGGCCCCTCCATGACGAGTATCGTATTGGGGCTGGAGGATGTAGAGGTGGCGCATAGCTCGGGTAAGGGCGACATAAAAAATACGCCGCTCCTCTTCCAAGGCTTCCATGCCTTCTTCATGGGCATATGAGTGGGGGAAATATCCCTCTATCACTCCCACCACGAAAACCGTGTGAAACTCTAACCCTTTCACCCCATGTACAGTAGAAAGCCATACAGCATCAGGAGCCCCTTCTTTCGGGTCATCTGTCGCAGAGACCAGCGCGACTCTCTCTAAAAACTCTCTAAGTGAGGCACCTTCTCCGACTTGAAGAATAAAGTCCTTAGCAGAAGCGACTACGGCTTGGAGGTTATCTATTCGTTCTCGGCCATTTTCTGCTTCCCGATAATACTCTAAAAGTCCGCTTTCTTCTAAGGCAAGGGCTACCTGCTCGGTCAGGGGTAAAGGCAAAAGCTTCTCTCGGAAACGAAGCATTCGGACATAAAAGGCTTCAAGGGCGCGCTGTGGGGCTCCTTTCATTTCTTTAGCAGCGAGAGGAAGGATTTGCCAAAGGGAGACCCGCTGTGCCTCCGCCAGTTTCGTGAGCTTCTCAATGGTACTTTCTCCTATACCAGCTCCTCGTACAGCGATGATTCGCAAAAGGGCCTGCTCGTCATCAGGGTTCAGAATAAAGCGCAGAAAAGCCAAGAAGTGCTTTACTTCCTCCCGCTGGTAGAAAGAAATCGCTCCTATCAAGCGGTAAGGAATGCGGGCTGCCCTCAGCTCCTCTTCAAATGCCCGAGAGTAGGCGTTTGTCCGATAGAGAATCGCAAAGTCGCGGTAGCTCAAGTGATAACGAGCCATCTCTTCCCGAATCTTATTTACCACGAAAAGAGCTTCTTCTCGGGCATTTAGACAACCGGTGTGAATAAGGGGCTCGGGCCCCGAAGCATTTCGGGTAAAAAGCTCTTTCTTGTACAGCTCTTGACTGTGACGCAAGAGATTATTAGCCAGGCTCAGAATCTGGGGCGTGGAGCGATAGTTCTGCTCCAGACGGATTATTTTCACAGGGGCAAAGTCTCTCTCTAAATAGCGAAAGTTTCTTATGTCCGCCCCCCGAAAGCGATAAATGCTCTGAGCATCATCCCCTACTACGAAAAGATTGCGATGCTTGGAGGCTAAAAGACGCAGAATACGATACTGTAGGGGATTAGTGTCTTGGTATTCATCCACGAGGATATGCTGGTATCTGGTCTGATACTGCTCCAAGATGGCAGGCTCCCGTAGAAATAGCCGTTCCGTCTCCAGAAGGAGGTCATCAAAGTCCAGAGCCTGAGCTGCCCTTAGACGGGCATCGTACCGTTCATAAACTTGGGCGGCGATGCGTTCTATCGTAGTAGAGTGGGGCTGAACTTTTTGCCAAGAGATGCCTTCGTTTTTCCAGCGGCTGATGATGCTGCGAATGGTGGGTGCTCGTTTAGTATCGTGCCCCATCTCCTTGAGGATTGCGCGAATAAGAGCTCGGGAGTCATCTTCGTCATAAATCGTGAAGTTTCGGCTGACTGGGACGCCGTTGAGCTCCCGCCGAAGCCATTGAGCAAAGATGCTGTGGAAGGTTCCCATGCGCACCATCAGCGCGGCATTTCCGATAAGCTGGGCTATCCGCTGGCGCATGGTGTCTGCCGCTTTATTAGTGAAAGTAAGGGCCAGAATCTGATGGGGAGAAACCCCTTGAGAGAGAAGGTAGGCGATCCGGTAGGTCAAGACGCGTGTTTTACCGCTTCCTGCGCCAGCAAGGACTATAGCTGGACCGGAGATATGAGACACCGCCTCCCACTGCTGCGGGTCTAAATGCTCCTGCCAGTTCATTCTGTCTTCAAAACCAGAGCTTTGTATCGTTCCTTGTCTAACTTGCCTGTCCGCTCAAGCTCCTCTGCCGCTGGAATAAGCCGAAGCGCCCGCCGAAGCTGGATATCCCTTTCTATTTCTACTCTGGTACGAGCCTCTTCCCCAAAAGCTAACTTACCCACAAAAGCCCGCAGATACCACTCGGCATCTTTACGCACCGTGTCAGAAGCATAGTTGCAGCTTAGCTTTCTTTCCCGTGCCTTTTCCTCAAAAATCCTCCACAAATCCCCATCTACTCTGAACCTTTGGGCAAAGTCTTCTGCCGAAGCGTATTTGTTTTTGAGCTCGGGGTGCTGGGAAACATAAGCTTGAGCGGCAAGCAGATAAATATTTCTATTCTGGGCGGCGACAGCGCAGGGAGAAATGCGGCGAGTAGTGTCTATCGGGAAAAAGATGTCTGGAATAATTCCCCCTCCTCCATAAACGATTCGTCCAGAGGCGGTACGATATTGAAGGGATTCAGGCAGGCTAATCTTTTCCTCATCAAAAAACTCGCCGCGTGCGGCGCGTTCTGAAAGCTCTCTTTCGTAAGCCTCGGAGGAAACATTCTCAAAGGGCTTTTGAATGCATCGTCCGCTGGGGGTGAAGTAGCGGGAGAAGGTGATTCGCACGGCAGAGCTGTCAGGGAGATAGCGCTGAGTCTGCACTACACCTTTTCCGAAGGACCTCTGTCCTACCACTAAGCCGCGATCCCAGTCCTGAACTGCCCCTGCCACTATCTCACTGGCCGAGGCGCTACCAGGGCTTATCATGATGATAAGGGGACCCTTTTCGTAAGTGGCATAATAGCTCGTCGCTATGTAGCTCGTATTGCTCTCAGGAACTCGTCCTTGTGTATAGACGACTTTCTTCCCCTCTGGAAGAAACTCATCGGCGATGCGCTGAGCCATGTGCAAATACCCCCCCGGGTTATCCCTGAGATCTAAAATGATCCCTTTGACTCCTTCTTGCTTGAGGGTGCGCAGGGCCTGACGCACCTCCTCATGACTAGTTTCAGAGAATCGGCGCAGCTGAATATACCCCACATCCCCAATCTTGCCCGCAAAAGAAACCGCATGCATAGGAATCCTATCCCGAGTAATCTCAAACTCCAGTAGCTCCGGTTCGCCAGGGCGCAAGATTTTCACCCGAACCTTTGTACCTTTTTTCCCACGCAAAAGGCGTATTACATCTTGAGTAGTGATTCCCTTCCCTGCCACATTTTGTCCATCTACTTCTACGATACGGTCGCCAGATTGAATCCCTAAAAGCTCGCTCGGTCCGCCTCGTATAGGAGCAACAATCGTGATGGTATCATCTATAATCTGAAACTCAACTCCGATGCCTTCAAAGCCGCCAGACATTTGGGCTTCTTCCTGCTGCTGAATCTCTTTCGGAATGTAAAAAGAGTGGGGATCTAAGCCACGAAAAAGCCCATCTATAGCTTTCCGTACAAGCTCCTCTTGAGTGTAGGGGCGGTAATAATACTTCTCAACAAGCTCAATAATGAGCTGGAGCTTTCGGATATCATCTCCACTTTGCCGCTCTGGCTCCTCTGTGCGCCAGCGAAAGCCTGTCAGGAAGAGAAATAGCCCACCCGATAGAGCCAAAACTCCCCAGCCGAACCAGCGGAGCTTCTGCATACAACAAAGCTAACGCTTTTTTAGGAGCTTTTGTGTCTGTTCGCCGTAGGCGATGCGCCGATTCTCCCACCAGACTTCATAAGCACAGTGTATCGTGCTGTCTCGTACCCACAGGAGGGTGGCTATGATTTCTACCTCGCTGCCGAGTGGAGCAGGGCTGATGTGATGTACTGAGAGGAAAGTTCCGATGCCTTCTTCATCAGGGTCTTTCATCTCAAGGACGAAAAGTCGGCAAGCCCATTCTGCATCTTGAGCTAAGGCGAATGTGGAGTAGTAAGGATGGACTACTTCTCCATGAAACTGGGCTACTTTAGAGGGGGTAACTTGGGTCCGATACCGCTTCTGGTCCCCTGGACGAAAGAGCTGTCGCATTAGAGGACTCGGCTTACTGCCAGAGCAATGGACATATTGCCTTCTATCCTGATTTTACCAAACATGAAGGCGGTAGCGGGGCTACTGCGTCCAGAGACAATATCACTGAAGGTCTCGCTGCTCATTCGTATGGTACAGTCGGCAGGTTTATCCTCCATGGAGATAGAAGGGGGTTTCTGTTTTGCATCTACATGTATGATTTTGTTTCCGTCTAAGACAAACTTCACGGAGGCATTTAGGTCAGAGAGGCGGGCGGCGCGTTCGCTGATGGCCTGCTGAATCTGTTCTAAAGTCATGATTCAAAGGTAAGAACATTCGGCTACCTTTGATGCATGGATCTGCGGGAGGCACACCTTCCCGGCGTGGGGCGTAAATATACCCTTGCCTTGCGTCAAGGGGGGCGACTCGTGCTGATTGTTCATAATTCGGGACAACGAGAGCTTTTTTGGATAGAACCCGACGAGGATGATCCTGTGGTAAATATTCGGCTTACGGAGGAGGAGGCCCGGGAGGTCGCTTTCATATTAGGCGGAGTACGCTATCAGCCGCTTCCCGCAGATAAGGTGAATTTTCTCCTTCAGGAGGTGGTGATGGAATGGATCCCTGTAGAATCGCACTGCGAAATGGATGGGCACACGCTGGCCGAGTTAGAACTGCGGCGGCGCACGGGTGTATCTGTCATAGCCATCCTTCGGGGGGGAAAGACTATACCCAGTCCAGACCCGCATACAGAACGGATTAGGGCAGGGGATACTTTAGTAGCCGTAGGTACCCGCAGTCAAATAGAGCGTGTGCTTCCCCTCTGCAGAAAGCGAACATGAAGTCTCTCCCCATCCATGAGTTAGGAGCTGTAGGCGTACTTTTTGTCATCTTATTTGCTTTGGCGTGGGTTCTTCAGCGTTGGAGGCTGCCGGCGCTTCTGGGATTTATGCTGGCGGGGCTTCTAATGCAGAGTTATACGCCGCGCCTTATAGAGCCAATTTTGCCTTTTTTTGGGGAGGTAGCAGTTTGGCTTCTTTTCTTCTTTGTGGGCCTAGAGTATTCGCCTGAAAATCTGGCGCGCCTCAGTCGCAGCATCGCTCGCCCAGGGCTAATAGACTTTGGAGTGAATTTCGGGGTTATCACAGGGGTGGCGCTTTTTTTCTCTTCCCCTTTGGAAGCGGTTCTTCTGGGAAGTGCGTTATATCCCAGCAGTACGGTAGTCGTGGCTCGCCTTCTTTTAGACTACGGAAGGCTTGCCAGTGCGGAGGCGGAGCTCTTACTGGGGCTTTTGATATTTGAGGACATTGTGGGGGTGATGCTTCTGGGGCTTCTGACCCCTCTGACACAGGGAGCAATGGTAAGCTTTGTAGGCTTGGGGCGGATTGTGGGAGCTCTCATAGGGGTCTTTCTGATTTTCTGGATAATACACCGCTGGGTGCTTCCCCGTTTTTGGGTGTATCTTCCTTTGCTGGGGGAAGAGCCGCTTGTAATTTTTCTGACTTTGGGGCTGATATTAGCGGTAGGCGCTGCTGGACACGAGATAGGGCTGTCAGGGGCTTTGACTACCTTTCTTTTGGGGGTGCTACTACCGGAAGGGAGTGCGCTTTATCATGCTGCAGAGCGGTCGCTTGCTCCCCTGCGTGAGCTTAGTGTAGGTCTTTTCTTTTTTGCCCTGTGTTATTCGGTAGAGCTTGCAGAGCTTCCATGGGGCTTAGGCATAGAATGGCTGACACTGGCGCTTTTCCTAAAGGGGCTTTCTACCTTTTGGGCAGCTCGTTCGTGGGGACTTCAGAAAAGAGCCGCTTTCCGCGCTGCGCTCAGCTTCCTCCCCAAAGGAGAATTCTCCCTCCTTTTCGGAAAGCTCATGACTTCTTGGAGTTCGCTGGTGATTCTTCTTGTTTTAGGTAGTGTGATGGTAGGAACTGCAGCGTTTGCAATAGCGGATAGAGCAGCCTATTGGCTTTTCCCTAAACGCTTAAAGAAAGAGGAGCTCTCCTTATAGCTACAAATAGCCTGCGAGCGTATTTATACTTTCGCCGAGATGACACGAAAGGTGTGGTTAGCTGTGCTGGTAGCGACGCTGGGATACTTCGTAGATATTTATGACCTTATACTTTTTTCGGTCGTTCGGGAGGCGAGTCTGACTGATTTAGGGTATAATACGGCGCAGCGATTAGAATACGGCGTCTGGCTCATCAACCTCCAAATGGTAGGTATGCTTATCGGTGGGCTATTGTGGGGCATTTTAGCAGATAAAAGGGGGCGACTTTCTATACTTTTCGGCTCTATTCTCACTTATTCTGTGGCGAACCTACTAAATGGTCTGGTAGAAAGCGTATATGGATATGCTCTATGGCGATTTATTGCGGGGATAGGGTTAGCGGGGGAGCTGGGGGGGGGGGTTACGCTCGTGGCGGAGCTTATGCCGCCGCATCTGCGGGGGTGGGGAACAACGCTCATAGCCACAGTTGGCATTTTAGGCGCCGTGGTTGCCAGCTTGATTGGGGAAGCGTTTTCTTGGCGTACGGCGTATTTCATTGGTGGGGGGATGGGGCTTTTGCTTCTTGTCCTGCGAATCGGTGTAGGAGAGTCGGGTCTCTTTGAGTCTGTCAAACAGCATGCTCAGGTGCCCATGGGAGACATTTCCCAGATTTTTCGTAAAGCAGAGCGCCTTATGCGTTATCTCTATTCCATTTTAGCGGGAATCCCCATCTGGTATGTCGTTGGGATATTGATTACCTTTTCTCCTGACCTGTTTCGGGAGAGTGGATTGTCTGTGCGAGCTGGACGGGCTGTGATGTATGCCTATATTGGGTTATCCATAGGGGACCTTTTGGCGGGGATTTTGAGCCAAATATGGCAGAGTCGGAAAAAGCCTGTATTTCTCTGGCTCACTATGGGTGCTTTGCTTTCGGTAGCTTATAACCTTCTCCCTTTTACTACAGAATCTTTGGTGTATGGCATGGCTCTTTTATTGGGGCTCTTTTCGGGGTATTGGGCGGTGCTGATTACGAGCGCAGCAGAACAGTTTGGCACAAACCTCAGGGCCACTGTAGCTACCAGTGTGCCAAACTGGATTAGGGGCTCTCTAGTGCTCTCTACCTTCTTGTGGAATAGCTTTCACGAGATTCTACCCCTTCGGTACAGTGCCCTTGCAGCGGGGATTGTTGTATTTGGCTTGGCATTATGGGCTGCAAGCAGACTCCGAGAGACTTTCGGGAAGTCGCTGGATTTTGTAGAGAAAGACTAAGCTGAGGGAGTCTTCAAGTGGGAATAGTCGTAATAGGGAAGGTACTCACAGCGGGTGTCCAGTTCCACCCCCAGCTGATGGAAAAGGTTGAATAGCCCCAAAAAGGTACGATTGAGGAAAAGGAAGTCTCGCAGCCCGCGCAGTTCTCGGCTACGGGCAATTTCTTCGCCTACCTGATTTAGAGCCTCAAAAAATTCCGTTTTACGGAAGTCCATCCGCCCCAGCCGGTAAGGCGTAGCTAAAATCTGAGCGAAGCGACTGAAAAGGTCTCGCACATACTCTCGCTGCTCAGGGGTGTCGGTAGGGCGATAGATGGCGAGTTTCTCAAAAAGCGCATCCAGTTTCTTACGCTGTTTAGGCTCATACACCTTTGGATCGCCCAAAGCAAAGTAAGCCTCGTATAAATCGCTTGGTATAAGCTTGGTGCATCCAAAATCTATCACTCCCAACGTGCCATCACTTCTGAAGAGGAAATTGCCCGGGTGGGGATCCGCATTCACTTGACGCAGCTTGTGAATTTGGTAGTTGTAGAAGTCCCAGATAAGTTGACCAAAATGCTGTCTCTCTTCATAGGAGGGATTAGTGGCGAGATATTCTCGCAAATGAAGTCCGTCTAACCACTCCATGGTCAGCACCTTATCCCCGCACAGCTCTGGATAGTATTCAGGGAAGCGTAGGTTTGGGATGTCTTTGCACAGCTCCTTGAAGGCGAGAGAGTTTGCCAACTCCTTCCGATAATCTGCTTCCTCCAGAAACTTTTCTTCCATTTCCTGAATGTAGGGTTCCAGCTCTTCTAAGGGGATGCGGGTGATACGGGGAGCCAAAGCGCGAAATATCTTCATGTCTGACTGGATAGATTCTGCTACGCCGGGGTATTGAATTTTTACTGCGAGCTTTTTCCCATCCTTCCAGGCTTCATGCACCTGCCCTAAAGAAGCAGCCCGAACCGCATGAATATTGAACTTATCAAAGACTTTTTCTGGAGGGACGCCAATGCTTCGCTTGAAGACCTGCACTACCATAGGACCGCTCATCGGTGGAACGCTATATTGGGCGTTCTGCATAACTTCTACGAAAGACTTGGAGAAGTTTATAGTATCCAGCGATATAGTCTGTGCGACTTTTAAGGCGGAGCCGCGCAGCTGCGTGAAAGTCTTTAGAAGCTCTTCGGCATTTTCGCGGTCTAACTCATCCTGAGAGACCTCTTTTCCCAAGAGCTTTTTGGCTTGGTGTTTGACTACATTAGCGCCGACGCGCAAACCGCCTTTTAGAAACTGAGAAGCCCGAGCAATCTTGCTGGTAGGTAGTTTTTCTTGTTCATTAGATTTTGCCATGATGCGGCAAAGTTATGTGATCTTCCCCTTTTATGAAAAGGCTATTTTGGACAGTCTTTGGCTTCCAGAACCTGCACGCCGCTGATTTTATCTTCAGAGATGTATAGACGAAGCCGCTTTACCTTACAAATAGGCGGGGTGGGCACTTCGCGGACTACAGGGCGATGAGGAGGAGATAGGCCCGGAATCCGTTGCGCACGAGGGATAGGCTCATATACGACAGTAGTCTGAGGAATCGGATAAGAATTTTGATAGAGAGTACCTTCTACGAAAGTTTGACCATTTTCTTTCCTGTATTCCAAGGGTGAAGACCAGGCCACCGAATCTCGCCGCAGGGTCTTCCAGAAGCTTAGAAAGTACTTTTCCAGAGCAGCTTGCTGGGACATTTGTCCATCACTGAAAAAGGGGGTCAAGGAAGGGGCGAGAATGCGCCTGAGGAGTGCTTCATCGTGTCTATGGAGAGCGACAGCGAAAGAATCTGCCAAAGCGAGCGCATTAGCTTTAGCGGCAGCTTGAGCGCGCATGTACCAGAACACTCCCCCTCCTATACCTAAAAGAAGAAGGCTTGCTCCTGCAATCTGCAGGAGGCGCAAGCGAGATGACCCCTGAGGCTGACTTTTTTCCTTGGCAGGCGCTTCCGTGGAGGCATATAAGGGAGAAGCACTTGTTTGGGTGAGGGCTGGGTTTTTTACAGGGGGGACTTCTTGGGGCACATCATATTTGGGGAGAATATGAAGGAGAGCGGCGGCAAACTCCTGACAGGATTGGTAGCGTTCTTCTCGCTTTTTAGCTAAGGCTTTTTTCAGGATAGGCTCAAAGTCTGGAGCTATCTTAGGATTGATTTCTGAAAGTGGCGGGGGCGGTTCGCTGGCTATTTTGATGAGAATCTCAAACTCAGATAGCTGAGAGCGGTCATACAGCTCTCGTCCAGTTAGCATTTCAAAAAGAACTACGCCGAGCGAGTAAATATCGGACCGATGGTCAATATCGCTGGAATGTTTAGCGCGCAGCTGCTCTGGACTCATGTAAGATACGGTGCCCAGGGTAGTACCTGTTTTTGTGAGGGAACTCTCATCCCCACTCGTCGTAGTAGGGTCTGGAGAAACGATACGAGCAATCCCAAAATCCAAAATCTTGACTACGTTGTCTGAGCGCAGTAAGATGTTGCTGGGCTTTATATCTCGGTGGATGACCCCGTTATCGTGGGCATATTGGAAAGCATCTAGGATCTGCAGGAATAGCTCAATCGCCTGCTTGGGAGGCACCGGCCCCCGCAGCACTCGGTGGATATACCTGTCCAACGAAATACCCTCTACATACTCCATGATGAGAAAGAGCCCCTCTTCTGGACGGGACCAGTAGTCATACAGCTGGACGATATTCGGGTGGTTGAGCTTTGCCAGAATGAGGGCTTCTCGTTTGAAGCGGTCTTGAATGCGAGGGTCTCGGGCTAAGTGGGGGCTAATCACTTTGATGGCTACCTTGCGTCCAATTTCTGTATGGACGCCGAGGTATACTTCTCCCATTCCGCCTTGCCCCAGCAGCTTCTCTATGCGGTAGTTGAGCAGTTTCTTCCCGAGCAGGGTGCTCATTGCTTGGCTGCAACGATAGGGATAGTTAGCTTTTGCCCTACCTTAATCTTCTCTCCTTCTATGTGATTAGCTCGCTTGATAGCCTCTATGCGTGTGCCGTACTTTCGGGCGATAGCTGAGAGGCTTTCTTTTTCTTTCACGGTGTGATATTTTACATCCTTCACTGGGATTTTCAGCTTTTTGCCCGCTTGAATATTGTCGTCTTTTAGCCCGTTGGCTTTACGCAGGTCATTTTTGGAAACGCCGAAGGCTTCTGCTATCCGTCCGAGGTTGTCGCCTTTCTGAATCGTGTATTCAAAGACAGCGGTTTCGTTATTGGCAGGGGATTTAGAGGGAGCAGGAGAAGGGGCAGTTGCTTTTGGAGAAGGAGGGTAAGGCTCACCTTCACGAGGGGGGGCGGGAGAAGGCACAGGAGGAGGTTCGTTAGGAAGCTCTTGGGCCTCGCTGCCAGAGGAGGGAGTTTCATTTGAAGTGGCAGTAGCTCCATCATCTACTATAGTGATTACTTTATCCTCGCTTCCAGAAGCAGAGGTTTTTGATGAGCGGCGGCTCCATACCAAGAGCAGAATGACCAGCACGATTAGAGCAATTCCACCGCCGATAAGGTATTTTGTAGGAGGGAGCTTGAAATTCATATTTGCCCCAAAGGTACTGCTTTTGATGGGGGATTGCACAAGGAGAACGGTGATGTTATCGTAGCCTCCATTTTGATTAGCTTGGCGGACGAGCTGTTCAGCTTTGGATTGAAGGGAGCTTTCTGGGGAGAGGGATAAAATGCTAGTAATCTCTTCGCGCGAGAGCGCCCCATAGAGTCCATCGGTACAGAGAAGGTATAGGGTATTTTTCTGGAGGGGAAGGATTTCTACATGGGGGGTAGGAGGGGGCTGCTGTCCCAGGCTCTGGGTAAGGACATTTCGCTGGGGATGTCGTAGTGCTTGTTCGGGGGTGATGAGCTTGGAAGCAACCATTTGATTTACCAAGGAGTCGTCCTGCGTCAAAAGCGTAAGCTCTCCTTTGCTGAAAGCATAGAGTCGGCTATCCCCTACATGTGCATAGATGAGGTGGGTAGGAGTAAAGAGGGCAGCGACTATAGTAGAACCGGGGGATTTTGAGGTAGATTGGATTTGGGTGTGGAGGAGCACCTGCTGATTGGCGAAAAGGATAGCATCGTGGAGAAGCTTTTTGAGGTCATCGGTGGGAGGGGCCTCCTGCAGGAATTTATGTACAGCGTCGGCGGCGAGGCGAGCGGCAACCTCGCCAGCTTCATGTCCGCCCATGCCGTCGCAAACGACCGCTAAATACCCTTGGGGTACAGGTCCGTGGCGATAATAGTCTTCGTTTGTGGAGCGGACTCGTCCTGGATCGGAGGCTGCACCTACATTCACCATTCGCGCAAAAAGGGATAGTCGGGTTGGACATATACGTCCTCATACAGCTGCTCTGGCGCCGGAAATGGACTGGCTTCAGCGAAAGCTACTGCGTCTGCAACCTCTGCAGCTACTTCTTCTTCTATGGTATTGAAATCCTCTTCGGTCGCCAGATGGTGGGTATAAAGGTAGCTTTGCAGGTGAGCTATCGGGTCGCGCTCTTTGTATGCTTCTACTTCTTCGCGGGTTCGGTATTTCGCTGGGTCAGACATAGAGTGTCCTCGGTAGCGATAGGTGAGAATCTCTAAAAAGTACGGTCCTTTTCCTGAGCGGGCGTGGTCGGCTGCTCGCCTCACCGCTTCATACACAGTGAAAATGTTCATGCCATCTACCTGCTCCGCAGGCATGTCATAGGCACAAGCTAAACGATAGATGTCGGTTACGTTGGAGCTGCGGCTTACGGAGGTACCCATGGCGTACTGATTATTTTCGCAGACGTATACGACAGGGAGTCGCCAAAGCATCGCCATATTGAAGCTTTCGTGGAGCATGCCTTGTCGTGCTGCCCCATCCCCAAACATTGTGACACAAATAAGGTCTTCTTCACGGTATTTGATAGCGAAAGCCACCCCCGTTCCAATCCCGATTTGCGCTCCTACAATTCCATGGCCGCCAAGGAAGCGATGTTCTCGCGAAAACATATGCATGGAGCCGCCTTTTCCCCGAGAGATGCCTGTTTCTTTCCCCATGAGCTCCGCCATGATGGCTCGCATGGGAATGCCGCGGAAATAAGCATTACCATGCTCGCGATAGCCCGTGATTACATAATCTTCTCGCCGGATGGCGGCTTCTATCCCCATACCTGTGGCTTCCTGCCCGATGTAGAGGTGGAGGAAGCCGCGAATTTTTTGCTGGGTATAGAGCTGGGCGGCTTTTTCCTCCATGCGGCGCACAGCCAACATCTGCCTATACCAATGTAGCAGCTGTTCTCTCGTATAGGACAGGGTAGGAGGTTCCTTTACCTTTGCCATAAAGCAAAGATACGCCAGTGCTGCGGGCAATTGAACTGGTGGACTTTCGGTGTTATGAAAGGGCTTTATTTATGCTGGGGGAACGCGGCACGGCATGGGTGGGGCCTAATGCTTCCGGAAAAACCTCCGCTTTGGAAGGGATTCAAAAGCTGGCTCTTCTTCGGGGCTTCGGGAAAGATGAGGAGATGCTGCGCTGGGGAGCAAGCCAATATAGGATTAGAGCGAGACTTGACGAAGAAACT
>JANXDD010000030.1 GCA_025059915.1 Bacteroidia bacterium | reverse complement strand
TTTGTGTGGTTGTGGGGGGTTTTTTGGGTTTTTTGGGGTTTTTGTGGGGGGGGGGTTTTTTGGGGGGCCCCCCGGGCCGTGGGGGCGGGCCCCGCCCCACCCATATCCTTTTTAGCTATAACCTAATTATCTTTGTCCTATGCCAAAAGCCACGTGGAGCCTCATTCTCCTCCCCCTTGGATGGGCACAAATTACTTTTGACAAGACCGAACATGACTTCGGTGAAATCATAGAAGGTCCTCCAGCAGTTTATACTTTCACCTTCAAAAACACAAGCTCCAAGCCCGTAAAGCTTACTTCAGTGAAGGCCTCCTGCGGCTGTACCACTCCCAGCTGGACTCAAGACCCAGTTCCTCCCGGCGGCACTGGACAGGTCCAAGCTTCCTATGACACGAAAGGGCGTCCTGGAAATTTCGTCAAAACTATTACCGTCCAGCACGATGCTGATGATAAGCCCATCATCCTCACTATCAAAGGCGTCGTCAAAAATTCCAATCAGCCTCAGGACAAATACAGCGAAGTAGATGCCAACTTGGCCTGGACAAAACGGCGGGAAAGCTTTGGTCATGTGAAGTCAGACCAGACCCCTTCTCTGACATTTGAGGTGAAGAACATAGGGCAGACTCCCGTAGAGTTCATAGAAGGGATTGACCTCAAGCCCATGTTCAAGCTTAGCTTTTCTCCGAAGGTCTTAGCCCCTAATCAAGAAGGCAAGGTAATTATCACGCTGGATGGGAAAGCTGCGCGTGCGGCAGGGTGGAAAAATCAATCGGGTTTCTATGAGATTATCCGCATCCGCACTTCGGACCCCATCAGCCCAGAGAAGCAGCTTGTCGTAAATGGAAGCTTTGAGATAGTTTATAGTCCAGAGGAGCTGGCAAAAGCGCCAAAAGCTATCTTTCCCGTAATGGAGTTTGACGGTGGAGAGGTTTTAGAGGGACAAATGGTAGAGTACCGATTCGTTATACGAAATGAGGGGAAAAGCGACCTCGTAATTGAAAGTGTAAAAGCCTCCTGCGGTTGTACCGCTGTGGAGCCCGCCGATAAAGTTCTCAAGCCCGGAGCAAGTACAGAAATCATAGCTAAGTTTGATTCGCGAGGACGAACAGGTCCCCAGCACAAAACCATCACGGTAGAAACTAATGACCCCCTCAATAGTCGGGTGGTGCTCCACCTCAAAGCCCATGTAATCTCTACGTCTGGCTTCGGCGTCGGAGGCACAGCCCCGACGAGCGGAAGCAGCTACTGACATGCGCTGGGATGCTATTGTAGTCGGCGCAGGTCCGTCAGGCTTAGCGGCGATACGCAAGCTCAAAGAAGCCGGCTTATCAGTACTGGCTCTGGAAAAGCGCCACGACATCGGCGGCGTCTGGCTCTACGAAGAAGAGCCTGAAGGCCATTCAAGCGCTTATCACACCCTTACAACGATTACTTCTAAGTCCCGCTCCAGCTTTGAAGGCTTTCCCTTCCCCAAGGAATGGCCTGACTACCTGCCGCATTTCCTTGTCCAGCAATATTTTCGGAGGTATGCAGAGCATTTCAATCTCTTAGAGCATATTCGTTTCCATACGGCCGTAGAGAAAGCCGCTGTAGAGCCTAATGGGTGGGAAATCGTAACCGCCGATGGGAGCATCTACCACAGCCGCTACTTGATTGCAGCCTCTGGACATCACTGGAAACCTTATCTCCCCACCTATCCGGGCACCTTTACCGGAGAAAGCTATCATGCCCACGCCTACAAGCACCCCCTCCAGTTATCTGATAGACGCGTCCTTATCGTAGGTCTTGGAAACTCAGGCGCAGATATCGCCGTGGATGCCGTTCGTGTAGCCGCGTCGGTGGATATCTCTATTCGGCGAGGCTATCACATCCTTCCTAAGTTTGCCTTTTGGGGCATTCCTACGGATGAGTTTTATCACCGCACGGTAGCTTCCCTTCCTGCTCCGCTTCGGAGGTTTTTCTCTTCCCTTGCGCTCAAGCTCCTTCTTGGGCCTATGAAGCGATATGGGATGCCCGAGCCCAAAGAGCCCCTTTTCTACACGCATCCCCTCGTCAATAGTGAGCTTTTGTACCACCTGCGGCATGGGAAAATACACCTCCGCCCTGCTATAGAGCAGTTAGAAGGCAGGCTGGTGCGCTTCACGGATGGCACAGCAAAGGAGTATGATACCATCATCTGGGCCACAGGATACGAGGTAGATTTTCCCTATCTGCCTGCAGAGCTTATTCCTACGCCTGAAAAGGTCTCTCGCCTCTACCTTCATATTTTTCATTTAGACCAGCCGCGCCTTCTGTACCTTGGGCTTATCCAGCCTAATGGCTGCCTATGGAACCTTTCTGAGAAACAAGCGGCTCTCGTAGCACGGTATATCGCCGGCGTATATACCCTTCCCTCCACAGCAGAAGCGGAAACCCAAACTTATTGGCGAAAGCATGCGCAGCGATTTGCAGACAGTCCCCGGCACCTGTGGGAAGTAGATTGGCATGACTATGCTAAGACTCTGGACCGACTCATCGCCCGCCATCCTCTGCCTAAATCCAAAGAAGCTGCCCTGATCCATGCCTAAGGTAGTCATCACTGGAGCAGCGGGGGGCATCGGGCAAGCCACCGCTAAGCTTCTTTGGCAAAAGGGCTTTGATCTCGTCCTTACAGACCTGAGTGAAGAGGCGCTCCGAAAAGCCTTCCCCCACTTGCCAAAGGGCTCTTCTGTGGAGGTGCTGGATGTTACAGTTCTTTCGCAGTGGGAAAGCCTAGCTCAGCGCCACCCTGATACTGATATTCTCATTCAGATGGCTGGAGTAATGCGAGCCGGCTTCTTTCCTGACCAACCGATAGAAGAGTGGCACCTGCAGCAGCAGGTCAATCTCAACGGAGTAATTTACGGCGCCAGAACTTTCGGGCAACTTTTTCTTCAGCGCGGGACAGGGCACATTATCAATATAGCCTCTCTGGCAGGGGTGGCGCCAATTCCTGGGATTACGGGTTATACGGCTACAAAGTTTGCCGTGCGGGGCTTCAGCTTAGCACTGGATATGGAGCTGCGCTCTAAAGGCGTCCCTGTAACCGTTATCTGCCCGGGTCCTGTAGCTACACCTCTCATATTCAATGAACTGCCCAAACCGGAAAGCGTTTATACGCTCTCGGCAGGGGGGCTTTTAGCCCCCGAAGCTGTAGCCCGCTCTATCTGGCGAGCTATTCGCCGCCGCCCCCGAGAAATCCTTTTGCCCTTTCACAAAGCGTTTGCCGCCCGCCTGGTGTCAATTTTCCCTCAGCTGCTGGGCTGGGCTCCACAGCTTTTTGAAAAAAGCGCTGCTAAACGCCGCATAAAGCATCTTAGACAAATTCTCCCAGAGACTACTTCCTCATCCCCTACCATTCAGAGCGTTCCCCACTGACAGCTCCCTCTCCCATTTCAAAATATTTGAAAGTATTTGACCTCCTAAGAGACAATCTTTTCGTACCTTTGCCGTAGTATGAGTAGAGTGAGGAAAATCAGCAAGGTAGGGCTCCTTGCAGCCCTGGGGGTAGCGACCTTCGTCGCTTGTAAAAGAGAAAAAGAGCAAAATGGACCCAGTATCATCATCCCGAATGAGCAAGGTGTGATAGCCTCTGACCTTACCGTCAGCGGCACCGATACCACACTTCGCTTCAAGCTCATCTTCCAAAAGGGCTCTGGAAAAGATGATGCCGAACTGAAAGATTTCTCGTTTAGCTTCAACTCAGGTGCTGGAAACAACTTCGCATTTAGTAACCGTCCAGCGCCAGATGGGAAGAGCTTCACATTTGATACAAGTTTTACAGTGCGCGGCAATGCTGGGCAAGTTTACATCTATACCTTCTCTGTAAGAGATAAAAACAACAAGACGGCGAGTCGTAGCATAAAAGTGAGTTTCCAAGCCAGTCCTCCTTCTCCGGCCTTAGTAGACTCTGCGCAAGTTTCAGTGAGTAATCAATCAGACGGCAAGGGTAGTCATATTCGGTACGTTAACGGCACCATCAGTGTCCAATCTCGCACCGACGCTGGAAATAATCCGGCAGAAATCATCTTCGTCTATTTCTACTCTTCCCAAACCCAAAAGCATAGTCTCATTTCGCCTAGCATACTTCGTAATGCTATCTATGATAACACCCCAGTTGAATGGGATAACTCTTCCACAAGGACTACTAATTTTAGAAATCCTCCTAGTGGTACTTCTTTCATCGGCGTAAGTGCTGATGATATTAGAAACATATATAACGCAGCCAGTGACGTAAACGAATTCCCTAATAACGGTTCTGAGCGTGTAGAGTGCACCAACGGCCGCTTGATAGCCTTCCGACAAGACAACATATATGGACTCGTTCGTGTGGAGAGCGTAACTTCAAACGCTCCGGGGGCGAGGCTTACTATAAAAATCGCCCGTCCATAAAGCTGAGAAAGCAGAGTAAAACTAAATAGAAGGGTGGAAGGCATGCCTTCCACCCTTTTTCCTTACTCTGAGAAGCAAAGGAAACCTTCTATCTATACCTCCTATCTACCCTATGTAGATGCGAACATAAAGTAACCTCTACTTCTCCGAAACAAGCATAAGAGGCACCCTCGCCCAAAGTGGAAAAACCTTTAGGACGATACAAATCTTATCTGTTATAGGGGTTTAGGGAGGTTCAGAGGACTATGCTACACTCTCTTTTGCCAGCTTTTCTGCCTGCTCTAAGAGGCGTTTTAGCTCATCTTCTGGTAGGGAGGGGTTAGCAAGCTGCTCAAGGGCTTGCTCTAATATGCCTTTTACAGACTTGCGCAGATCAGGTTTTTGGAGAGCCGTTTTGATAAGCTCTTCAAGATTTGCCATACTGAACGAAGGTAAAAGATTTTCAGGAGTCGTAGGAGGCGACGACTGCCTCAGGCAGGGTGCGTCGTACGAGCCCTGCAAGCACCGTTCCGGGCCCCAGTTCGCTGAAGGAACGGATACCATCTGCCCACATGTTTTTTAGGGTTTGGGTCCAGCGGACGGGGGCTGTAAGCTGCTCTATGAGGAGGTCCTTAAGTTTTGCGGGGTCTGTCTCAGCTGTGCCCGTTACATTGGGATAGACAGGGAAGCGAGGCTTGTGAAAAGGGATGCGCGCTATCGCCTCTGCAAGTTTTTGCCGAGCTGGCTCCATGAGAGGGGAATGAAAAGCTCCATTGACAGCGAGCTTTTTGACGAGTTTGGCGCCGGCAGCTTTGGCTCGGGTCATTACCTCCTCCACAGCTGCAATCTCTCCTGAAATGACAAGCTGCCCTGGCGAATTGTAGTTGGCGGGAACGACGATACCGATGGAAGCGGCTTCTGCACACAACGCTTCCACCGTACTATCATCTAAGCCGATAATAGCCGCCATCGTACTGGGATGGGCATCGCAAGCCTCCTGCATGCCCTGAGCCCGCACCTTCACCAGCTCTAGCCCTTCCGAGAAGGAAAAGACCCCCGCCACTGCCAGCGCGGTGAATTCACCCAGCGAGTGCCCCGCAGCCGCTTGAGCCTCTATCTGACGAGATTGAGCCACAGCATACCCATGTAGGTATAAAGCTGGCTGAGTTACAGAGGTGCGTTGGAGTGCTTCCGCCGGCCCCTCAAACATCAGCTGCCGCAGCGGTAAGCCCGTCACCCTCTCCGCCTCCTCAAAAAGAGAGCGAAGCTCAGGACGGGCCTCATACAGCCGCTGAGCCATGCCGACCGCCTGCGAGCCCTGCCCCGGAAAAAGAATCGCTACCCCCATCAGGCAGCCTTCACCTGCTCCACTAAAGCAGCAAACGCCTGCGGCTGCGTCACCGCCAGATCCGCCAGCATCTTCCGATTCAGCATGATCCCCGCCTGCTTGAGGCGATGCATAAACTCGCTATATGAAAGCCCATGCATCCGAGCAGCCGCATTAATCCGAATGATCCACAGCCGGCGAAAATCCCGCTTTTTCCGCCTGCGGTGAATGTAGGCATATACCAGTCCCTTTTGCAGCTGGTTATTGGCGTGGCGGAAAACATTCTTTTTGCGCCCCCAATAGCCTTTGGTCTGACGAAGAACCCGCCGACGACGCTCCCGAGAAGCTACTCTGTTTTTAGTCCGCATAGCCTTATAGATGGATTGTTAGAAGGGATAACCGTGGAAAGTCGCTTTTTTTCACGAGGCGGTCCTTCCGAAGAGCCCGCTTACGGCGATGAGACTTAGAAGAGAAATTATGACGGCGGCCAGTAGCTTTGTGCATTAGCTTGCCTGTCGCCGTTACCTTGAAACGCTTCTGACTCCCAGAATGCCCCTTCATGACGGGCAAAGGTAAGTGAAAAAATCCGAGTACGGGCTCAGAAGATTTGCTTCCCTTCCCTTTGCCTTACGAACTTCCTTGACGCCTTAATTCTTTTGGCTTCGGTAGGTGTATGTAAGAAAGCAGCCACGGTTCTCAGAGAGAAATTTTTTTATATTTGCCTTATGATAGGCGATCTGCTTCGTTTAGTCAAAAACATGGCAGGCTTCACGGGTAGTGAGCATATTATGCCCTACCCTATTGAGCTGGCCGAGCCAATGGCAAGCTCTTTTCCCGGGCTAGTGATAGTGATGGATACAAAAAAGGACCGCATCCTCTGGATGAGCCCTGGCGCCCTGCTTTTTGCCAATATCACTGCCAGTACCGCCAAACAGCTTAGTGCCAGAGCTTTCATTCAATCTTACTTCCAGCCTGCTGAACCTATCCTTGAACTGATGGAGAAGCACCCACCCCACGCCGAGTTCAGTTCCTGGTTCAAAAAGGAGAGCGATTCAAGATTCGTCATCGGCATATGCTCGTGTATAGATAAGCCCTCAGAAGAACCTCATAGACTTATGATGGTATTCAGCGACGCTACAGAAATAGAAAACTCTCGCCAGGCCCTCCTTCAATACGCAGAGGAACTGCGGCAGCAAAGCGAATCCATAGAAGCTCTCATGCAAGACAAAGAGTACTTACTCAAAGACTTAGAGACGAAAAACAAACAACTCCACCTCATGCTCTCTATAGCCATGGAAAGCTCCGTAGCCCAGCTGATTCTGGATGAGGAGAAAAAAATTTTGTGGTGTAATGAGGCTGCCGCTAACCTCATGAATACCTATCCCCAGGCGCTCTACGGCAAACCCTTAAATCACCTGCCTGAGCATATAACCCGCTTTCTGAAAGTGCATGAAACAAAGGCTGAACCTGAGACAGTTTTTTTGGAGACCCTACTTGAGAATGCCCCCATTTCGTTAGAGGTCTATCAGAGGGGAACTGGTCAGTCTCTGCCTTCATGGTATTTACTACACATCAATCCCGTGGTATATGAGGGGTCAGCGTACTATATCGTAAGCCTGTCTGACATCACGGAGATAAAGCATAAGGAAGCCCAGCTCAAAGCTTACACGAAGGAAATAGAAGATTCTCTCCGCTATGGACAGCGCATTTTTAGTGGGTTTTTGCCAAATCCCTCCCGCCTTCGCCACCACTTTTCTGACGCTGAGATTTGGTTTGCACCGAAAAAGGGAATCGGGGGCGACTTTTACTATTTTGAAGAAGTAGAGGAAGGCATTCTGCTGGTTTTAGGAGACAGTTGCGGACATGGAGTACCTGCGGCGCTGCTGAGCATATATGCTCTTACAGAGCTGCGAGGAGCTCTCGCCAAGTGCAGAAATAGTGTAGCCTGTCTCTATGCTTACTTTTTAGAGAAGCTGCACGAAAATATAAAGGAGGATGGCATACCCCTGAGCAGCTTTGAGATGGCTCTACTTTGGATAGACTGGCAAAAAGGAACGATGGACTACATGGGCGTGAGGCGTCCCCTGTGGGTTGCTCGGGGCGAGACCCTGTATGAAATCTCTCCCCTCAAAGAGCACCTGAGCCCTTCCACTACCTCCACTCCTGAGCTCCACACCTTGGCATGGCATAAGGGTGAAAGGCTATTTCTCTTCTCCGACGGTGCCACAGATCAGCTCAATCCATACGGCAAAAAGTTCTCTCCCCATCGCCTCCGAGAGATAATCAAGCACCATCATGATAAACCATTGAGCACGCTTTTTGCAGAACTAAAAGCCCAACTCTCTGCATGGACAGGAGAAGAAGAGCAAACGGATGATATTTTAGTGATTGGCATAGAGCTGTGAAAGACTCAGGCTCTGCATGATTACCGAAACCTGTCAGCCTCTCTACCTCTAAGAACGCCTACGCAAATTTTACTGGCTATCATAGAGATATAGGCAGAAATACAGCTTGGCTGCGGCGACAGCCGCGCCTGCACGCACCTGCAAGTCTTTCTCATGGTAAGCCGAAGGGCTTATCCACCCCACACAGGAACGCTACAAGGCCTCTATGGGGCTCTGGAACAATCTACTGAGATGAGAGTCAGCGGGTGAGTGGCAGATTAGTTCAGGCGAGGATCCGGTGGAAAAGTTGCAATCACCGCATACTTTCCTCCCATATCCTTGAGAACCCTCTGCCATAGGGTCTCTGGCTTAGTGGAGAAGACATATTCTCGCTTAGAGGGAGCGAGAATCCAAGCATTTAGGGCTAATTCTTTATCTAACTGGCCAGGCGCCCATCCTGCATATCCAGCAAAAAATCGCAGATGGGTCTCTGGAATATGCCGAGCCGCTAAAACCCCTCGCAGAACTCGCATATCCATGGTCCAGTAAAGATTTTCTGAAACCTTTTGACTGTAGGCCTCTAAGGAAGGCAAACTATGGAGGACATGCAGCAGCTTCGTCTCTACGGGTCCACCTACATACAGCCCATACTCAATCTCTCCAAAAAAATCCGTAACCTCTCGCACCTGTACAGGCGCGGGACGATTGAGCACGACTCCAAAGCTCCCCTTTACGTCATGTTCCACGAGGAGAACGACCGTCCGAGCAAAGTTTGGATCAGCCATGAACGGCTCAGCTACGAGGAGCACTCCAGGTGCCGGCTGTAGCATATTCCAAATATACAAAAAAATAGCCGTTCTACCGACCGATTGCTAAAGGTCAAAATGGCTATGTCAAAGCAGGCTCAGGGAAGCGGCCCTTTTAGATAACTGGGCACATCATCTCGGGCGCGTATAGCTTGAAGGCGGGCTTCCGCTGCCGCATGTTTCCCCATGCGCTTTTCTAAAAGGGCAGCTTCGCGCATCAGCCGAGCCCAAGTCGGCGCAGGAAAAAATGTCAAAGTCTTCAGAAGCGCTTCCATCCGCCCAAAGGCTTTCGCCGCCTCTTCATATCGTTTTTCTTCTCGCAGGCTCATCCCTAAAAGCCCATATGCTTGCACCGCCTCAGAAGTAGGATATTTATGGGCAATAAGGTAACAAGGCGGCTTGGGACAAGCCTCCTCATAAGCTTTTATCCACGAAGAAATAACCTGCCGAGCTTCTGCATAGCGTCCCGTCTGATATAGAGCTTCTGCCCACATTCGGCGAAAGAGGGGATTAGCAGGGAAACGCTCTGCCAAATAAGAAAGCCAATATACCGCTTCAGCTGGTCGCTTGGCTTGATAGAGATAGATGTAGCCCAAAAAATAGGCGGCTTCATACTGCGTGTAGTTGAGGGAGTCGCGCGCACACCGCTCCAGCCGAGCCAATCCCGACCCCTCATCCCCTTTAGGAAAAAAATACAGGATAGGGCGCATGATAGGGTAGTTTTTGTAGAAGTAGGCGATGTAATACTCATACAGCCCCAGTTCAAACTGCATTTCAGGATACAAATCAGCGTACTTCTGAATCCCCTCCAAAAGACCGATAAGTTCCCGTGCCTTCCATACAGAGGCCATGAGCTCTCCTCGCACGTACAGGCGACGAACCTCTAAGGCTTTGTTGGCAAAACCGATAAAGTATTTTTCTAACGGATGGGGAGCACAACAGCGAAGGAGGGAGTCGGTGCGCTTGAGTTCTTTCTCCCAGAAGCTGTCAAACCAGGTCGTAGAAGGGTCCAGCTCTATGCGCCATGAATAGGCCAGCGCCCGTAGATACGAAGTGCCGACATAGGGACCAAAAAGCGTATCTAACCCCGCCAGTATGCGCTCTGCCCGGTAAAAGTCCATGGCGTAAAAGGCGCGCAGCGCCGCCAAAGCCCGATCTCTGTAGGCTGCCTTATAGGGAAGGGGAGTCTGCGCAAAAGCTACTGCACAGAAGCACAGGAAGGCTTTTGCCCAACGCCAAAGGGATCCCATTGCCATAAACGATCCTTAGGGCAGAGCCGCAGATATATAGATAGGCTCAGGCCCAGCGCCAGTAAAATGACCCCTATCACAGCCAACACCGAACGCTTGACCCGCAAGCGAAGCTCTATGACCTCTGCCCGTAGAGCTTCTTGCCTGTCAATGTTTCGGAAAGCGATACGAAGGCGCTCCCATACATGGTCGCCTTTCACCACATAATCATACGCTCCGTAGGTGAAAGTATCTGCCGCCGTTTGCACATCCTCCTGCGCAGAAAGCATAATCACATACGGGGGAGCATCTGGCGCCTCATGCTTTCGCAGCGCTTTGAGAAGTTCCGTGCCCGGCTTATCGGGTAGATGGTAGTCTAAAAGAATGTATTTCGGCAAAGAGCCAGAACGGCTGGCTTCAACAGCTGCACTCACCGAGGGAAAATGCTGGATTGAATACTTCTCTCCATACTTTGACTGAATAAGCTCCACCCAAATGGGGTCATCTTCTACGAGCCAGAGGGAAGGCTTCATAAGGGCAAAGATAGTCCTGATATCTTTGCTGCGATGAGTAAGCCCCTTCTCATCGTGGAATCCCCCACCAAGGCTCAAACCATCCGCCGCCTTTTAGGCGATGAATATGACGTCATCGCCTCCCAAGGTCACGTACGAGATTTACCAGAAAAAGGCTTAGGATTACGCATAGAAAAAAAGGCTGGCGGGTATCAATTTATCCCTCTCTATCAACCCCTGGCTAAAAAAGCCGCCATCGTCCAGAAAATCAAAGAAGCCGTAGAAAAAGCCTCAAAGGTATATTTAGCTACCGACGAGGACCGAGAAGGAGAAGCTATCGCTTGGCATCTCTGCGAGCTTCTAAACATAGATGGACAAGACTCCGTAAGAATCACCTTTCACGAGATTACGAAACGAGCGCTTCAAGAGGCTCTCCAAAAGCCCCGTCCCTTGAATTTTCACCTCATAGATGCTCAACAGGCCCGACGGGTGCTGGACCGAATAGTCGGTTATCAAATATCTCCCCTTCTATGGCGAACCTTCCCCAAGCGGGGGAAAGGCAGGGTCGCTCTCTCAGCAGGGCGCGTGCAGTCTGTTGCCCTTCGGCTCATCGTGGAGCGGGAGCGAGAAATTGCAAACTTTCAGGCAAAACCTACTGTAGTAGCCGAGGCTTACTTCAGCACCAGCCCAGCCTTCAAGGCTACTCAGATTGAGCCTGAAATTCCTTCTTTGGAAGAGGGCAAAGCGTGGCTCCAGCAGCTGATTGGACAAGGGCTGCGAGTGAGTCAGCTCCAAAAGAAGCCTCGCCGACGCAGCCCCCCAGCACCCTTCACCACCTCCACCCTTCAACAAGAAGCCCAGAAGCGTTTAGGCTTTTCCCTCCAGCGCACCATGCGAGCCGCTCAAAGCCTCTACGAAAAAGGCTTCATCACCTACATGAGGACCGACTCTGTACATCTCTCCCCCGAAGCTTTAGAAGCTATCCATGAAGTCATCCGAGAACGCTTCGGCGAGAATATGGTCAAACCCCGCTCATGGGAAAACAAAAAGGTCCTTCACGCTCAAGAAGCCCATGAAGCTATTCGTCCCACCGACCCTACAGTGGAAGGGGCAGGAGACACCCCAGACGAGCAGAAGCTTTACACCCTCATATGGCGACGCACTTTAGCCAGTCAGATGGCAGATGCGCTGTATGAAGAGACGATTGTTCATTTGGAACCGGCAAGAGGGACGCAGCCCTTCCTTCGCTTTGAAGCCAAAGGGCGCATTCTTACTTCGCCGGGATTTCTCGCTGTGTATGGCTATTCTGCTGACGAGGAGGAAGAAGCGACGCTGCCCCCTCTCCGAGAAGGTGAGCTTCTGGTGTGGGAAAAGCTTCGCCTATGGGAGAAGTTTCCCTCGCCACCAGCACGCTATACAGAAGGTACGCTCGTACGGGAGCTGGAAGCGCGCGGCATCGGTCGCCCTTCTACTTATGCACCCACAGTAGAGACCCTTCTCAAGCGGCAGTACATAGAACGCCGAGAAACCCGTGTTCCGCGTCCGCCTTATACAGAGATTCTCCTTTCTCCAGACGGAACCTCAGAAGAAAAGCGTCATACGCCCCCCCCAGAGCTCCAGCGAGGCAAACTGGTACCCACTCGCTTAGGCATTCAAGTTACAGATTTTCTTGTAGCCCGATTCCCCGATATCATGGACTATGACTTTACTGCTCATGTGGAGGCAGAGCTGGACCAAATCGCCGCTGAAAAGCTGGATTGGCAAACTATGCTCAGCTCTTTTTATGAGCATTTTACAGATGAGGTTTCGCGGGCAGCCCAGCCTGATAAACATTCACGCCTCTTAGGCATAGACCCTGCTTCCAAAAAGCCCGTAACCCTTCATCTCAGTTCGCATGGAGCCTATGTAGCTATAGCTGAAAAAGGAGACCCAGATTACAAAACTGCTTCTCTCCCCCCTACCCTTTTTGCTGAAAACCTGACCTTAGAAAAGGCATTGGAGCTGCTGTCTTTCCCCCGAACGGTGGGCATGTACGAAGGAGAGCCGATAGTTATCCGTCAAGGGCCCTATGGATACTACATTCGCCATAAAGACAAAAACTATCCCCTTCCGGCGGGCGCTAATCCCTTGCTAATAACCGAAGAGGAGGCTATAAAAGCTATTCAAGCGCGCCGAGAGGGTTTCTCTCCTGTGCTTCGCAGCTTTCCTGAAGCTCAGATAGAAGTAGTTCAAGGGCGATTCGGTCCGTACCTTCGTTATCCGGGGGGCACGCGCTCGCTTCCCAAAGGCATTTCTATTGAATCTCTCACCTTAGAAGACTGCCAAGCCCTTATACAAAAAGGGTCCAAGCGCTCCGCCCCCCTTCGTAAAAAGTAAGGAGAACTTCAGTGCTTTCTGTACCTTCGGCGCAATGCAATACGACTTGATTATTTTAGGCGGCGGAGCAGCCGGTTTTGCAGGGGCGATGCGTGCCATGGACTTCCATCGGCGCGTGCTCCTGATAGAGAAAAATCAGATAGGCGGTGCAGCCCTCTCCAGTGGAGCTCTTTCTTCAAAAACCTGGTGGGAACTTGCCAAAGATTTTGATAAACTATTCCTCACAGACAGGGGATACAAAGTCAAGGACTTTGAGTTCTCCTTTGCTGAATTCCGACGGATTGTACAGCAAGCTGTAGAAGAGCGCAGAGCTCAAATGCTTCGGCAAATCAACCATTATCAGAACCTTGGGCTTTTGAAGCTCGTATATGGTACGGCAGAGTTCATAGACCCGCATCGGATAAGGGTTTTTCCTCGTGAAGGAGAGCCTTTTGAGGCAGAGGCGGATTACTTTCTATTGGCGACAGGTAGCCGTCCTCGCCTACTGCCAGATTTTCCAGTTGATGGACGACGCGTCATCACAAGCGATCACATAGACCTTTTAGAAGAGTTTCCGCCTGATCTGCTGATTATAGGCTCTGGCGTCATTGGATGTGAATTCGCTACCATCTTCTCCACTTTTCCGGGGGTGCGCGTTACCATGATAGAGAAAGCCGACCGCATTCTTCCTTATGAAGACCCCGACATATCTGAGGTTGTCATGCAGAATCTCTCAGAGTGTAACGTGCGATTTTTCACTAACGCCCAGCTCAAAGAACTCAGGCGACTGGACGACACTATAGAATATGTCGTAGAGAAAGACGGGAAGTTATACACAGAAATAGCTTCGCATGCTCTTATCGCTATCGGACGAGAACCAAACTCCAAAGAACTGGGACTGGAGCGAATAGGGGTGAGAATGGAGCCCTCCGGCCACATTTTTACCCACAATACCCAGACTTCTGTAAGCCACATCTACGCCGCAGGCGATTTAGATAATCAAAAAGCAGGCTTTGTGAATGTAGCGGAGCAGGAAGCGCGGTACGCCGTAGAGCGTATGTTCGGCCGTGTAAAGCGTCCTCTGGAGTATGACCATCTGTCCTGGATAATGTTTCTGCGTCCAGAAGTAGCAGGTATCGGTCTCAATGAGAGTGGGGCCCGCGCTCAGGGATACGCTTACAGAGCGGTGCGGTACAACTATGACCTTACAGCTCGGGGCATAGCTATGCGCACCCGACGCAGCTTTTTCAAACTTATCACTACTGATGAACCAGACCCCTACATTTTAGGTTGCCGAGCCGTAGGCCCTCAAGCCTCATCTATCATCGGCCTTGTAGCTATGATGATACGATTCTCAAAAAGAGTTAGCGATTTATGTACGGTCCTTCAGCCTCATCCCTCCTTGACTGAGGGTATTCAAGAATGCGCTCGGGAGATATTGAACGAAGCCATTTTCAAGCCTGAATTCCATATGTGAGATGAAAAATTGGCCTGCTCTCCTTCTGCGCGGAAGGTACCTATGGCTGCTTTTCATAGCAGGGGGCTCCGTCTTCATGGCATGGCACGCGCAGAAGGTAGAGATTACCCAAGATTTCATAAAGGTCGTTCCAAAAGATGATCCAGATTTCATAGCCTATCAGAACTTCACGAAAGAGTTTGGGGAAGATGCCGCTACAGTTGTAGTTGCTTTCACTGTGCCTTCAGATGCTCCTGAAAAGTACTGGAAAAGTCTCAAAGCTCTGGTAGATACCCTCAAGCATCTGCGTGGGATAGAGCGCATTTTCGGGCTGCCTACAGCCGTCAGACCTCGCTGGACAGGAGAAAAATTTGAAGCAGAACCCCTCCCACTACCGAAAGATTCTCTCTCCTGGGCTCAGTTGCGCCATCAAAATCCTCTCTATCACAAGCTCCTCTGGGATAGCGCAGGTCAGAGCACCCTCCTTTTCATCCAAGTAGATTCTCTCACCTTACACACCCGTGCCAAACATGCCTTGATTGATTCTATTCAGGCAATATGTGAAAAGTGGGGATCTCAACAAAATGTAGAGGTACATTTTGCGGGGGTGCCCTACTTGAGGCACTACGTAGCTCAGCTTCTCCCTCACGAGCTGAGGATTTTTATTGTAGCCTCTCTCTTGCTTACAGTTCTTGCCTTGCTGGTGTATTTTCGTTCGTGGTATGCAGCGGTTTTCCCTGTAGTCCTTTTGGGTTTAGCCTCTCTTTGGACGGTGGGTATTATCGGGCTGTATGGTTTCAAGCTTACTTTGCTTACGGCTCTCCTTCCCCCCGTGATTATCATTTTGGGGATTCCGCCCAGCATATACATGCTCTCCGATTATCATCGGCTCTATGTAGCTAAAGGCAATAAGATCCAAGCCATTCAAGAAATGCTGCGTCAGCTGGGCATCGTAACCTTCATGATTCATGCCAATACGGCTTTCGGCTTTCTCACCCTTTACCTTACCAATGTAACACCCCTGCAGGAGTTTGGGTTAGTAGCTTTTTGGGGGACGATTGCGACTTACTTTTTGACGATTCTTCTTTTGCCCTCTTTCTTTATGCTTCTACCAGAGCCTAAGGAAAAGCACCTGCGCCATTTGACTAACCGTTGGGTGATTCGGGTGGTTAGTTGGGTAGGAGGTGTGGTGGAGAAGCGGCGCAGCTGGATATATGGACTTACGGCAGCTCTTTTTATTGCGGGTGCGGGAGGGGTGATTCGGTTGAAAGCTGTGTCCTACATGGCGGATGATTTACCCTCGGAGGCTCGCTTCTTGCGGGACCAGGCTTTCTTTGAGGAGCGCTATGGAGGAACAATGCCCTTTGAAATAGTGATTGAGGCTAAGCAGCCTCAAGGACTGCGCCGCTTGCAGGTCATACGAGCTCTCTCTGCGCTACAAGATAGCTTAGCACGGTATCCTGAGCTGGCTCGCAGCCTCAGCATCGCAGACCTTATCAAAGCTGGACGACAAGCTTTCTGGGGAGGGACCCCTCAGGCTTATGCCCTTCCTCTGCCAGAGGAGCTCCCTGCTCTCATCCGAGCCCTGCGCTCCCATAGCCAAACTATCCCCCTCCTTGGGACCTTGGTAGATAGTGCTTTCCAGCGAACTCGTATCACCACTTTCGTCAAAGACATAGGCTCAGCACAGATGCCTTACCTCCTGCAATCGGTAAAGAAAGACATCCAAGCCACCTTCCGGGAAGAAGCAGGACGGGTGCATATTACGGGTACAACCTTGATTTTCCTCAAAGCGATTGACTACCTGATAGATAACCTTGTATGGAGCTTGCTGGCAACCTTTTTATTGATTGCTTTCCAGATGTTTTTCCTGTATGGCTCTGTCCGAATCATGCTCATCAGCATGGCAGTGAATTTGCTTCCGCTCTTTTTGGTCGCTGGGCTTATGGGCTACATGGACATGGCTGTGAAGCCCTCCACGGCTTTGATCTATGAGATGGCATTTGGAATCGTAGTGGATAGTGCCATACACTTTCTCAGCTCATATCAGTGGTACTATCGCCGACATCCTATCCCAGAGCGGGCAGCGATTGTGAGTATTCACCACACCGGCGCTCTTATCTCCTATACCTCTTTTGTGCTGCTGATGGGCTTCGGGATATTTATTTTCTCCTCATTTGGGGGGACGCGCTCCTTGGGGATATTGACTGCCATCTCTCTGGCGATAGGGTTTTTCTCAAATATTTTCCTTCTTCCAGCCCTTCTGATTACCTTCCGACAGGCGGACGAAGGAACGCTTAGGCGGACGCTTCGCCAGGTACAGGCACGGGCTCACTTGCGTAAGGGAGGGGATATCCCCGCAAAAACTCACGAATCTCGTTCCGAATCTTAGCAAGTTTCTCATCATCAGACAGATGGGTCAGAGCGGTATCTATCCATGCGGCTACTTGCCTAAACTCTGCCTCGGTAAAGCCCCGAGTAGTCAAAGCCGGCGTTCCCAGCCGAATCCCACTTGCAATAAGGGGAGGTTGGGGATCATACGGAATGAGATTCTTATTTACTGTAATGCCTGCTTTTTCCAACCCTCGTTCTGCATCACGCCCTGTAATGCCTTTATTCCGCAGATCCACAAGGACGATGTGATTATCTGTGCCGCCGGTAAGGACAGTATAGCCGCGCTCCATGAGAGCTTGAGCCAGCACTTGAGCATTTCGGATGACTTGACGACTATATCTACGAAACTCAGGCTGAAGAGCTTCTCCAAAAGCCACTGCCTTAGCTGCAATGGTATGCATATGAGGCCCTCCCTGAATTCCAGGGAAAAGCGCACTGTCTAAAATAGCACTCATTTTTTTGAGCTGTCCCTTAGGTGTTTTTTCACCAAATGGGTTATCAAAATCTCTCCCCATCAAGATAACGCCGCCCCGAGGGCCCCGCAGCGTTTTATGCGTCGTACTGGTAACAACATGACAATGAGGTAGGGGGTCATTTAGAAGTTTAGCAGCAATAAGTCCGGCCGGATGGGCGATATCCGCCACTAAAAACGCCCCTACTTCATCGGCGATGCTTCGCAGGGTTTTCCAATCCCAATCTCTGGGATAACTACTGGCACCCGCCATGAGGACCTTTGGACGAAAGGCCCGCGCCTTCTCCCGAATCTGGTCATAATCCAGCAGGTAAGTATCCGCTCGGACTCCATAATGCTCTACTGTATAGAGCTTGCCTGAGGAATTGAGGGGACTACCATGAGTAAGATGCCCCCCATGCGCTAACTCAAAGCTAAGAAGCCTCTCCCCAGGCCGAAGGAGAGCTAAAAGTACCGCAGCGTTTGCTTGCGCTCCAGAATGAGGCTGGACATTCACCCACTCTGCACCAAATAGTAGTTTTAGACGCTCTTGGGCTATGCGCTCCACCTCATCTACGTATTCGCATCCGCCGTAATAGCGGCGGCCAGGTAGGCCTTCGGCATACTTATTGTTCAAAACGGAGCCCAGCGCCCGCAAAACCGCAGGACTGGCATAGTTCTCCGATGCAATAAGCTCCAGTCCTTCTTCTTGACGACGACGCTCAGCCTCTATCCAACTGAAAATGGGGTCTGTCATATGACAAATATAAACCGATGGAATCTCGGTGGAGTTCTTTGACTACCTTTGAACTATGACGGAGCTCACACTGCCTAAGCTGGGAGAAAGTGTAACAGAAGCCCGCATCATCCGCTGGCTCAAAAAAGTAGGCGACCCCGTGGAAGCTGATGAGCCGGTTTTAGAAATCGCCACTGATAAAGTTGATTCAGAGGTGCCTGCCCCTGTCTCAGGCATCCTCAAAGAAATCCGAGTCAAAGAAGGAGAAACGGTTCCCGTAGGGACCGTCCTGGCTCTCATAGCAAGCCAGACCGAAACTCCTCCTATGGAGGGTGGAGCGGCAGTTTCAGCTTCCACGACTACGATGCCTTCTGAAGCCTCTCCAGCCGCCAATGGTAAAAGCTCCACAGCTCCTTCCACAGAACGCATTCCTGCCCGCTATGGAGAACGGTTCTATTCTCCTCTTGTGCGCACTATCGCCCAACAGGAGGGAATCTCCTTAATGGAGTTAGAACGCATCCCTGGCAGCGGAGCTGGCGGTCGCGTCACGAAAAACGACCTTCTTGCCTATCTCTCCCAGCGATCTGCACCTTCAGCTCCTGCTCCGTCACCTGAGCCAGCTGCTCCTACTCCCGCTCCTATCGCTGGTGGGCTATCTTTGGAAGATATTGTTGCTTACCTCCAAGAGCATTTCATTCTCGTGCCCAAAAAGCGCTTTTCTCATGAAAATGCTGAGGTAGTAGAGATGGACCGCATGCGTAAAATCATCGCCGAAAACATGGTCTATTCCAAGCACATTTCTCCCCATGTAACCAGTTTTGTAGAAGCAGATGTAACTAATCTCGTTCTGTGGCGGGAGCGGGTGAAAGAGGAGTTTGAGAAAAAATATGGGGAAAAGCTGACTTTCACCCACGTGTTCGTAGAAATTTTAGCTAAAGTCTTGCGAGAATATCCTCAGCTCAATGCCTCCGTAGAAGGAGACAAAATCCTGCTTAAGAAAGACATTCACATTGGGGTGGCTGTGGCTCTTCCTAACAATAACCTGATTGTGCCGGTGGTCCGCCATGCTGACCGGCTCAACTTAGCTGGGATAGCGGCCGTCGTAAATGACCTTTCCAAACGAGCCCGAGCAGGTCAGCTCAAGCCCGACGAGATTACTGGTGGTACCTATACGCTCTCTAATGTAGGAACCTTCGGCAGTGTAATGGGCACTCCTGTAATTCTCCAGCCTCAAGTCGGTATTCTCGCTACAGGCACTATCCGTAAGAAACCAGCCGTCATAGAGACCCCAGCTGGGGATGCCATAGCTGTGCGTTACACGATGTTTCTTTCCCATTCCTACGACCATCGAGTGATAGATGGGGCGCTGGGTGGGGCTTTCGTGCGCCGAGTAGCAGAGTATTTGGAAAATTGGGACCTTCAGCGAAGCATTTAGATTAGCTTCTTATCCTTTCACCCCGTACCAGCGTAGGAGAGGTTTCGTAGCATAGGAAAACCGGCTCAGGAAGCTAAGAATGGCTTCTACACGAGCTTCCTTTTGAGCTATGCGGTGGAAAAAGCGTGTTATTCTGAGCTCTCGTCTAAGTTCGTTATAGAGGGGTTTGGTATAGAGAGCTTCCCAGTCAGCCAGAGGCCAGTCACCAAAGGGTACTTTAGCTAAGGCTTCCGCCAGCCGAATGCCACTCAGAAGGGCATTTCCAATGCCTTCACCTGTGAGAGGGTCCGCAAGGCCCGCTGCATCTCCTATGAGAGCGCACCCGGGAGTTGTAAGGGGGCGATTCTCCAAAGAGACGGGGATGCCATGCCCTTGGACAGAGTGCAGCTGTGGAAAAATCTCCCGCAGATGCGCACGCAAAGAAAGGCGAGCGTTCTTAAGAGCGGAAGTCGGAAGCCCTACTCCTACATTCAGCTGATGCTTACCTGCTGGAAACCGCCACAGGTAGCCTGGCAAATATGGCTTTCTAAAATAGAGCTCTAAACTTTCAGGCGGCTTCCCTTCCAGATAACCTCTCACCGCAGGATAGACTATAGGGCGAGAAAGGCGATGGTAATCCCATACAATAGGCGCAATCCGAGATGAAACTCCATCCGCTCCCACTACAAAATATGTCTTTACGAGCTCACCCGTAGTACTGGTAAGGTACCAGATTTGCCCTCGCCGCTCTACTTTCCTCAGCTCAAAGGAAGAGCGCAAGCGCACCCCCGCAGGCAAATGGCTCAGAAGCCATGTATCAAAAGCATAACGCGGGGCGACACATCCTTGAGGATATCCATGGCGCGGCGGAAAGCTCAGACGAACTCTTCTCCCTTTTCCACTGATAAAGTCCAAATGTTCCACTGGATAGACGAAAGGCTGCTGCAGAAGGTCTGCTAAAAGAGGCTCTCCCCCTAATTTTCTTAGGAGGGAGAGAACCTTACCGCTTAAGGCATCGCCGCAGACTTTATCTCGAGGAAAGGTTTCCTTCTCTAAAAGGAGAGGCTCTAATCCAAGCTGTGCCAATCTCCATGCGCATGCTATCCCTGCCGGCCCAGCGCCTACGATAACAACCCGCTCTACGCCATTTTCCAGACCCACCGCTCTGCCTGAAATCTACCCTGAAACTCTGGAGGGTAAGCAGCCCTCAGACGCGGCGCTTCCCGCTCCAAATATGCCCGTAGAGCTTCTTCATCAGCGGCTTCATACAAAACTAAAAACACTCGCTTTCCTTCTGCTGGCGACGGATCTATCAGTTCCCCAAACCGATGACCCCGAAACCAGCCCGTCTGCAAAACCTCTGGAATATGGGTGTGAAGCATCCATGCTTTCCACGCCTCTGCTATGCTTGATTCTATCTCCACACGCACCGCATATATCAGCATACTTCAGCGCCTTTTGAGTTTCTCGCGCAGAAAAGGGAGAGCTTGTGCTGCTTGAGGATTCTGGGGATCCAGTTCCTGCAGTTTCGTGTAGGCATCATATGAGCTTTGGAAATCCTGCTTGTTGTAATAGTAGTAGCCTAAATAAGAATAGGCTTCTATCAGCTCAGAGCGATACTTTGTCTTATCAGCGCTCCCGAGTTCTATGACTTTTTCATAATACGGTTTGGCGCGGCCTTCTGTACTCTCTGGATCCAACATAGCCATGCACCGACCGATATCCACATACACGGGGAGGAGGTCCGGCTTTTTGTCTTTTACATAAGTAAAAGCGCGAATGGCTTTATGATAGTAGTTTGTATCCTTGTCCGCCTGAGCGACCTTATAGTATATGCGTCCCAGCTTATAGTAGATGTCCAAAGAAGGGTTTTTCTCTATCACTTTCTCCAATGCCTCGGCAGCCTCCCGATAGCGCCCCAGGGTATTTAGAGCATTTGCCATTTCCGTGTAGGCTTCCGTAGCCAAACTGGCATCTTTTTCTATGGCTTTTTTGTAGTAGATAACGGCTGCGGAATCTTGCCCCGATTTGTCCAAAGCCTTAGCATAGTATAGATAATCTTTGGCGATAATGCGGTCGGGGACTTGTCGCTCAAAGTATTTAGCCAGCTCACGCAATCCTGCTTCATACTGCCCATCTTCTACCAGAGAGTAACCTAAAAGTCTCTGAAGTGTGAGACTGAAAGTATCCTGCAAAACCTTACGAATTTCTTCAATAG
>JANXDD010000002.1:32183-47583 GCA_025059915.1 Bacteroidia bacterium | reverse complement strand
TGGCGTGTCGGGCGGCACATTCCCTGCTGCAGCGATAATGAGCGGATCATAGGTGCTAACGACTTGAGAGATAAAATTCTGAGCTGCTTGGCTGCGGAAAGTCCCTCCCCAAGAGCAATTGATAACCTTGGCTCCTTTTTGAGCGCTATAAAGAATTCCGTCGTACGCAGCCCATAGAATATCTGAGTTATCAGGAGCTGTCTTCACAGGAAGAATTCGGCATTTGAAGGCAGGAGCAGCAATCCCTATTCCATTATCTGTCGTAGCCCCTGCGTAGCCTGCTACCCATGTCCCGTGACCGGCTCCCGAGCGGCGAGGATCATTATCTGGCGCAAAAGGACCGCTTCCATTATAGCTGGCGCCTACTAAATCCCAGCCGTGGAAGTTATCCACATATCCATCATTGTCATCATCTATGCCATTGATGGGGTCGTTCCAGTTATAGGCTATATTCTCTACCAAGTCTGGGTGATCAAATCGCACATCTGTATCCACGATGGCGATGACTGTATTTGTATCTCCGCGGGTGCTATCCCAAGCCTGTATCACACGCAGATGAGAAAGGCAGAAATTCTCGGGGTGAAGGTCATTTGGAGCGTAAGCAGGCTCTATGCAAAGCTCACTAAATGCTTTCGGAATATATTCTGGCTCTGCATAAAGAACAGCTGGACTGCGGCGCCAGAGCTTCGCTACATAGGTCGGAGGTAAATCTGCCTCGTACTCTAATACATATATTGGGCTCTTACTTTCCAAAGTAGGAAAGCGTTTGCGTACAGTGCCTCTTACATAGAGGCGTAGGGCTTCCAACTCTTCGGGAAGGTTGTAAAAACTATATCCTTCCCGCAGCTCAAATAAAATCCGTTGAGGCCAGAGCTGGTCCTGCGCCCACACAAGCGCCAATACACTCCACACCCACCGCATAGGGTGAAGGTAAAAAACTTCTGAGCTTATCTGCTCAGGGCTGAAAGGACTTTCCTTTTACGGGTCAAATACGATTTCCGTATCGCCCTGTGTGAGGGCCTTTAGCTCATACTCTTTCTCTAATGACTTTCCCTCGTGGTTTAGACGCAAAATAAGAGCATGAGTTGAGGCGGAAACCACGACAGCGAAATTCCCGTGAGCATCTGTATGAGTTTCAGAAAGCACCTTACCTGTCTGCTTGTCTAATATCTGCAAATGGACACCGCTCATTCCAGCCCCTTGTTTGCTGACTATCTTCCCAGAAATAGTTTCCATGACTACCACCTCTTCCCGAGGTGCTGGACGAGTAACGACGTGCCGAGGAGCAGTAGGGCGGGGCGCGGGGGTCTCACCTCTGGCACGACTCTCTTCCTGGGCCCAGAGGAGGGAAAGGGCCAGGACTACCATGAGGAGTCTCATATTCTCAAAGTTAAGGAAAAATTTTTTCTCGCTCCGAGCCTTGGATACCCTCTTTACACCATATTTGCATAATGCAACCCAATCAGCTTCAGGCTCTCCTTCATCTACTGGATGATCCTGATCCTTTTGTCCAGTCTCATATAGAGTCCGCCATCTTACAAGCCGGTCAGGCTGCTGTGCCCTTGCTGGAGCAAAAATGGCTGGAAACGGCAGACCCTCAGATTCAGCAGCGGATTGAGGAGCTTTTAGACCTTATTCAGTTAGAGACGGTAGGGCAAATCCTTTATGAATGGCGCATGGGTACGGAACAGCCGCTTTTTCCTGCTTTGCTACAAGTTGCACGGCTTAGCTACCCTTCCCTCAATATCGCCAAATACACTGCCGCTTACCGTCGCCTTGTTCATACCACCTGGCTTCAGCTTCCCTCCTATGGGGATACCTTTGAAAAGCTCCTTATCCTGAATCGCCACCTTTTCGTTCAAGAGCGCTTTCAGCCCGAGACTGTCCGCCCCAATCACCCCCGCTACTATTTCATCCATGAAGTATTAGATACCCGACGGGGAAACACCTTTTCCCTTACTGTGCTCTATTACCTCTTAGCTTCCGAACTGGAAATGCAGGTAAGCGTAGTATCTATCGGAAACCGATACCTCATTCGCTATTTTGATGGAACGCTGCACTTCTACATAGACCCTTACAAAAAAGGCTTCGTACTTTTAGCTAATCAGCTCATGCAAATCCTCCAGAACTCAAACCTGTCGGATAACTTAGCCCATTATGCTTCTTTGTCCCATCCCTACTTAATCCTGCGGCTTACACAGCACTTAGAAGAAGCCTACAGAGCAGAAGGAAAACCAGATAAGCAGCGATTATACGCCGCTCTCCGAGAGCGGATAGATGTACAGATTTAGCACACCTCTTTTCCTATTTCTCAAAAGTCTGGTACATTTCACTGCTTCCTTCAGCAGAGCAAGGGCGGCACCAACCATATGCTATCTTACCCTTGCTTGGAATTACTTAGGCAAGTCATCTCACGAATGGTGAAATTACCCTGTCGTGCCTCATGCAAGGATGGCCTTACCTGTCCTCGCCGCTTATGTACCTTCTGAGACTAAAGAAAAAGCAGGGAGCCATCACCCTCAATCCAGATAAGCAACTGGTAGAAGTTCATCTCTTAGCTAAGGAGCGTATGTTTCCGGAGACCAATGGCTTTGGCAATGAAGAGAATATGACCCCACAAGAAAAGGCGCGTTTGAGCTGGTACGATATAGCAGAATGTTCCTTCCCTACCATCAGCATGAATGCATGCTATGAGAGAAAAAGCTCTTCCTTTAGACACCACTGCCTGTGGGCAGGAAGAGACGATATGCCTTCTTTGGGAGTAAAAGAAAAAGTTGAGTAGGGAGTTAGGGTGTGTGAGGGGGCAGCGCCAAAGGCGCTGCCCCCTCACTTGCTAATATCCCCCCTTCACCTAAGCCCATCCAGTTCTCCGAGAAATCGGAGAGGGAAACTCTACACTGCTTGTAGTTTTTACCTTTGTGGGGCAAAAAGGCTTAGTTTTATCTTTTGGAATGAGCTCGTATGCTTCTTCTGTGGCTTCAGATACCCCTCAGTCTATCCCAGCTATACCAGCGAGTTTTATCAGAGCATCCGCTGGCAAAGGCCGCTAATCTCCACCCCTATATCGCAGAGGCAGAAGCCCAAGCTGCCCGAGGTATTTGGGACCCCACCCTGACCGCTTCCTTGACAGAAAAAAACTTCAAAAGCCAGCTTTATTTCACCCTATTTTCTACAGAGCTAAAAGTTCCTGTATGGAACGGCGTAAATTTCAAAACAATCTACGAAAGCACGGGGGGCTTTTCCCTCAATCCTGAGGATGTTACTCCTGCTTCAGGTCTAGTGGGAGCAGGTTTCAGTGTTCCCCTTGGACAGGGGCTACTGATTGATTATCGTCGTGCAGCTATACAAAAAGCTCGGCTATATGCTCTTATTGCTCCTCATGAAAGGCAACTTCTTTTGGCAGAGCTGCTCTTAGAGGTAGCCAGAGACTACTGGGAGTGGTTTGCGGCATACTATAAGGTTCAAGTATATCGCCAGCAAGTAGAAGTAGCTCGGGCCCGCTTAGCCTTCCTGCGAGAAGCATTTGCCCGAGGGGAAGCTACCCGAGCAGATACCGTAGAAGCCTTCGTAGAGCTTCGTTTGAGGGAGCAGGCCCTCATTCAATCGCAAGGAGAACTTTTCAAAAAAGCCCTTCTCGTACAGCGCCACCTATGGACAGAGTCTCTTTCGGATCCGCAGCAGTTTCACACAGAGTATCGTCCCGATTCTCTTTTTCCGCACCTGCCGCGTGAGCGTTGGGAAAGCCTTATAAGCCAACATCCCAAGCTTCGGATTCTTAATCTTAAGCAGCGGATTGTAGAGGTTGAGCGGCGCTGGGCTGCGGAGCGGCTGCGCCCCCAACTTCAAGCCGAATATCTCTTTCTGCGAGACCCCTCTCTTTGGCAAAAAGGCTGGGAAGAGCCCTTCCGCACTAACTTCAAATTTGGCTTTACCTTCTCTATGCCCCTCTACCTGAGAGAAGCACGAGGGAGGCTAAACGCTGCTCGGTTAGAACTGCGTCAGCTTCTTTTAGAGCAGACTTTTGAAGCCCGCTCCCTCTACAATAAAGCTCTCGGGCAGCTGGGCCTGATAGATTCCTTGTGGCGCCAGCTGGAACTTCAACGCTCCTTAGTAGAGGGGCTTTTTACGCTGGTAGAGCTGGAAAATCTCCGGCTGCAAGCGGGAGAAAGTGACCTTTTCCTCGTGAATCGCCGCGAGCGTGAAGCCTTCACCGCCCTACTGAACCTATATGACCTCTATGCCCGATATGGTATAGCTCAGGCAGAGCTTCAAGCTACATTGGCATGGGTCGGAGATGAGGAGTAGCTAAGGACTTTCTTGGCTTTCACCCTAAAGAAGAAGCCACGAGCAGAGGACGTTCTGCATATTTGCCTGTGTCTCATGGCAGCTTAGTGGCTTTCTTAGGGATATCTCTTTATGCTCAGTCCATAGCTCTTGAACAAATAGACAGCTTAGCCATTTATAGCCCATTTCCTCAGGAGGTTTTGCGGCTGTATGATTCTCTTCTCAGCCAGCGGCTCTCGGATACGTTTCGTCTGCGCATATATGTGAGCTCTTTGAGACCGCTTACGAGCCTTCGGTGGCTGGAGCAGGTCTCCAAGCGAGCAGATAGCGCTACTGCCCTTGCGCTTAGGCTAAGGGATACGCTATCGTACCTGGAGGCGTTGTCATGGAAAGCCGAGGCCTTTATTCGGCAGGGACGCTTCAGTGGAGCAGAGTCTCTTCTTACTTTAGCTAAACTGCCATGCAGACAGGAGAATCTCTCCTCACCCGTCTGTGGAAAAGTTTTGCACCACTGGGCAAACCTGAAATACCACCAGGGTAACTACAGGGAAGCAGAAAAGCTCTATGCAGAAGCCCTTAGCCTGTATGAGAAAACGCTTGGTTCTGACCATCCTGATTATGCTACGACATTGAATCACTTAGCCAATACTTATGGAGCGCAGGGACGATACGCAGAGGCTGAAAAGCTCTATATTAAGGCCAAAGAGATTCGGAAACGAGTTTTGGGACCTGAGCACCCTGACTATGCCGCCTCGTTAAACAACCTTTCAGTCATCTATTCTGTACAAGGACGATATTCGGAAGCAGAACAGCTTGCACTGGAAGTTATAGCTATTCGGTTGCGGATTTTCGGTCCTACTCACCCAGAGTATGCAAGCGCGCTAAACAACTTAGCTCTTATCTACGAGATTTCCGGGCGATATGAGGCAGCAGAAAAGCTCCATTTGGAGGCAAAGGACATTCGAGCTCGCCTTGCAGATGCTCGCAAGTCAGACTATGCGGCTACCCTGAGCAATCTGGCACTCGTGTATTACAAGCAGGGGCGTTTCGCCGAGGCAGAAAAGCTCCTGCTGGAAGCTATGAATATCCATAGACAAGCCTTGGGTACCGACCACCCCGCATACATCACTACTCTCAACAATCTTGCGGTTGTTTATCAGAAGCAAAATCGCTACTCAGAGGCAGAAAAACTTTTGAAAGAAGTAAAAGATATCCGGGAGCGCACGATAGGACCCGAGCACTCAAGCTATGCCACGGCTCTGAATAACTTAGCCATTATTTACCAGGCGCAGAAGCGATATGCAGAGGCAGAAGAGCTGCTGCTAAAAGCGAAAAACATCAGGGCTCGCACTTTAGGAGTCACCAACCCAAGATACGCTGCTACGCTATATAACCTTGCACTGGTGTATTATGAACAGGGACGCTATGCCGAAGCTGAGAGCTTGTATTTGGAAGTTTCCAGCATTCAAAAGCGCAGTTTAGGGATAGGGCATCCAGAGCATATCGCGTCGCTGACCAATCTGGCTTTTGTATATAGAGCTCAAAATCGCTACGCCGAAGCAGACTCGCTCTTGACAGAAGTCCTTTATTACACCTTCCAACGCCTTCGGAAAGATTTCCTTGCCCTCTCCTACTCTCAACGGCAAAAGCTCGTTGAGAATGTTATCGCTGATAAGCTGCAGCGCTTCCAAGCATATGTAGCAGAGAGAGGCGAGAAGGCTCCCCATCTGATGGAACTGGGCTACCGAGCTGCCCGAAGTTTCAAAGGTATTCTTCTCTCCTCCACAGAGGCTATGAAGTACCTCATAGAGAGCCATCCGTCGGATTCTCTCCTTCAAGCCCTCTACAAAGAGTGGCGCAGTTTGATTCAGCAGTATGCAGCTCGCGCAGCTGAAGAGAACTATACAGCGGCAGATTCTATATGGATACTCGCCAATCAGACTGAACGCCGCATCATTGAGCGCCTTCCGGAGATTGAGACTTTCCTTCCAGATATCGCTAATGAACCGCTCTACCCCCCCATAAGACCCCATGAAGCTATCGTAGAAGTAGTCCGGGTCCCTTTAGAGTCCAATAAGGGCGCCCTCTATCTCTTTTATCTCATCTTTTATCGCCAGCAAAAGCCCACCTTGCATATCTATGCTCACTTTACCGACTCTACTTGGGAACAGCGCGCGCGTAATGCTTATGGCGTGGCTCATTCCCCCGTAGGCCAGCTGTCTTCTCAACCTTACTTCCTCTTGTGGAGCTTTATAGACTCGCTAATTCCCCGGCAAGTGAGGGTGCTTTATTTTGCTCCTGATGGTATCTACTACCTCATCAATATCGCTTCACTTTACGACGGGCACAAGTTTCTCATAGATAAGTACGACATCCGATACATCGCTACTTCTCGTCGCCTTTTACGAAAGCCATTCTTTTCCCCGAAGTCTGAGCCGGTCGTCATCGGTAATCCAGACTTCCGAGGGAATTACACCACCTTGCCAGAAGGTAGGCAGCGCACCTATCGCTTATTCAGTAGAGAGATTCCTCCTCTCCCTGGGGCTGAGGAAGAAGCAAAACTCATAGCTGCTCTTCTGGGTACCCATCCCCTTATAGGAGCTGAAGCCACCGAAGCGAAAATTAAAGGCCTCCGAAGTCCTGTGGTCTTACACATTGCAACGCATGGGTATTTCTTAGAGGGAGAAAGAAATGGCGTGGTAGAAAGCGGTATCCTTCTGGCACAGGCTTCTTTGTGGGATAGTTTGTTTCCTCCTTTAGGTGTGGAAGATGGTCGTCTCACCGCTCAAGAAGCCAGCACCCTTAACCTTTTAGGCACTGACTTAGTTGTCCTTTCTGCCTGTGAGACAGCCTTAGGCGAAGTCAAGCCAGAAGGCTTCTACGGCTTGCAGAGCGCTTTCTTAGAAGCAGGCGCAGCTCGTGTTATTACTGCCCTCTGGCAAATAGACGACCAGGCTACGAAGGACCTCATGATCACTTTTTACAAGAGATGGAAGCCTACCAAAAATAAAAGCCAAAGTAAAGGTGAAGAAATTGACAAAGCCTTCTCCCACACCATTAGATACATCAGAAAGAAGTATGAGAAGCCGTACTACTGGGCGGCCTTTATTCTGATGCGCTGAAGCCCCCTTACTGAATGAGCTTAGAAGAGGAGCGAGAAAGAGTCATCCTAATTCGTAAATGCTTAGTGCATAGCGGCTACTTTTGCATAGAACCCTCTGGCTTTTTATAAAACTGCGGAACAAGGTCAGGTGGGAAGCCGTTGATTTGGCGCCATATTTCGTACCAAATCGGCACGTCATTGAGGAGGAACCAGCCGCGTACTCCTCCCCCTAAGCGTAAAAGCGAAGGCCAGGGTTTATCTTCTGGATCTGGCTCCACCAGCACGCGGAAGAGCCCATTTCCTGTATCTACATAGTCTATAGTGTAGATGCGCCCGCCGAAAGTCCCGAAGCTTACCCCCGGCCACCCAGAAAAAACAAACGCAGGCCACCCATCAAACTGAAGGCGAACCTTAGCTCCTACCTTCAGAAGAGCCACATCCAGCGGCTTCACAAAGAGTTCTACCGCCAGCTTATAAGCCCCTGGCATAAATACCGCCAGCGGTTCCCCCTCTTTGATAACCTCACCTACACCGGTCTTCATCGCTCGGACCACATATCCATCTTGGGGAGCAAGGACAGCATAGAATCCTCGCCTTACATCTACATTGGCAATTTCATTGCGCAGTTTGGCTATGGAAGCTTCAACATCGTAGAGATACGCTTCGGTGCTGCGCAGCTCTGATTCTGCCTTGGCTATTTTTTCTGAAAAATCTGCTCGGATAGCCTGAAGCTGGAGGGAGGCATTATTTACATCTACCTCGCTGGCTCTCAGACGATTTCTGGCAGCGATGAGCTTGGCTTGGGCTTCTTGATAGCGCTGCTGGCGCACCTGAAGGTCTGTGAGCGAACGCAACCCCTGAAGATAAAGGGTTTCTTGACGGGCATACTGATTTTCAGCAAGGTTAAATTCAATCACCGCTGCTTGGTACGCTGCGCTATCTGCAGTATAGCGCAACTGAGCTTGAAGGAGAGCGTTTTCAGCACGAGCTAAGTTGGCTTCTCGTGCTTGCATGAGCGCCTGTATTTGGCGGTTCAGCGCTTGGATTTTCTCCCGCTGGGCTTGAGCAGTGGCTTCTTTAGCCCGCAGCTGCTCTCTCAGTCGCACAGGTAGCGCAGGGTCTAAGTAGTAGTCCTTGATTTCCCCAATAAGGAGTAAGGTATCGCCAGCTCGCACCCGCTGCCCTTCTTGAACATACCACCGCACGATCCGCCCAGGAATCATTGCATGAAGCGTCTGGGGCCGTACCTCAGGATGTAAAGAGGTTACTCGTCCGACGCCAGAGACATTTTGAGTCCATGGCAGAAATAAAAAGGCTAAAAAAATCAGCCCCATTATTCCCAGCCAGCTTAGCCCCTTGCGTACCCAGAGCGGCGGCTCCACCGTCTGCCCTACCGCATAGCCAATTTCATCTATCCGTTCCGAGACAAAATTTTGCAAAACCCGCCACTTCATCACACCAGAAAAGGTTGGTACTGCTGGATATGCTTCTCTATCTCTGCATAGCTCCCGCTGTACTTTATCTGCCCTTCCTCAAAGAAGAATATACGGTCGCACATCCGCATCACTCGGGGGTCCTGAGAGATAATCAACGCCGTATAAGGAGCATCCGAAGCTAAAATAATGCGATAGATAGCTTCCTTGATATTCCAAGCTACCCCCGCAAAAATGTCATCTACAAATAAAATAGCTGGACGCACCAATAATGCTCGTGCCACTAAAAGCCGCCGAGAATCTAATCCACTCAGTACCCCTCGGGCTTGTGGGGGAAGCACAGTAAAGAAGCCCTCCGGCAACCTATCAATGGCGGATTTGAGCTGAAGCTTCTCACAAACTTCCATCACCCGATCCCAGCTTACGTGACTGGAGCCTAAGGTTAGATTCTCCCACACCGTACCCTCTATTATTTCCCCTACATCAATCGCATCTCCTATGCGAGAACGCAAAGTGATAAGGTCTATCTGCCGAAGGTTAACACCCTCAATAAACACCTCCCCCTCATAGTCAGAATACAGCCCGTAAATCACCGAAAGAAGCGAAGTTTTCCCACTACCAATAGAACCTGCAAGGCATACTTTTTCGCCAGCCCGTATGTCCATAGAGATATTCTGCAGGATAGGACGGGAGGTAGAGCTATGCGGTAGGCGTAAAGACAGGTTTCTAATGCTGATGCTGTAAGCGTCCTTTTCAGGCAGCACTATTCCAGATAACCTTTCCGTCGGTGGGCTAAATATCTGATTCAGCTTCTCAATACCTACAAAAGCATCATAGAGCGATTCTAAGTGTCCGACTAAGCTTTGCACCGCATTCAGGATTAGGAAGAGAACAAGCTCAGAGGCGACAAATTCTCCCAAGCTAATCTGCTGCTCTATAACTAAAAGAGCCCCCAGGGTAAGCATCGTGAGAGCTATGCTGATCTGGTAGAAGTACAAAATGCCCTTCTGGGTGAGGAGAGCGCTGAAGTAATGCTTTCTGGCACGCAAATATCTCTCTTCCAACTCTTGGGTGCGACGGTAGAGAAGGGGCGGAAAGCCGGCTACTTTGAAAGTTAGTAGAGCTCGGGCGATCTCCTCCAGCCACGTGGCCATGCGGTACTTTTCATCAGAGACCGCTTTCTTCTTTTTGTAGGTGCTATGGAAGGAGTAATAAAGCGCTGCAGCCGTGATACCCGTCAGAAGTAACACAGAAAATGCAAAAAATGGCGCATAGAAGGAAAGCAGAATTATCCCTAATACAATCGTCAAAAGGTCTGCCGGCACATTGAGAAGCAGCTTAGAGAGATTTTTCTCCAGCGTGAAAATTTCAAAGTACCGATTGATAAGCCCTGGTAAGTTCTCACGGATGACCGCAGGGTACACCCAGCGCGGGACGTAATGAACTATTTCCAAGGTAGAATGAAGAAAAACCCGCCTTTGTAAATGCTCTATGAGGATATACTGCCCTATGCGCACTAAAGCTGCTACAATCAGAACGAAAGCCGCCAAGAGAATGAGCGTGGTAAGCCCAGTAACCCACTGGAGCGTCTGAATGTAGGTGAAAATAGCCTGCACTATGATAGGAGTAAGTAGAGAGGCTCCGCCAGAGACGAGAGCATACAAATAGATATAGCCGATAAGCTGTCCCTCAGAAGAGAAAAGCCGAGCAAGACGCTGCCAGGGCTTTACCGCCTCGCCCGTAAAAGGTGAGGGATAAAATCCCCGAGGAACAACAATGTAAGCGTAGGCATCTTCGCCGATCCCCCGCTGAAGAAGCTCCTCGGGTTTGAAGCGGCCGAGAAAGCGTTCATTTCGCCAAAGGTCCCAGCTTTTCTGCCCTGCTGGAATAGCCAGAAAGTATAACTCCCAGTCCCTCCGCACCAGCAGAAGGGGGAGATGCCGCTTTCGCAGATGAAGAAGAAGGATTTCTCTTGTAAAAGCCTGAGAAAGAGCCACCAAATTAGCTTCCCCCAGCTTCTCTTGAAGGGCATCAAAGGAGCGAGGCCACAAAAGCCCATCTACTTGGGCGGGCGTATAAGCTTGATTGTAAAAGTCACATAGCGCCTGAAGATAGACCTGCATGCGTTAGGCTAACTTTTCTGCGAGACGGCGCTGAACCTCCCTCGGATCCGCTTTACCCCCCGAGCGCCGCACAACTTGACCTACAAAAAACCCCAGAAGTCCGACTTTGCCCTTTCGGTAAGTCTCCACTTTATCAGGATTTTCTGCCAGAACCTCCGCTATCCACGCCTCCAACTGACCATCATCCTGAAGGAGAAAGAGGTCCATCTTCTGAGCCACCTCCTCAGGACTTTCAGTAGGATGCTGAACTAAATAGGGGAAAATTTTCTCTCGGGCAGCGGATAAACTCACCCGCCGATCCTCCACAAGCTGGATGAGCTTAGCCAGCTGCGCGGGTGGGAGGGGAAACTCTTCCATGGATACGGCCGCTTCATTGAGATAAGCGCGAATAGGCCCATTTATCCACGAAGCGGCAACTTTTGGTTTGACACCTACATCGGTAAGAGCCGCAAAATAATCCGCATAAGGTCTGTCTTCGGTGAGAAGGACTGCATCCTCTACACTGAGACCATATTCACTAATCAGACGGTCAAATAGCTTGTCTGGCAGCTCTGGAAGGGAAGCCTGAAGCTCTGCCAGCCATTCCGCAGTGATGCGAATAGGTGGAAGGTCAGGCTCGGGAAAGTAGCGGTAGTCATCAGCGGTTTCTTTCTCCCGAAGGGGCACAGTCTGAGACCCATCCCACGTCCGAGTCTCTCTCTCAATACGCTGCCCCGCCTCCAAAAGAGACACCTGCCGGCGATACTCATACTCTAAGGCTTTCCCCAAAGCCGAGATGGAGTTGAGGTTCTTGATTTCTACTCGCGTTCCAAACTCCTTTTGGCTGAGGGGGCGGACGGAGATATTAGCATCGCAGCGCAGGCTTCCCTCTTCCATGTTTCCGTCGGATATTCCCAAAAAGCGCACCAGCCGCCGAATATGAGCTAAATAAGCCATCGCCTGCTGCGGAGTGCGTATGTCTGGCTCGCTGACTATTTCTACCAGCCCTATACCTGCTCTATTGTAGTCCAGAAGGGTATCAAAAGGGTCTTGATCATGCAGGCTTTTACCTGTGTCTTCTTCCAGCTGAATCCGCTCTATACCCACCCTATGCCGACTCCCGTCTGGAAGCCGAAGGAGAATATGCCCATGCCGCGCAAGCGGAGCAGCCTCCTGAGTGATTTGATAGCCCTTCGGAAGGTCGGGATAGAAGTAGTTTTTGCGAGAAAAGAAAAACTCCGAGGCTACCTCACACTCTAAAGCCAAGGCTAACCGAATAGCAGCCTCTACACAAGCCCGATTTAGAACAGGCAAGGTCCCTGGGTAGCCGAGAGAAACCCACGAGACGAAGCTATTGGGTCGCTCGCCGAAAGTAACCGCCTCTGGGGCAAAGATTTTGGCTTTCGTCCGAAGCTGGACGTGCACCTCCAGCCCCACGACCATCTCATACTGCACGCAGCAAATATACTCATCGCAAAAATAACGGATAGGGTCGCTTGCGCCGGTGCACCGCTACTTCACATTTGCCACTGCCCAAGCAAATCACTTTTCCGCCGGGCTCTACTTCTATTCGCCCAGGGCCTACCACGCGTGCTCCATCTGAAATGACAAGGCGACTTCCTCCCCTCAAAATAATGCGCCCTTTGGGCTCTAATCGGAGTATCGCCTTTGGCTCTACAACCAGCTGCGTAGTATCGCTAAAGACATATCGATTCTGAGTACTGTCGTAGCCTACCGCCTCCCCATATAGAGGACTCAGGCTGCGATCTAAAAGGATTTTCCCCTGCACTCGCAGTGCAAACCCACTACTATCAAAAGGATTTGGACTCAAATGAATATTTCCACACCACCGCACCGCTCTACGAACTGAAACCTCATCCCACCGAATCTCAACCAAGACCGCTCCATCCTCCCTCTCCCGTACAAAATCTATGCATAACCCATTTAGCCAAATAATGCGGTTATCATAAGGGGCAGGGCGGGCGCGGCTGGGCATATTATACCCTTCCTCGGAGCGGAGGGTATAAACAGGACAGGGAGCTGGATTGGTCTCTATAGAAATTCGTCGCCCTACTGAAAACCCATCCCATTCATCTCCTGCAGAATACCAACTTTCGCAAGCAGAGTCGCCCCGCCATTCTAGCATGCCTATACCCTTTCCTTCTTCCAGAGGGTGCGCTTTCCCGTCACCATTCACATCTACGCCTATATAGAAGTCATGCATGCCTGTAAGAGGGTTAGGGAGACTGCGGGCCTTATCCAAAGCCCATCCTTTTGGCGTCTCTCGGAAGGTAAAGTCATATCGCCCCTCTGCTGGCAGCCAAAATATCCAGCTGCCCAGGCCATTTGGATGGGCAGGGTCCGAAGAATAAATGTCTCTCCCCTCCTTCATGTCCTTCCCTACTTGGATATAGGCATACACTCCCGGAAAACCTCGCAAAGGGGAAGGGGGCACAGAAACGCATTCTTTCCGAAAAGGGGCCTCCCACGTCTCAAAGGCACTGAGAAAGCGCCTATTTTCAAGCCAGAGGTATTGATTTTTGACCTGCTTGCCTCCTTTTTCAGTGTATGGAAGGCGAATGCGTATAGCATCTCCAGTTGTAAGAAAATCTCGCAGCCATACACGCAGCGTTTCTGGACGGGAAGGCTGCTGCAGGTCAGTAGGTATTTCACGACCCTCTTCATCTACCGCACTGATAAGATGAGCTTTATTGGGAGCTTTCCAGCCCATCAGCCAGCGGTCATATCCGATAGCGTACACGGGGCGTGCGCCTTGCACACTAAGCCCCCGTGCCACAGGAAGGAAAGGAAAAGTATGAAGCCCCGCTCCTCCCGCTGTATGCCAGTGATTGCCCCCATACAGACCATGAAAAAATTCCACGAGAAACCCAATAGCTGCTCCCATAGCCGTTCCACAGGTAGTGTAGGAAGAGGCTGCTTCCACCCCTCCAGTAAAAGGCCCTATGGGAGTAGTCTCCTCACACACCCATAAGCCAAACCCATAATTGCATGGGAAAGGTGGTGCTTGAATTCCTAAGCGATAGGCTAAGTTTCGCCAAATAATAAAGAGCACATCCAGCCGAGGATAAGGCTCTGGAGAGGTTATAGTTTTCTTAGGGCCTCCGGAGTGCTGTGGAAGGAGAGCCCAGCGATTGAAGCGCTCCCAAGGCACCCCTCGTGCAGTACGAAAAGGTTTATCCCTCAAAGCCTGAGCAACCAGCCGCACCTCTTGCTGGAGGCTATAACTGCCCCCACTCGGAAGGCGCTTACAGGGCACTCGTACCACTTCCGGCAGATAGTCCCCTAAAATGACAAGCTGCCAGAAGGAAGCCTCCCCATACAGCCGAGTAATCACCCCCCGAGCCTCTGCCTTATCACGCAGGAAAGGATCTAATAAAGAGTCTGCATCCGCAGGTACGAGGGTTCGTCCTTGCGCGTCTCTGCCCCATGGATTGCCATATTGTTTTTCGTAGGGGTCTTCGCCGCATTCGCTGTAATCTACCTCGGCAAATATGACCAGAACATATACAGTGTCACGGGTGGGAAGGAGAAACCCCTCTTCTGTCCGCTGTATCTGAGCCCAGAGCCAACCCAGAGCTACCGCCGCTTGTAGTACTGAACCCAGGCTTCGGACCATATCTCCAAGGCATATTCAGCTTGCTTGCGAAAAAGCTGGAGCCCCCCTTCTACGGAAGCTCCGCGAGCTCGGGCTTTTTTGAGAAACGCGGTAGGATTGGGGTTGTAAATCAAATCCCACACCAACCACTCTCTCTGCACAAGCTCTATGGGAAAAGGAGGTGTCTCTAATACTGCCGGAAACATTCCCACTGGAGTGGCTTGGACGAGCAAAACCCGCGGGGGTAAGTTTAGCTCCCCAAGCTGGTCATAAGAAAGGAGCTGATAAGGCGTGGGCAAGGGAATCTTTTTCTCCCTTTGACGACTGATGAAAGTGATGGGTACTTGGGGAAAGAGCTCGGCATGAGCGTAGGCTACGGCTCGGCCAGCCCCACCCGTGCCTAATATCACTACGTGTTCCCACGCAGCATACACTGCACTGAACTCACTTAGAAGGTAGCGAGCGGCGGAAAAGTCTGTATTATAGCCTTTCCACCGTCCATCTGGATAGACTACTACGGTATTTACTGCCTTGATGGCCGCTGCCTCTGACGAGACCTCATCCAAGAGGGGAAAGATAGCTTCCTTGTAGGGCGTGGTAACATTGAAGCCAGTCCAGCCTTTCTGCTGAATCTCTGAGCGCAAAGTTTCCAGCGAGGAAGGGGTGTATTTAGCGTAAGGTAAGCTGTGCAAACGCCTAAAGAATAAAGGGGAGAAGGAGATGACTTCTGCTCCCGCCAGTAGTCCGAGTTTCACAGGTCAAAGGTACGGGGAAGGTTTTGGAGGATGTGGGGCGGGGGCGCCGCCCCGGGCGGGGGGCGCCCCCCCCAAACAAACCCAACGAAAAACCCCGAAAAAAAACA
>JANXDD010000002.1:0-32173 GCA_025059915.1 Bacteroidia bacterium | reverse complement strand
GTTCAATGGTCCGGGGACGGTTTTGGAGGATGGGGGGCGCGCCCGCGCCTTCGGCGCTGGCGCGCCCCAAAAAACAAACCCAACTTCACACCCTATAAACAACGCTACCGCAACAACCTTTTTAGCACCCCACTCAAACACAACCTCCCCTACGCCCTTTTCTAGCTTCCTCACCCAAGTTCTTCATTTCTCTCAGCTTTGCATGGATGCTACTTCACTTTGAGAGGCTGGGGTCAGGCGAACCGGCTTATGTATTCCTACACGGGTTTTTAGGCAGTGGAGACAACTGGCGCACTATTGCCAAAAGCCTTTCTCTCTCAGGCTCTGCCTATCTCGTAGATGCTCGTAATCATGGGCGATCTCCCCATGCGCCCACTCATCGTTATCCTGAGTTAGCTCAAGACCTCATAGAACTTTTAGATGCCGAAAATATCCCCTCTGCCCATCTTTTAGGGCACTCTATGGGAGGAAAGGTAGGCATGTATGCAGCGATGCACTTCCCTGACCGAGTGAAGTCTCTGGTAGTGGTAGATATTGCGCCGAGAGCCTATTCTGGCGGTCATGAAGTGATTCTTCAAGCACTTTCGCAGGTAGATTTGCGCGCAGCTCGCAGGGAGGAAATAGAAGCTCAGCTTGCTAAGTTCATCCCTGATGCGGGAGTGCGCCTTTTCCTGCTCAAAAACCTGGCCAGAGATGAAAAAGGAAACTTCTTTTGGCGATTAAACCTGCCTGTGCTGATCCAAGAATATCCTCATGTTATTGCGGCTGTGGAGGGTCCGTCGTACCTCGGGCCTGTGCTTTTTTTGCGTGGCGAGCTTTCTCCCTACATAAAAGCCTCCGACATAGAGGAGATGACTAAGCTATTTCCAAACGCTTCTATTGAAACCATTCCTAACGCAGGGCATTGGGTGCATGTGGATAACCCTTCTGCTACTCTTGCCGCGCTAAGAAGATTCTGGGGGTATTCCTAAGCTCCCTTCATTCCAGCCAAACCTCCCATCCTTCGGGTAAGGCTTTCACCCGCACATACTCTTGAAGGGTGGTAGCCAAGCGAAGCCCTACATAATCCGCACAGATAGGATATTGCTTATGCCCGCGATCCACCAGCACAAGTATTTCTACTCGTGGGGGAAAGTAAAGAGCCATAAGGTCATGTAAGCGGGAAAGAAGCGTCTTCCCCGTATAAAGCACATCATCTACGAGCAAAATGGGTTCAGGATGGGGAGGATAGGAGTCCCTCAGCTGAATTTCTATGCCTTCTTTCTGGAGAAGGGATTGTACATAAGCGGCGATAGGCTGACCTCGCTCACTGGCTGGCACTAAGATAGGTAAAGCCTCTCCATAATGCCGTTCCATAATCTCCAGAGCCATGCGGTGAAGGGTGTGCTCTACCTCTTTAGTAGTCAAAATGCGGCGCCCTACCATTCTATTTTCTCCTTGCGTAGAAAAGCCGCTATCCCGCGCCGAAAATCTTCCGTAGCCCGAGCATGAGCATTCATCTTGGCCGCAAATTCCAGCCCCAACTGAAGAGGCATATCCTGCATGTCCGCAATCAGCTTACGAATAAACTCCAAAGAAGTAGGAGAGTTCTGCCGCACTATTTTAGTGGCAAGCTCGTGCACGAAGGTTTTGATTTCTTCTTTCGGCACAATGTAGTTGAAAAGCCCGGCGGCATGAGCTTTTTCTGCGGAAAAGGGTTCAGCTGTAATTAGAAGCTGGCGCGCCCATCCCTCTCCTACACGGCGTATAAGGAAGTAGGTAACCATTGCTGGGAGGAAGCCTATTCGCGCCTCAGGATACCCAATAGTAGCCTCTGGCGTAGCAACGACGAGATCACAGACGGTTACAAGCCCAGCGCCGCCTGCCAAGGCAGGACCCTCCACTTGAGCAATAAGGGGCTTCTTGTAGCGATACATAAGCAAATAGAGCTCCATGAGGTGCATAGAATCCGCCAGATTTTCTTGGAAAGAGTAGTTCTGGAGTTTCTGCAGGTATTCAATATCAGCGCCAGAGCAAAATACCGGCCCCTCCGCTCTCAAGACTACCAGCCGCACTTCATCCTTTTCCTGCCACTCTGTAAGGGCCTGCTTGATTTGACTGACTAAAGCATAGCTAAGAGCATTGCGGCGCTCAGGACGATTGAGAGTAAGGTAGCCGATCCGATCCCGTACCTCGGTCTTGATGAGTAGTGGGGCTTTAGCTTGGTCCTCCATAGAGCAAACATAAGGCTAAAAGTTCGCTCGGGCTTGCATTCGGGCTGAATGGACTGGCAGCCGCTCACTAAACCGCCCCTCATAGAGAGCAGACAATTCTACATATCGGCTGATAGGAATGCTCAGCGTCAAACCTAAAAAGAGGTTGCGTCCTACTTGCATGCCCTCCAGAAGGTCAAAAAGAAGTAGTGGAGGCAGCTGGGCAGTAGAGCGATAAATAGCCGGCTCTACTCGCAAGTTAAAAAGGGCCCCTGCGCGCCAGGCCCACCGCTGCTCCATAGGCACCCTCAGACCTCGCAAACTAAATCCCAACGGAGCAGCTCCCCACCTTTGCCTGTAAGCCAGCCCTATGCTACTGCGCCACTTTCCTGAGGGTTGATATATCAGCTGCGGATAAATTTCCACCCCCTGATACCCATAATTGAGCTCAGCCTGAAATGGAGCTAAGCTCCTTTTCTCAGTGTAGGTAAGCAAAGCCTCTGTACCAAAGCTGCGCGAAAAATTATATCGGGAGCGTGAGGCGTAGGTCCTTTGAACTTGGGTTTGGAGGCCAGAAAGAGGTATGAGCTGAGAGAGCTGATATTGAAAAGAGAAGGTTTGGTCCCCTCGCCGAGCTTGCCTAAAAAGGAAAAGGTCTTGCCGATGAAGGAGAGACCAGCTGAGGAATGTAGTATCTGCCCGCGGCAAACTGGGTAGGTAGCGGCTCCACCGGCTATCTGGAGCATTTTGCCGCTGCTCCAGCCGAGTATTGAGTTGGTAGCTTATCCATTTGAGGCGCCGCTCAGGCTGCCACCGAACCGCTACAGCTGCACTAAGCGTAATACTGGGAATAAACCTCCCCGTAGCCCGCTGCACCCGAATATAGTTAGCCAAAAGCGGATTGACTGCGGGGATAAATTCTTCTATCTGCTGAAGTCCATCTCCATTGAGGTCGCGCCATTCATGAGTTCCCTGCCCTGGATTTACGGCAACAAAAAGTATCTGACGCTGAGGGGTGCGCTCAGCTGAAATTTGGTAGAAAGTTTCTATATCCCATGGGCGCAATCGGAGGCGGAGACTGTTTTGCCCCAGAAATGTCCGAGCCGCCTCCAGCCCGAAAACCCTGCTGCCCGGCTCAAAAAAGCGGTACGACCCTACTAAAGAAAACGATACCCTCTCTGACTGATAGCGAATCTCTCCCTGCGGCATATAGGCATAAAATCGCAGGGCTAAATGACCGAGCTGTTCTCCAACAGGGCGCTGCCACTCCCGCCGCCACTGATAGGCAATCCGCCAAAACCACTTTTTCCCCTCGTATCGCACATAAGGGGTGTACTCATAGAAGTGGAAGTTCGTCGTATCCTGTAGGGCACTTCGGCGATCCTCTGTCCAGATTACGCTTCCGATTTGCCACTTTTTGTAAGAGAAAAATACTCGTCCTGTGTGGCGTAGCCATCTGTCTACCCCTCGGAGGGTGTAGGTGGGGATATATTCTATCAAATACGACCCTCCAAGCCCGCGCGTAGTATCTGTCCCTTCCCACAGAAGGGCACTACGAAAGGTGCGAAGGGAATCGCCCCACCTGCGCCATCCTATATGAGGTGTGAGCCGATAGCGGTTCTTGTAACTCAGAGTAAGGCGGCTCTCTATCAGGCGCTCCGTCTGCCGAGACTCCAAGTCATTGTAGTTCCATAGCCGTCCGTATTCGCGCTCATACACCCGATCAGCGTTCTGATAGTTTGCTCCTACGTACTGGAGGGTGAGTTCAGGTTTGAGCTGCCATGCGGAGGTGTCGGGAAAAAGCTCTCCCCGCAGGGTTTGTCTAAGGGCTATATCAGAGCTTCTATGACGAGCGAAACGATTTTCATCAAAACGGCTGAGGTTCGTCTCGCCTTCCCAGCGAAGGCGCCTCAGCACCTGCCACTCATGCCGAAAAGAAAAAACCTCTATACTCACTGGCAAGGGCACAGCCCGTCCGATAATATACTCGCCCCTTCCCGGGCCGACCCAGCGAAAGATGTTTCCATTGATAGAACTGGCATCCCGAATATACTCCCCTCGCCCAGAGCCCACATAAGTAAAGCTTAGCTGATAAAGTGCTTCCCGAGGATTTTGGCTCTGGACGAAATACTGATAGGGCACCCCTTGAATCAGGGTATCCCGCACTGCATATCGGATAGCCCCTGGCTCGTAGGGAAGCGTATCTATTCCTGAAAGGAGTCCTTGCCGAGTTCCTCGGGGAAGGTTTGCTAAAGCTGCTTCTTCTTCAGCTGAGAGGGCAAAGTCCAAAGGGCGCCGAAAGTTATCCGCCTGCCTGAAATAGGAAGTGTTTATCTTGAACCGCTCTCCCTGCCAGCTCTCGGTAAGCCAAATGAAGCTTCGGCTATAACTCCTATCCGCATACTCAAAATCTACTACGATTCGGGTGGCTGCCGTAATAGGCACCCGCGGCGTGAAAGTAATCTCACCAACGGTATATTCTATCACATAGTCCCGGTCTTGTCCTCGCTGCATGAGCACCCCATTGACATACACCTTTTCAGACCCAGCTAAGATGGTAATGAACCTTTCTCCATTTTTGCCTGTGAGGGGGTAGGGCCCTTGCCGCCCTTCTTGCCCCATGAAAGAGTTAGTGTGAAACTGTCCCTTCGCCTCTGCCAGGGCAAGGCGCATCTCGTTTTTCCTCCAAGTAGCTCGCGCCTCTATACCCAGCACATTCCGATAGAAGTTAGCAAAAGCTGAACGGCTCTCCCGCAGCTCCAAATCACCCAGAAGCAGCTGTCCGTACCGCCAGCGCAGCCCAATATTTACACGGTCAAAGTCGGCTATACTTTGCGTCGCCGCTGTCTGAAAGGGTAGATTCTCATCCGTCAGCGCAGCAATGAGATAAAGGTCAGGTGCAATTTTGCCTTCTAAATTTAGCCGAAAAGCACTATTGAGGGTGGCATTTTGGCCAGTTCCTATGGTGAGGGAGCGAATCAAGCTCCCACTGCGAGTTACTTGCGGCGTAAATGTATCCCCCTGACTATGGGGGACATTCGCAGGCGCATAAGAAATACGCGCTAAACTATCCCATCGCTCTAAAGCTTTCCACGGCAGAGGAGAAAAACGAGCAGGAGCCTCCGGCAAAGGAAGAATTTCCGCTTTCACCCTTACAGCTGTGCCCGAGGAATCCCAGATAAGTTTATGAGCAGCGGTATCATATCGCCATCTGACAGGGGGCTCCATTTGCACACTTCCGGGACGAAGCCAACCGCGCGGAAGCACCCACTGCGAAACTTCGGCAGGGAAAATCGTATCCACCCATTGAGCCCTGAGAAACGCAGGAATTCCCCCTAAAATCAAGATGCGCCTGAATATCCCCCACTCCCCCCGCCAGTTCATGGATTAGCGTAAATATCAAAAGTTCGGATACCTCACATAATTTGCAAAATGCCCTTGGAACGCAAAGGGTGGAAGAGTTTTTCAGGGTTACCTTGTCTTTTTGTCCCTTCCCCTCAAAAGAAGAATCGGCAGCACCCAGAGATTGAATGCTGCTCCTGTGAGCAGTCCCCCTATAATCGTAGTGGCGAAAGGACGCTGCACCTCGGCCCCCGCTTGTTCCGAAAAAGCCATCGGCAGAAGCCCGGCCACTGCCACTAAGGTCGTAGCCAAAATCGGACGACTGCGCTCAGCCAGGGCATAATATACCCTCCGAAGCGAACCGAGATATGAAAGATGATAGAAACGGTTGAGCAAAACAGTCCCATTCAGGGTCGCTAAGCCAAAAGCTCCAATCAATCCAATCGCTGCTGATAAACTAAAAGGCAAGCCGCGCAAACTCAGTGCAAGCATACCGCCCGCAGGCGCCACCGTGGATATTAGCAGGATAAGGAGAATCCCCTTTATCCTACGCAAAGTGAGATACATCAAAAGCGCAATCAATCCCACCGTAGCAGGAACTACCCAGAGGAGACGACGCCGAGCGGAGCGATAGTTTTCCCATGCCCCTCCAAATCGTACCCTGTACCCCGCAGGAAGAGGCAGCTGCTCTACATACTTCTCCAGCTCCTCCACGACCGAGATAGCCCCTCGCCCCCGCACATTAATTCCAATCTGATAAGTGCGCTCCCCCTCCGCATGCGGAATTTCATTGTAAGAGGGAATAAGCTGCACCTCCGCAACATTTTCTAATGGAACCCAGTTTCCACGAAGAGAGGGTAAAGGAAGGTGTCGGATATCCAAGGGAGTTTTCTCAGGCAGGAGTTTCAAAGCTGTATTGAAACGCCATCCCTCCTCTGTCAGCACTGGACGCAGCGTGATCCCCGCCCGATATGCCTGCACCCACCGAAGCGCTTCATTCAAATCAACCCCATAAAACGCTAAAGCCTCTGGCTTCCACCGAATAACCAGCTGCTGAGAGCCGTAAAAAAGCGGTCGCGATAAGTCTGCCACCCCCTCAACTTTCTCGCAATGTTGGGCAATCACCTCACCCCAATAGCGCAAACTATCCAGATTAGGTCCTATCAACCGCAGGACAATATCTGTTCGGGCCCCAGCTAAAAGCTCATTAAAACGCATCTGGATAGGCTGCTGAACCCCAATGAAAATCCCCGGATAGTGGGCATTGATGAGCTTTTTTATCGTGTCTGCTAAATCACTTCGGGAGAACGTAAGCGTAGGAGAAAGATTCAAAATGATATCCGCACTCTCTACGAACATGGGGTCCATAGGTATTTCGGAGGTGCCTATCTTGGCGATAGCACTGGAAAAAATGCCAGGTAGCTTGGTCAGAAGGAGACGGTGAATAGAATCGCAATAGGCTATGGTCTGGTGAAGGGAGCTTCCCAGTGGAAGCCGCGTCTCCATGGCAAAAGCACCCTCATCCAGCTCAGGCAAGAAAATCGTCTCAGAGAAAAGAAAAGCTCCAACCCCACTACCTAAAACGCCTGCCCATAAGCTCAGAGCCACCCAAGGTCGCCGAGCACTCCACCTAAAAACCTTCAATACCCTTTCTCGCAAATGCTCTGATAGCCTCTCACTCCATCTCAAACTATGACGGCGAAGGAACCTTGCGGAAGCCCACGGAACCACTGTTAGAGACAGAATCAGTGCCCCCCCCAGAGCAAATAGCATCGTCCATACCATCGGCCGAAACATCTTTCCCTCCACTCCGCTCAGCAGAAGCAGAGGCAAATACACAGATATCACCACTAACTCTCCGAAAAGGCTGGCTTGACGAATATGAATGGCCCCCTCTTCTGCCGCCTGCAAACGGCTCTCATACATCGGTAGCCGCACAATCACCGCTTCCACTAAAATGACTGCCCCATCTACGATAAGCCCGAAATCAATAGCCCCCAAGCTCATCAGATTCGCTGAGATTCCCGTCACACTCATGAGCCCCAGAGCAAAAAGCATGGATAAGGGAATTACTGCTCCTACCAAAAGTCCCGCTCGCCAGCTACCCAAAAGAATCGTAAGTAGCGCTATCACAATCACCGCCGCCTTGAGAAGGTTGGAAAAGACTGTATTCAGAAGCCGCTGAATAAGCGCCTCTCTATCCAAAAATGGCTCTATCCGAATACCGTAAGGCAGCCGCTTCTCCAGAGACTTGATGTTTTCCTTGAGGTGCTGGATGACTTTGGCGGTATTTTCTCCTTTACGAACAAGCACGATGCCTCCTACTGCTTCACCTACTGTATCGCTGAGCAGAGCCCCATACCGCGGTAAATGTCCCTCTCGTACCTCCCCTACATCTTGCAGACGAATAGGTCTCTCCCCTTGAAGAGCCACTACGACCTGCCGAATATCATCGGCAGAGCGCCATTGCCCTTCTGCCCGCAGAGCAATGACATGGCTTCCGCGTTCTATATGCCCTATGCCAAAGAGATGATTAGTCGCTAATAGAGCGCTTTCTATTTCACCTAAGGAAAGGTTATATCGCTGAAGGGCTTCGGGATAGAGGCAAATCTCCCATCGCCTCACATAACCTCCGAAACTGCTGACATCAGCCACGCCGGGCGTCTCCAGAAGGGCTCGGCGCACCACCCAATCTTGTATCGTACGAAGCTCCGTCAGAGATACCGGCATACGCGGTTTGAGCACATATTGAAATGCCTCACTAAGTCCAGTACTTACAGGACCGATTTCAGGCTGAACCCCCACAGGCAAAAGCTCCCGCACCGCTAATAGCCTCTCCGTGATTTGAGCTCTGGCTTGATAAATGTCCACATCTTCCTCAAATACCATCGTGATTAGGGAAAGCCCCATGCGGGAAATTGACCTCCACTCAACGCGCCGCGGTATGGTAGCCAAAGCCGCCTCTATAGGACGAGTGATCAGCGCCTCCACCTCTACGGCAGAATAGCCCGGCGCATATGCATAGACCTGAACCTGATTGTTAGTAATGTCCGGCACAGCATCTACCTGAATCTGCAAAATCCCATATAGCCCTATCAGAAGAAAAAGAGTCAGCACACTAAGGGAAAAAGCGGTTGAGCGTATGCTTATTCTGAGGAGAGCACTCCACATCCTGCGCAAAATACTTACCTTTGTTTCATGAGCAGCGACTTTGATCCTCAGCGCACTCAGCCACTCGGTCCTGGTTTTGACCCTCAGCGGACTCAGCCTTACACTCCTAATACGCCTGGCTTTGACCCGCAGCGAACCCAGCCTTATAACCCTACCTTTGACCCTCAAAGGACCCAACCGCTCCCCCCCGGAGCCGATTTTGGGCGTCCCCAGCCTTTTGTCCCTCCTCCTGGCGGGCAGTCCTTTGACCCAAAGCGTACCCAGGTCATCGGAGGGGGAGCCGCTCCAGGAAAAGAAGCCACGTTTGACCCTACTCGGACTCAGATTTATCAAGGACCAGGAGTTTCCCCCCTACTTCGTCAAGCTCCCCAAAACCGCAAAATTGTCGGCTGGCTGGTTAGCTTCACCCTTCACCCAAATGGAGTTGACTTCCGCCTCTACGAGGGAAGGAATACCATCGGCACAGACCACAGGTGCGATATCGTCATCAATGACCCCGCAGCGTCGGGCCATCATCTCACTATCCTGTACCGGGCAGGAGAATTTCTTTTCCGCGATGAGCTCAGCACTAACGGGACTTTCGTCAATGGCGAAATGCAAAACGAAGGCAAGCTGCGGGATGGCGATGTGATTAAAGTAGGCAATACGGAGTTCCGATTCAGGACCATCTAAAACGCACCTCCATATGAAAAAAGTTGGGCAATTTCTGCTTCTCGCTACCTTTTTGTGGGCTCAGCAAGCCGACCTTACAATTTTGGTGGAAACGAGCCACCTCACCTGTGGAAAGCCGATTGAGCTGGCTCAACAAGCCCTGATCAAGGCTCTATGCGACCGACCCTCTGGTAAAGTAGCTGTCGCTGTATTCTCAAGAATCCAAGGAGCCCAAACCCTCACATGGCTCACTACACCAGTTCAACCCTTGGGGGACGATGAATGCCTCAAGGTATTTAGTCGCATCCAGCCCCGCTGCGACTCTATTTATCAGGTCAATCTATTCCATGCCATAGAAGAAGCCATCAATAAGGGGTACAGCTCCCATATTCTCATCCTTCTTTCTGGGAAAGAGACCGGCCGCGGCATCTCCGAGGAGAAAATCCGACAGCTCGCAAGTAAAAACAATGTAGAGCTGTATTTTGCGGCTATCGGCTGGCTGGCAAACGATGAGACTATTCAGAGCTTCCTCAAGAGACTCTCAGGGGCATTGGAAGGAGAAAAAGACAAGCTCAGGATTATAGACCCCAAAGACCCTCAGGCGGGCGAAAAGCTGCGCTCCTACATAACCCAAGTCTGGCGCAAAGTAGAGGAAAGTTCTCAGAAAGCTGCTATTCCAGAGATTCCTGCCTCTGCCCAGCCAGCACCTACCGACACAAGGAAAGAGGAAGCAATACCCCTGTGGGTATGGATCGCTGGGGGCGCTGCTGTAATAGTAATTGTGGTGCTGATTTTGGTATTAGTGCTGCGTCCCAGCTCTAAACCTACCCCTCCCCCGCCACCATCCGCAGCTCCTTATCCTGCTGCACCTGCCTCAGCGGCTCCTTCGGTTCCACCAGCGCCAGTCGCACCGCCCGCCCCTGTCATCCGCCGTCTGATTGTCTCGTACCCTCATACGCAGCAGGAAATCAATCTTTCGGCTTCCACCGCCCCCATAACCTTAGGACGAGCACCAGATAACACAGTCGTGATTGCAGACAATACAGTCTCTTCTCGCCACGCCCGTCTCTTTCTCCAAGGGAATCAGTGGTACGTGCAGGATTTGGGCAGCACAAATGGTACCTTTGTAAATGAACAGCGCGTAACTCAACATCCTGTCCGAATCGGGGACAAGATACGCCTCGGTGCTATCATCGTCCAAATCGCCGGCTGATGCGCAGTCCATATTCTTGGGCAGCAGAAACCCATGTAGGGCATCACCGGGATCACAATGAGGACCGTTATGATGCCTTTGAGTGCCCATTAGGGCATGCCTTCATCGTGTGTGATGGGATGGGCGGTCAAGCGGCTGGTGATGTCGCTGCCACCATCGCCATCCAAAAAGTCAAAGAATTTCTCTCCACCGTCCATCCCACCCAGCCCATACCTTACTGGCTGAGACGAGCTATTTTTCATGCACATTATGCCATTCAAAATCACGCTCAGATGGTCTATGGCGCCAGTGGGATGGGTACCACGATTGTGCTTCTCCTTCTTACGCCGCAGGGAGAAGCATGGTGGGCACATACAGGGGATTCTCGCTTATACCTTTTGAGAGAAGGACGACTCCTCAGGCTCACACATGATCACAGCTACGTCTCGCTTTTAGTAGATTCTGGCTTCATCACACCTGAGGGAGCTTTCGGACATCCCCAGAGTAACCAACTGCTTTTCACCTTAGGTGGTAGCAATAGTATCACTGTGGTGGATGTGCCTGCCCATCCTTTACCTTTGCGGGCGAAGGACCTCTTTCTCCTATGTTCGGATGGAGTGAGTGGGTTAGTGCCAGATGACCAGATAGCCGCTATCCTCAATCAAAAATCTCCCCTTCCCGAGCGGGTCAAATCTATCATACATGCGGCGCTCCATGCAGGGGGTTATGATAATGCTACCGCTATCCTAGTAGAGGTGAAAAAAAGCGGTGCTTCTGCTCCTAAGGCTGGCATATCCGTATGGGGAGCTCTGGCTATGACAGTAGTAGCTCTTTTGTCTGGCTTTTTCATGGGACAGATGATTCCATTTCAGCCATTTTCCTCTTCAGCCAAAGACTCTACCTCAGCTTCCTCTCCTTCCAACCCCAAGGTTCCCAATATGCTAAAATCTCAGCTGCCCCCGCCTAAAGAAGCTGAATCCATTTCTGTCGCTCCTAAGCCCCCCCATCCTTCCTCTTCAGCTACGGGAACCCCTCCCTCTTCTGGCTCAAAGAATACCGAAAGCCATAAAGGAGAAGCCAAAGGAGCTAACAAGGCGCCTTCTTCCTCCGCCCCTCAAGGTACCTCAAATGCAAATGCCTCTCCTTAGTATGCGAAACTCTTCAGAAACTCAAAAAGTTATACTTCTCATGCGAAGACTATGGAAAGCCTTTGACCCCCGCAGTTCAAGTGTGAGCCATCTTTCAGGAAGCAGCCGCTTCAATCTTCTATTCATGCGTCGTACGAATTTCATTTCGCTCTCCCTCTTTGTTTTGGGCATTCTGGCGAAGCTCCTCTGGAACTGGCTTACCCGCTAATATGTACGGCGCGACCTTCTGCATATAAGCAAAAGCAGCGTTATATTCGTTAGGGATAATCCCATCCAAAATGGCTTGACGGATTTCCTCCTTTATGGCGCCTACCAGAGCTCCGGGCTGCAAGTTGTAAGTGCGCATAATGTCTTCACCTCGGATAGGGGGTTGGAAACGAGCCAGTTGGTCTTTCTGCTGGACTTCCCGAACTCGCTGCATTACACGGTCAAAATTTTCTAAGAAACGCTGACGACGGCGTGGATTGCGAGTAGTTACATCGCTGCGGCAGAGGAGAATAAGGTCTTCTAAGTCTTCGCCGGCTTCAGCAGCCAGGCGGCGAATAGCACTATCTGTAACCCCCTCTTGAGCGAGGGCTATCGGACGCCCATGGAGACGCACCAGCTTCTGAACATATCGCAAGCGTTCATCTAAAGGAAGGTGCAGGCGCTTGAAGATGTCTTTTACTAATCGCGCCCCTACTTCCTCATGCAGATGAAATGTCCAGCCCAGCTTCTCATCAAACCTCTTAGTGCGCGGTTTCCCTACGTCATGAAGGAGCGCTGCCCACCGCAGCCACAAAGAAGCCTGCGGACGCTCCGAAAGAAGCTGCTCAATCACCTTCAGGGTATGGGCAAAGTTGTCTTTATGAGCGTAGCCCTGCTGCATTTCTGTACCTGCTAAGGCAGCTACTTCTGGAAGGAACTGCTCCAAAAGCCCTGTATCAAAAAGCAAGCGCAAGCCTCGCGTCGGGTCCGGACTTAGAAGGATTTTGTGAAACTCCTCCGTGATGCGTTCAGGTGAGACGATTTGTAGCCGAGGGGCCTCCTGCCGAATGCCCGCATAGGTCGTAGGCTCAATTTCAAACCCTAAACGCACCGCAAACCGTATAGCCCGCAACATGCGCAAAGGATCATCGCTAAAGGTGCGTGCGGGATCCGTAGGCGTGCGAATAAGCTTTCGCGCTAAATCGCGAATGCCACCAAAGGGGTCTAAGATTGTGCCCCTTTCTGCTGCATGCAAGCCCACATAGAGGGCATTTATAGTGAAATCTCGGCGAAGGAAATCCTCTTCTAAGGGAGCGGGTTCTACAGCGGGATTGCGCGACTCTGGGGTGTAGCTCTCACGACGAGAGGCTACAATCTCAATCTCATAATGCTGCCACCGAACCACCGCCACATAGAAGCGCCGAAACTCTGCGGCAATCGTCGTGCCTAAACGCTGCGCCAGCGTCTCTGCAAAAAGCGTAGGATTACCGACCGTAACTACATCCAGCGCGGAGCCTATTTCCCCGCTCAGGAAAAAATCTCGCACCCATCCCCCTACTATATAAGCAGGGTAGCCCAGCGTATCCGCAACTGCCGAAAGATGCTGCAAGATAGGCTCCGCTTCCCACAGACTCAGGGGAAGCTGGGTCATCGCTATACCATGTTTTCAGGACGAATATAACGGTCAAACTCCTCTTCTGTCAAATAGCCCAGCTCAATCGCTGCCTCTTTGAGCGTCTTGTCCTCTTTATGAGCCTTCTGGGCAATTTTAGCGGCTTTCTCATATCCAATCACAGGATTCAACGCCGTAACTAACATGAGACTCCTGTCTAAGTGCCTGCGAATCATCGGAAGATTAGGCTCTATCCCCACCACCGCATTATCTGTAAAAGAATGACATGCATCAGCCAGCAGCCGAATAGACTCTAAGATATTGTGAATGATGAGGGGCTTGAAGACATTGAGTTCTAAGTGCCCTTGAAAAGCGCCGCAGGTGATAGCCATATCGTTTCCTATTACTTGGCAGCATACCATGGTCATAGCTTCGCTTTGGGTAGGATTGACCTTACCGGGCATGATGGAGGAGCCGGGTTCGTTCTCTGGCAAGTTGAGCTCTGCAAGTCCAGCTCGAGGCCCTGAGCCCAAAAGGCGAATATCATTTGCAATCTTCATAAGAGCCACAGCCGTTCGGCGCAAAGCTCCCGAGAGCGCCACTAAAGCATCATGAGAAGCCAAGGCAGCAAACTTATTAGGTGCCGACTGGAAGGGATAGCCTGTCAGTTCAGCAATCTTTTGAGCTACTCTCTGGGCAAAATCTTTAGGGGCATTCAGCCCCGTTCCCACGGCAGTACCACCTAAAGCCAGTTCTGCTACCTGCGGGAGCACCCGCTCTATATCTCGCCGACTATCTGCTACCTGCTGAGCATAACCGGAAAACTCCTGTCCAAGCCGAATCGGCACTGCATCCATCAAATGAGTTCTTCCTACCTTGATAATGTCCCAGAAGCTCTGCGCTTTTGCCTCCAAAGCTTTTTGAAGCTTGTCTAGCGCAGGAAAGAGCTTCTCCACCACAGCAATATAAGCAGCTATGTGCATGGCTGTGGGGAAAATGTCATTAGAAGATTGAGAGCGATTGACATCATCATTTGGGTGAATGGGCTTTTTAGAGCCTAAGGGCTGCCCCAGCTTTTGATTTGCCCGATTGGCAATCACCTCATTTACGTTCATGTTGGTCTGGGTGCCAGAGCCGGTTTGCCACACCACCAGAGGAAAATGCTCATCTAAAGCCCCTGCGAGAATCTCATCACACACTTCAGCAATTATTTGGGCTTTATCGGGTGGGAGTACTCCCAGCTCCGCATTGGTCAGAGCAGCGGCTTTTTTGGCTATCGCTAGCGCATAAATCACCTCCTTGGGCATTCGGTGCCCTCCTATGCGAAAGTTTTCCAGCGAACGCTGCGTCTGAGCTCCCCAGAGCTTATCCGCCGGGACCCGAACTTCCCCTAAGGTATCGTATTCTATGCGGTAGTCCATAGGCTTCAAAGGTACGACTTTGGCAGGGGTGGGCTTGAGCAATGCTGAAAGCTCTTAGAGGGACTCCGCGAGGGAAACTTTCTTTCGGAGCCTTTGTCGTAAGAGTCTTTTCTTCAGCTTACTCTTTCTCACCGCTGCTACCTTTGCTGCATGAAGCGAGTCTGGGTTACAGGAGGCGCTGGCTTCATCGGAAATCATTTAGTCCGCTATCTCCTCCATACCAAAGAAGCATGGGAAATCCATACCATAGATGCTCTAACTTATGCGGGCAATCTTGAAAACCTTGCGGATGTTCTACCCCACCCTCGGCACAAGTTTCATAAGGTAGATGTTGCAGACAGAGAAGCCATTCAGAATCTCTGGGAAAAGGCGCCACCAGATGCCATTCTCCATTTAGCGGCGGAGAGCCATGTGGATAGAAGCATTTTATCACCCTTAGATTTTGTCCATACGAATGTTCTCGGCACCGTTACGCTCTTAGAAATGGCACGAATCCACTGGAAAGGGCGCTCAGATGTTCTTTTCTATCAAGTCTCTACGGATGAAGTCTATGGCAGCTTGGCGGAAGGGGAGTTCTTCACTGAAGGTAGTCCCTACGACCCTCGCAGCCCTTACTCTGCTTCTAAAGCAGCGGCTGACCATTTCGTGCGTGCTTATGGACATACCTACGGCATCCCCTTCCTCATCAGCAATTGCGGCAATAACTATGGACCCTATCAGTTCCCTGAGAAGCTAATCCCCCTCACTATCACGCACCTCATAGAACGCAAGCCTATCCCCGTATACGGAAAGGGAGAAAACGTACGGGACTGGATACATGTGGAAGACCATGTACGAGCCATAGCCCTCCTCCTTGAAAAGGGTAAAGTGGGGCACACTTATCTCATCGGCGCAGAAAGCCCCCGAAGGAATATAGAAATCGTTCAGCTTTTGTGCGATTTATATGATGAGATTACAGGAGAGACATGCTCACGCTCCCTCATAACTTTCGTAAAAGATCGCCCGGGACATGACCTTCGGTATGCCATCAAGCCCTCCCCTCATTTGAAGGCGTTGGGCTGGCGCCCCCAGATACCTCTGGAAGAAGGACTCCGTCAAACTATACACTGGTACCTTTCTCACAAGGAGTGGCTGGATTCCGTCCGCTCCGGAGAATATCAGCGCTACTACGAGCTGCAATACCGAGAACGGCTCGGCTCATAAGCAGTTTGTACTTTTGTAGAGTGCCAAAGAAGCGTATCTTATGCATAGATGACGAAAAAGTCGTCCTAAACACCCTTATGGGTCAGCTCTATCAAACCTTTGGAAATCGGTACCTGTATGAGTCTTTCACCAGTGCGGAGGAGGCAGAGGAGTTCATAGATGAGATTTATGCGGAAGGGGAGAATGTACATTTGATTATCTGTGATTGGCTCATGCCTCGCGTAAAAGGCGATGAATTCTTAGTGCGAGTCCATAAACGCTTTCCAGAAGTAGAGCTCATCATGCTCTCTGGACAAGCCAGTCCCGAGGCGATAGAACGCGCGCAAAAAGAAGCTCACATTCTCGCTTTCGTAACGAAGCCATGGGATAAAGACGAGCTTATGGCGTTAGTTCAGAAAGCTTTGGAAAAATGAGCCGCCCTGTCATCCTTTTCGTAGATGATGAGAAGTTAGTGCTAGACACTCTTTTAGGGCAGGTGCGGTCAGCCTTCGGGGATAAATATGAGTATGAAACCGCCCAAAGCGCAGAAGAGGCCTGGGAACTCATCCAAGAGTACAAGGAAACCCAAAAGCGAATCGTTCTCCTTATTAGCGATTGGCTGATGCCTTTGGAAAAAGGGGATAGCTTTCTTATCCGAGTAGCTACCCATTATCCAGACATTCGGCTTATCATGCTCTCTGCCTATGCGGATGATGAGGCGATTCAGCGAGCCCAACGCTATGCCAATCTTTTTGCTTTTATTCGCAAACCATGGGAACGCAACGCCCTCCTGTCCCAGATACAACAGGTCCTTCCCGCCTGAAAGTGTGGCTTAAGCGAGGAGGTATCGGCGTATTTCTATTTTTCCTTCTTAAAGGCTTAGCCTGGCTAATCGTCCCTGCCCTAAGCCTCTATTTCTGCAGCAGATGAATGAAGGATTTGGATTCATTGCGGAATTGGCTTGGAGACCTGAGGATAGTATAGATTCATGGGGACTTCGGTTCCTTCACACGCTGCGCCACTCCCTTCCCATCCTTTCTTCAGCTTTGTATGGCGTCATAGAAGCGGAAAAGATAGAATACATCGTAGGCTACGGAATAGCTGCTCCTAATCTTTCTTCGCTGGCGTGGGGAGAAGGGCTCATAGGCGAGGCAGCGCGCCAGCAGCGGGCATTCCTATATCAGCCAGAAGGCATCCCACCTCAAAGCTACGGCTTCGGCTCTGTCTCCCCCAAATATCACTGGATCTACCCGTGGGTGTATCAGGGACAGACGTGGGCGGTAACTGAAGCCCTTCTGCTAAGGGACTTCTCCCCTCAAGAACTTTCCTGGCTGGAGGATAACAAGCGCCTTCTGGGCATGCTCATCAGCAATGTATTTCAGCAGCAGCGCATCCAACGCCTTTTGAAAGAACAGCAGAGACAAAATGCCCTCCTTCAGGAAAATCTCGCTCGCTTAGAAGAGGCCCAGGCAGAGCTAAATTCCCTCAATGCGTCATTGGAAGAGCGCGTCCAGAAGCGCACACAAGAACTCCAAGAAACTCTACGAGAGCTGAGATCAGCGCAGCAACAGCTTATTCTTTCTGAAAAAATGGCGGCCCTGGGGCAGCTGGTCGCCGGCGTCGCTCATGAAATTAATAGCCCGTTAGGCGCTGTCAAAGGCTCTGCAGAGACTTTACTGGAAGCCCTTCCTCAGCTCCTTCACCTCCTCAGTCAAGCCGCTACCAATGCCCCGGAAAATCTCGTCCATGCGCTGAGATGGCTTCAAAGCTACTTCCAAGAGGGGCAGCGTCCCCTTCTTACCTCCAAAGAAGAACGCGCCTTGAGAAAGCGGTACCTAAATGAGTTAGAGGCCCACGGCATACCTGAAGCTGAAACTGTAGCCCGCCGCCTCGTAGAAGCCGGCCTCATCACTGAGGACCTTACACCTCTCCTCCCTACCCTCACAGCGCCAGAGGGGTTGGATATTCTTTACCTTTTCGGACAGCTCAAGCTGCAGCTGGAAAATATCGTTACCGCGGCTAATCGCACCCGAAAGACCGTTTTTGCCCTAAAAAGCTATGCTCACACTACCGACCACACCAAGCCCACTCTCACTCGCATAGAGGAATCCATAGAGACCATCCTTACTCTCTACCAGAATCAGCTCAAACAAGGCATCACCGTGCATACCGAATATGACCCTCATCTACCCCCTCTGTACTTATTTTCAGACGAAATAGGACAGGTCTGGACTAACCTCATACAAAATGCCATTCAAGCCATGCAAGGCCGCGGCGACCTTTACATAGAAGCTCGCCTTATGTCTAATCAACTCTCAGTCTCTTTCACCGATACCGGTCCTGGCATCCCCCCTGAAATCTTGCCCCGTATTTTTGAGCCCTTCTTTACTACAAAACCTAAGGGAGAAGGTACAGGATTGGGGTTAGACATCTGCAGGCGCATTGTACAGAAGCATAGGGGGAATATCACTGTGGAAAGTCAGCCAGGACGCACGACCTTTACCGTAACCTTACCCCTGATTCTTCAATCCCCAGACTGGTATGCTTATGAATCTCATTCTGAAAGGGTTTGAAAGCTTTGGGGAATATCTCCTTCTTCTTAGGCGCAGTTTTACTGGCCTGCTGCGGTTTCGCCTCTATTGGGAACTCTGGACTTTTGAGTCCATCAAAATAGGGCGGGATAGCTTATTCCTCGTAACCATCATCTCTCTCTTTACTGGCGCTGTAACTACCGTCCAGACCGCCTATCAAATCGTGTCTCCCTTTATCCCTAAATCTACTATTGGCGCGATAGTCTCTACTTCAGCCATATTGGAACTTGCCCCAACTATCACTTCTCTGGTTCTGGCAGGACGAGTAGGGTCTAATATCGCCTCTCAGATAGGCTCTATGCGCGTCAGTGAGCAAATTGACGCATTAGAAGTCATGGGAATAAACTCTGCCACCTATCTCATCCTCCCAAGGCTTTTCGGAGCAATCATTTTCTTCCCCGTCTTAGTGATCTACTCTTGCTTTATCATTCATGTGGGGGGCATTTTGGCGGGCATGATTTCTGGCGCTGTCAACCCCACCCAATTTGTGATTGGCATCCGCAGCTTCTATGAAGATTTCCAAATCATATTCATGCTAATCAAGGCTTTTACCTTTGGGTTCATCATCTCTACTGTATCTGCCTATCAAGGATACTATGTGCGGGGAGGTGCTTTAGAAGTGGGCAATGCCAGCACCCGGGCGGTCGTGATAAGCTCTCTCATGATACTGGTGGCGGATTATGTTTTGGCGCAGCTTCTTCTATGAGTCAGCTGCGGATAGAGCATATCTCTAAATGGTTCGGCCGGCAGCACGTGCTTCATGATATATCTTTCACCTTTCAGCCCGGACAGGTGAATATGATCATCGGTCCGAGCGGCTGTGGAAAAACCGTCCTCCTCAAGTGCATCGTAGGGCTAATCACCCCAGAAGAGGGGAAAGTGTATTTTGGGGATATAAACTTCCTGGACCTTTCGCCAGAGGAGAAGCGTAACATTCTTCGTAACTTAGGCATGCTCTTCCAGTCCTCTGCTCTTTTTGACTCTATGACGGTGGGAGAAAATGTAGCTTTTCCCCTGAGAGTTTTCACCCAGCAAAGTGAAGCGGAGATTCAAGATAGGGTGGCTTATTGCTTAGAACGGGTGGGCCTGGCAGGCACGCAGGAAAAATATCCCGCTCAGCTGTCTGGCGGTATGAAACGGCGGGTAGGCCTTGCCCGAGCTATCGCCCTAAATCCCCAGTACCTTTTTTGCGATGAGCCTAACTCTGGTTTAGACCCCCTCACGGCGCGAAGGATAGATGAGCTTATACAGGAGCTGACAGAAGAATTCCACACGACTACCGTGGTCGTAACCCATGACCTCAAAAGTGTGATGGACATGGGGCAGCGTATTCTCTTCTTATACGAGGGGCGAGCAGAGTGGCAGGGCTCTAAGGAAGATATGCTCCGTGAGATTGCAGCCCTTCCCTCTAATCTTCAAGCATTCCTCAAAGCCTCGGGATTAGTCAGGGCATAAGAGTGAAAGGGGGGCTGAGCTATTGACTTTGCTACGCAGGCATAGGAAACTCAGTTTTTTCCCAAAATAAAAACTGGGAGCATAGCTGCTCCCAGTGCGCTCTCCTCCCTCAGGCTTGCTCGCCGGAAAAAACCGCTCCTATGGGACTATCTTGAGAAGCTTCAAGGTATGCTCCCTTTCGCCTTTTAGGAATTGCAGAGTATAGACGCCTGTTGCCCAGCTGCGGGTATCTATTTTCTTCTCATGAAGTCCTGCTTTATATTGCTCAGGCGTAAGGTAAGCGACCAAAGCTCCCCTCGCATCATAAACCCGAATGCTGATGTAAGCCTCTGTGCTAACCCCAAACTGCACTGTCAGCTGCTCCGTTACTGGATTAGGGAAGGCTCGGAGAAACTCTTCCACAGCCTCCCCTCCCTCAGCAAAACGCACCTCAGCTACATTACTGTATATAAGCTGCCCTACACCATGTTCGCTAACTACGCGGTAAAGGTTATTACCTTCAAAAGTCGGGAAGCTATCTATCCAGCCAAAAGTAGTAGCCCCCCGCACTTCATGACGATAAATAGCCGTCCATCCCGTATCAGTTTTTTTCTCCAGCACCGCATATTCAATAGGCACGTTGGTCTGCCAGAGAAGACGAACATGAGCCTGAGAAGTCGGATAAGCCGCCAAAATACTCTGAATAGCTGGCAAAGGACCACAGTTGGCTATACTTACCGTCTGCTGGACAGTATCTGGACAAGCTCCAGGTGCATTCACTACCATCGTGATAGTCTTCGTGCCTGGCGTACTCCATGTACATGAATGAGAATTGCCTGCGGTCCATGTATTTCCGCCATCACAGCTCCATTGTACATGGCCTCCTATGACAGGGGAACTGGAATAAACTTGAAATTCTCCGAAACTTGGCGCATTAGCCGCTGATACATCAAGCTCCAGCCGCCACAACTGCGCAAAGATGACCTGCGTCTCCGTAAAGATTCCACTATCATACACATATGTGCCCGGAGCGAAGGAGAAAGCCTTCGCTAACTTCCAGCCGCTGCCATCGTTATAGTAAAGTCTGGCATAGCGTGGAAGCCGTTGAGCAGCATTAGGGCAGCTCTGACAGGCCCAGAATACAATGCGATTCACGCTACGAGGTATGGGATAGCGCCACATCGCCCATTGGGTGCCAGCCCCGGAATTACCTGCCGTCCATGCTGTACCGTTTTGGTAGATACCATCACCCAGCTGTGAAAAGTTTGCAGTTTGAACGGAGGAGAAAGTGAGCTGACTTGCCGCTGGCACTGTCCCGTGGGTTCCAAAGCTTGTGATGAGAGAACCGAAACTGGGCTGACTCGTCCCCGAAACAAGCGTTTGATTCGTGAAAGTAACAGGCTGACCCACACAGTGAGGCGTAGGACTGACAGAGATTTGTCCATTCAGTTGAGGCAAAGCAATTGCAGCCACCGGTACCCGCTGGGCAGTACAGGAATTTTCCAACCAGTAAAGCTGAGAATGGTTGAGAGGCGAAATAGTCAAAGACGAGGTATTAGAAGCAACTGGTGTGCCCCCTGAAGGAACAAGATACCAATTGGAAGGTCCCCCCGCTACGAGAGTAACTGTGCTTCCCGCACATACGGTGGTATCCTTTGCCGAAGCGACGAGGGTGTTGAAGAACGCTGTCGCTGCCCCATCATACGGACCGCCTGCAACAGGCCACACACATCCTCCCAAAACAATCTGAGTCGCAGATCCATCGTACGGCCCTCCTGCATAGCTGAGTCCAGGACAAGCGCCAACCCAAACTTGAGTCGCTGAGCCATCGTATGGTCCTCCCGCTATGGGCGATAGACAAGTAGAGCCTATAAACATCGTCGCCGCCCCGTCATACGGGCCTCCATTCAAACTCACCAGCGAGCAAGAGGCTATCACAATTTGGTCTGCCGACCCATCATATGGCCCACCCGCATATGGATGAACTGGAGGCGGACAACTGACTAAAGAAGCTACGGCTGCACCATCATAGGGCCCACCAGTGTATTGCGTGACAGCCCAACATATTGAGCCGACAAAGCTCGTCGCTGCTCCGTCGTAAGGCCCCCCTACATAGCTCCAAGCAGGGCACCCCGCTACCAATATCGCACTGGCAGACCCATCATAAGGTCCTCCAGCTACTGGCAGCATGCACATAGAGCCCCGAAATGCTACTGCTGCCCCATCATACGGCCCCCCTACATAACTGAAAGTAGGACAGGCCGCTGTCACAACTGCGCTCGCAGAGCCATCATACGGCCCCCCCCGCGGTGGCGGCAATATCACATCAAACTCTATACAGAAAGTAGAATCACATAACCCTCCATTCGTTACTGTCACACAGACCCGTTTGCGCCCCGAAGTAGAATAGCTCACTGGGGGAGGCTGAGGCCCCAAAAAGTCTATCTGAGAAGCCCCACATCCAGAGCTTCCTCCAGCACAGAAGTTCCAATAAATCGCCGCCCCTGCTCCACTCACTGTATCAGAATAAGTCGGAGTGAAAATAATAGGTACTCCCACCCATACAGGACTAGAAGGAGACATGCTCACACTCACCCCAGGATTGGGATAAATAATCAAAAAGCGGCAGGCGGTATCAGATTGAATCCCATTTGTTACTGCAAGGCAGACCCGATAAGTGTCAGCCGCAGCATAAGTATGCTGGGGTTGGAAATGGGTGGAAGATGCCCCATCCCCGAAGGTCCAGTAGTACTGTATGTCGGGTCCGACCGATGAGTAGTTCAAAAATTGCGTTGTTTGTCCTAAGCAAGTATTTACAAAATCAAAGTTTGCTCTCGGCTTCTCAGGATTCGGGGGTACGCATGCCTGCTGAATGCGATTAGCTGTAACGCTCACGGTAATATCCCCTGTAGCCCACTCAGGAAGAACAACCTGAATCCAAAAGCTCTTTAGAGGAGGACGACACTTCAAGTGTAAGGTTATGTAAGTCCCTTCTGCTACGCATTCCTCCTGATTCATCATGCTACAATTTCCTGTAAGGACACGATAGAGCACCTGACTTCCAAGCGCTGTCGTATTTTCTATAATCTGCACGTCAAAATCCATCGTATCAGTAGTGAGATTATTCACCAGCACCCAAGCAGACTTCTTACCCACCGGAGTACCGAAGCAGGCCATAATTGTATCTGCTTCCCCTGCTCCTTCACCGATGGTGAAGCAGCTGATGGTGAGATTTGTAGAATAGGGCCCCCCCGCAGAAGGGACTGAAATTGAAACCGAATCTTGACAAAAGTCGCCTAAATGACGCTGTAGCCATATTCTCGGTACTACTAACCCCAGATGATTACAGCCAGTGAACATCAGATAATACCGTCCTGGCCTTACGCATCCTCGCCCCCAGTACCGATTCCCTAAATCTGGATGCGTCTGCCATACTCCTGTAAGCGGTACTCGGACAAGCCCGGTAGCGCTAGAGTCGCCCGGTACCGCTTGATAGTAAAGTTGAACGTCATCGGGATTGAAGTTATATTGGCTGACGCCAGGTCTGTCGTAATTTATAAAGACATACCCTGTGATAGCAGACTCAAAGGCATACCAGATTGTGCGCGTGCCGCAAGTGTTTTGGTCTGTCGGATCCTTAGTTGCGCAGGTCAGATCCCCTTGACAGCCCATGTAAGTTCCCGCCGAAAGAGGAGCCCAAGTATAGGGTAAATCGCATTGAGTAGTGGGATTGCCTGTGATTACATTAGCCTCTGAATAGTGGTCGTAATTGACCCCTCCGCCTGGCAGAGGTTCCAGGCGCACACCAACTTCTATTTGAATGTTAGGCTCCTTTCCACATGTATTGCGATACACGACTACATAGTACCGTCGGGGAGGTTTACAACCATCTCGCTGAAAACTCACCCCAGAATATTGGTCGCAGCACCACCAGTAGTCCTGGGAAGAAGCAACCAGCGTAAGCCCATCAGGCAAAGTAGAATCTACACTACTGGGAAAGGCTGCAATAGGATCATCGCTTTCATAGACAGCAAAAGCTGGCTGCTCGGTGGTACCCGGCGTCCTTGCATAGACCCTTACATGAACGCGTACATTTCCTCCAGCTACAAAAGTGTACCACAAATTGCGACGACGATTGGGCAGAACAGTGGGAGGGGCATCTCCTGCAGGAGCCGTGTTTATCGTGCCTATCGGACAGTTAGCGGCGGGATTGGTAGCATATGCATCAGTGGTACAGAAAATAAAGTCCGTACTCCCAGGCCGTCCATACGGCCCTAAAGGGTCCCCCGGTCGGGCGCGATATTCAACATTATCAGCAGGAAGGACGCCGAAGTCATAAGCCTGAGCAGCGTAGTTATACAGAGAATACCCTACCGAATCTACATAGATAGTGGGAGTATAAGTAAAGCCAACACAGGCATCGGAAGCGAAAGTTACAAGCGTATAGGTTCCTGGCGGCACCCAGCATATTCTCCCCGTTCCAGAGAAGCAATCATGGATAATTGTATAAGGCGGACCCATAGCGGTAATATCCCCCTGATACAAGCGAGAGGAGGAATAGCAGCCATCCTGAAAAATAACCAAATAGCTCGGACGCGTAACAGAAAAGACCCGATAACTCACCCGATTTTGACCCGCACCGCAGGGCGTAATACCGGAAGGAAAAGGAAGATTATTTGCACAAGACCAGAATTCCCAATCCAAAGCATAGCTCCGATGTTGATTAGGCGCATATGTATAATGGGGAACCCAGTCTAAGTTTCCAGGGCGATGGGCTGTGGCGAAGGTTCCATACTTCTGGACTCTTGGGTCTCGTGAAATAACGAACCATATTCGGTTTCCAATAGCTCCCCCTCGCCCATTTGAGTAGGAGGGATTAGTATAGGTGCCCCCTACCGCATAAGCTACAAAAGTGTACCATCCCGGCTCCATGCATGCCGTGTAACTTCCATGACAATCTCTATAGAGGGAGGTTAGAGACCCATCACTAATGCGCCCTCTAAAAGTGCGCCATCCCGTTATTCCAAGCTCTGGCCAGGCTACATAGGCATACTGCGGTGAAAAGGTAATCAAGCTCGGCTCAGCAATATAAACTTCCCAGTAGAACTGTTTTGTCGCACCTCCACATGGGGGGTAGCCTAAGATAGTAAGGGGATTATTCTCGCATGTAACTCGTGTCCATGTCGCTGTAAGGGAATGGGTGGAGCCCCCTATCGTCCCGACCTCTTCTACATTTGGACGAGGGTCAGGACTGCCCGGCAAGCTCACGGGAGCAGCTGGGGTATAAAATCGCCGCTCTCCCGGTGGAAACACATGAAAGCGAAACCACGGCCGATCCCGCTCCCCAATATCCATATCATCCCCAAAACTCACCAGCGTATAGTATCCCGGCGTTACACACACTTTGACCGGCCAGTAAAGGTCTTGACATCCTACTTGATCTATCAGATTCTGAATGCGTCCTCCTACTATAGGCTCTATTCGGGCATCCCCTCTGTAGAGTCTGTATCGGAATCGCCACCAGTTGCCACCACCAATCTCCAAGATGCCTTCTTGATCCACTCGTACAACCCGATAAATAGCTCGGTTATTAGTGGGTTCGCAAACATCTCCGGCCGGCAGAACTGTAGTGCGACAATCTAAAGTATCCCATTGCGCATAATAAGTTACCCCAGGCGTCAGAGGAAGGCCTCCATTGATAGCATCAGCTTCCTGAGGTCTATTATGCAAGCCAAAAAGCTGCTGAGGAGTTGAGCCCAGCTGCATATGAAAACTAACTGGAAGCCCCAATGCAGCATAAGGAGACCTACAAAGATTCCACAGCACCGAACGATTTATCCGAGCCAGCACCTGTACTGTATAGGTCCCTGCCGGCAAACAGTTTGCCCATCCATCATTATCTACAACTGCCCGCAGCGTAAGATTACATCCATTAGATGCGGGAGTTCCCTCAAAAATCCTAAACCGAACCCCGCCCATGCAGTAATACCATCCCCACGGCTCAGAATACCAGAACCTTACATGAGCAGCTCCACTTAAGGTAAAGGTGTAGTACAGAGCTAAGTCAAAATCACCTATTGTATCATCGGGAGTGACGCTACTGCCTAAACCCCCACAAGGAGAACTGGAAATACGACTCTGACAGCCCCAATAGTCATTCACCGTATAGGTCGGCCCAAAAGTCAGCGCACCCAGCTGATGTGTGATGGGAATCGTAAGAGGATTGTAAGAAATGGGCGGTTGACTACCTCTTTCATACAAGCGCAGGCGCACTCTGTTCGCATAGGTAGTGCGCCCCAGAATCTTTATGGAGTAATAGGTATTCGGTTGAAGCTGACAGAGCCAGTCATAGCGAGCACTGGTGGTACTGTTGTTTTGAATCAAGGGAATGCAGCCCTGAATCAAGGTCAGACCTGCCGCAGAGTCTGTCAAGGCATTTCCCTGATAGAGAAAGAGACGCCATTCACGTGGCGAAGGGTCAGTATTATCCCACGGATCCTCCGCAAGCTCTATCCCCACCCAGTCTACGTGGGCATCTGTCCGGAATACATGCCATGATGACTTACTCCAGGAGGAATCATTATCACAAATTGCCTCGCCTTTGCTCACTGACTGACAGGCAAAGTCAAATGCAACATCCTTGACCAAAACTGACGAGGAAGATGTGGTAAGTACTCCCAAATTTTGGGCTGTAACCATGTGGTCGTACTCCGCTTCAGCACCTGCGCTGACCGAAGGAGGAGAAACGATGAGCTCTAAAAATACCTGACCGCTGGCTGCAAGATTTGCCCCCACTTGCACCATGTACCATCCCCGGGAAAGGCAGGCATGGGTGTATCCCTCCATGAGCACGATAGGAGGGTCAACCCTTTGAGCTGATGTTGGTAAGCAGGCATCGGCTCGGTACAAGGTCCAGCCCGCATGCGTGGGGTCTATAGTATTTCCCACTTGACGCAGAACGATTCGCACTGTGCGAGTGGTAGGTAGATAGAACCGATACCAAACAGTCTTCCCATTCGGCACCCCTGGTGGCACATATTCTCCTGCCTGAAGGGTCGCATGAGTGATATCCACAACCTGACTGTAAAAGGTGCCTACGGCATACGGCTCATGCGGGCTTCCAAAGGAGATAAAAGAGCCATTTGCACAGTTATCATTTGCCGGAGGCTGGGCGAGAAGCACTCCCACCCAGCCGATAATCCATCGCCAGCGCATAGGCATTCAGACTTTCATAAGACCTATCAGCGAGCACCTCGGCCACCCGCATCTGAAGACCTGTGATCCGGATTGCGCGTGTTTTTGCACGTATGTCCAGGATAAGAACAATTTCGGGCAGACACTCGGTGCTCCCACCAATTATTCCCCCAATAACCACCTCGCAAACCGAATCCTCCCGGATTTCCTAAAGGCCAAGAGGGCTGATTGGCCGTACCTGTAGTCCAGTCCAGAACCCCATCTCCCCAGTTACCTGTATAAGTAGGAGAGCCTACTGTGCCATCAGGTGCCGATACCATCACTACCATTTCCCACACATTTCCACTCATATCCATTACTCCATAGTAAGATGCACCGCTTGCCTCTCTGCTAGGAGAGTTCGGCTTAGCATGAATGCCTACCCTTACTGGCCCCTGCCCTCCATCTCCGCCTGTATAGGCAACTGCTCCTCCCGTACAATTAGCATTAGCAGGGTCGGTAAATACTTCGGTGCCGTTTTCAGGAATAAGACCAATAGTATTTCCAAAGACTATGTTGGTCGTCCCCCAAGCATATTCCCCCCTCACCTCAGGCAAGGGGCCTCTACATATCTTCTCATACTCCATTTCCGTAAGCGGTCGGAGGGCTGCCCAGTCCAGATAGGCACACAAATCATGCCAAGAGAGGAAATTTTGAGCTCTGTCCTCGCGGTCAGAATAGTATTGATTGGGATAAGACCCATTGTTCGCCAGCCTATTTCGGTTAGTATTGTAAGAGCCTAAATAACGAAGAGAAGCATTACTGGCAGGTAGGGTATTTAGGAAAGCTGCGTATTGCCCTTGAGATATTTCATACTTCATGACATGAAAAGCCTTGAAACCTTTTGGAAATGAGGCCGGAACGGTAATGGAAGTGTTACCCGACCCTGCCCATCGTAGGCTAATCGCATTTTCCGAGGTAATGTTATATGGAACATGAGGATCCCCATTGTTTCCGTTTTGATCAAATGCTCTCGCAGCTTCAGTAGAGGTGCTGTGCCAGCCGTCCAAGGTACCCAACGTATAAGCTCCTTCAGGGATAAATACCATCTCAATACCAAAGATCCGAAAGTCGTACTGCCCTGTCGTTGGCATATTTGTGATTTTGAGCGTGACACTGTGCGGACCAAACGTGGCGTATGTACCAGGAGTCGCAGGTCTAAGCATTATCCCCAGATTGTTAGGAGCTGGGTCTATTCCTATCCCACTTCCATCTGATAGCACAGGTTCTAAAGCAGCTGGAATAGTGTGATCTGCTAAGTTGGTGCTGATAACCCCATGGGTCCATGGCTGCGTAAATTCATTACACGCTCGGAACTTGACAAAAATCCACACAGCATCCCAGTTGTTAGGCGGTGTGGTCAATCGCCATGCATTCTGCCAGCTGACTTGAAATGATACCGTCTGGTTTGCTTGATTCACGCTAAAGTTCGTAATCTGCAGATTATTAGCTCGGAGCGAAAGAGTTACCAGCGCTCCAACTCCGAAAAGAAAGCCTGTGTATCTCATACCACCACAATTTTACAGAGCAAATTCACTTATCAAAAAACCATATTTCTACTCTGGTCAACAAAGGAAAAATGGTAAATTTGCCCTCGGATAACGCTAAGGTCAAAAATAGGTAAACAGTGGGACGCCTTCAGCGCTACCTGCGCAAGCTAACTGACAAAGAATGGACGGAGCTCTACGCTGCCGCTCACCAGGAACTGAGGGGAGAAAAAATGCTCAACCTTCTCCATCGTTTGCGAAGCACAGGTATTCCTCAAACCCTGACCCCCTCTGAAAAAGAACTGGCTAAACGTCTGGAACGATGGATTTGGAAGAGAGCCTATCTCTCAGAGCACCAACTACACCCCATCTATAGCTCCCCTCCTACAGAATGGATACGCAAGGGAGCCCTGCTGTATCACAACAAGGGGCTTTCTGAAGAGGCGCTCTCTCTTCTACAATCAGAATCACGCTCCCCTTTACAGACTCTCGTTGTCCTTTTCACCCGATTGAGAATTGAAATAGAACAAGGGCTCAATAAAGAATCCCTTTCAACTCTCAGAGAAATAAGCTGCATTGCAGAAAAGATAAAGGAATTTGCGGAACGGGAGGAGCTTCAAATTTACTTGTGGAGGCTGCTGAGGGATTATGGAGGAGCCCATACAGAGGTAGGACGACGCTTCCTTCGTCGGTTGGAAAAGCACCCTTACTGGCAGCGGCCCGCACCAGAAGAGCCCAACGAGCTCTTTCCCCATATCAACCTCCGTATGCTATACCTCCTCACACAAGGAAGCCCTGGCGAGGCCTATCAACTCTCTCTCTATCCCAGCATCCAAAACTACCCCACTATCCTCCTCAACCGATGGATATGTGCAATTATGCTCCGGCATCCCCTCGCTGAATACCTCTCCTCCCTCTCTACATTACACAAATCTCGTCTTTCCGAGCAAGAAAAGGCTATCCTGCTCAATCGTCTGCTTCTTACTCTACTCCTTTACAGCAGTCCTTCCTATCTTTCTCAAAGGCTTGACGAAATAGAGAGGTGGTATTTGCGCTATGCCTCCCTTCCTGAGAACCAGTTCGTTTGGGTTCAACTCCTTTGGTTAGGGGAAAGGTACAAAGAAGCCATTCAGCTCTCAGAGAGGCTTATGGAACGGGTAAAAGAGAAGCGGTTTGCTTACTTACAAGCAGCCCTCATACTTCTGCTCATCTATACCGAAAGTCAACGCTGGCATGAACTTATACGGCATCTTCGGCATTTGCTCAAGTGGCTCCGAGACACTCAAAATGTCCTCGCTTCAGCCTCTCTTCTCTCTCGGATTATCAAAAAGCTCTATCAAGCCCGCTTACGCCATAAAGTACTTTCAGCTGTGGCCAATGAATGGCATCAGCACCTTTCATCCTTTCCTGCTGAGCGCTATTTCTGGGAAATTACCCTTCTCCCAGATTGGATTGAGGCCCACATAAAGCAGCAAAAGCTAAGTGAATACCGTCAGACTGTATCTCGCAGCTCTTCTGCGGAGATTGAGGCCCTCCTCCGGCAAGTAGCTCCCCTCCTCTCATAAAATCAGCTCCTCCGTGCCGTTTTCCCTTGTAAAGGACAATCCATACTCCGAGCTGTACTCACACCCCTCTAAAAGATACACCCCTATAAGCCGCCTTCTTGCAAAAGCGGAAAAAGAGCGAAGGTCCTTTTCAGGTACTCGCTTACCTTCCCGCACCAAATAAAAGGGCAGCTGCAAGAAATACTTTGCCTCAATTTCCCTCTTCTATACCGAGCCTGTCGTGTAAGGGAAGTCTCTGGTTTTATCAGCCCGTCATGGAGCGAAAAGCCCAGACTATGGAGAAAGCCTCTCTTTTGCATTTGAACTTTCACATCACCGCAGAGCGCAGAAATGAAGCAGCCCTGCTTCCCAAGAAGCAAAGGCTTTGTCAGCTGCTACGGAAATATCTTGAGAAAAGCAGTAAGAAGAGCTTACAAAGTCAAGCTCCCAACGGTAGAATGACGAGAAGCCATAAGGCAAGAGCTTAGCGTTCTAAAAATATCAGGGCTTTATCCCAGAGGTTCATCAAAGCTTTGATCCCATGTTACGGAAAATGCAATGGCTCACTAAGCGTATGCGCCCTCCAACCCTGGATAAGGGAGAGAAGCCTCGGGAAGAACAAGAAAGAGAAAGTCTCCCCCCTACTCTGCTTCCACAGCCCGCACTTCTGGAACTAAGCGAGTGAGGAGATTTTCTATGCCTGCTTTTAGAGTGTAGAGGCTGGAAGGGCAGCCTACACAGCTCCCATATAGACGCAGCTTTACCACCCCATCATTGAAGCTCAAAAACTCTACATCCCCCCCATCCATTGCTATCCCCGGACGAATGTATTCTTCCAATATAGCTCGGATTTGCCCTTCTATTGAAGCCTTATCAGTAGCCTCTCCAGCAGATTCAGAAGCTGCAAGAGGACCTAAGGGCAGATAAGTCTGCAAAACCTCTTTCACTTTCGGGATAAGCTCATGCCAGCTTGCTTCCTCAGACTTAGACACTGTAATGAAAGCCCGAGTGAAAAATAGCCCGCGCACCCCCGGGATAGCCCAGAGAGCTTGTAAGAGCGGCTCATCCTGTGGAGTGGGTTCGGTAGCTTCTCGGGTGCCCCGCTCCACCGCTGGGTATTCAGGCGGAAGGACAAACTTGAGGCTATGAGGATTGGGAGTGATTTCCGTGTAGATGAGCATAAGCAAAGGTATGTAGTTTATATGACAAACTAACTCTTTTCTTTCCTCTCTGGCTCTGGGCTATGAGCTCACCCGAACTCCCAAAGCCATTTCAAAGGACCCTACAAAGTATGGCTGACTTAGTAGCCATTCCGCTGCCCAGAGAGCTCCTTGAGCAAATATACGTCTATCATGAGCACGATGAAGGATTTCTACCTCCTCGCCAGAGCCGCTGAGGATGAGTTTATGTTCTCCTACAATTTCACCTACACGTAGGCTATGAATGGCCTTTACAGCTGAAAAAACCTTTTGAAGTTCTAAAGCAGTCCCGCTCGGTGCATCTTTTTTATGTCTATGATGAGCCTCAAGAAGGAGGGCTTCCCAATCACCAAACTTATCCCATAGGGAAAGTAAGGCCTGCAAAGCAACCTTCATGAGGAGAATACCGCGGCTGAAGTTACCACCCCAGAGCCAACGGGCGCTGGGCTTTCTTTGGGCAAAGGATTGAAGATGAGGGAGGGCAGCATACCAGCCCGTCGTACCAGTTACAAGAGGAATGTCCCGGCTCAGGCATACTTCTACGATGTTAGGCACCTGGCTTGCATGAGAAAAGTCAATCACTACATCTACCTCTGCACTTTCCACAAGCTCAGGAGAGAAGCGCCCTATTTGGTAAGCTATGGAGTAGTTTTTTTCGGCGGCGACTGCAGCAAGCGCCTGTCCCATTCGCCCTGTGCCAATGATGCCTATCCGCATAAGCAAAGGTATAACCCTACCTTTGCTTAGTTCTGTTAAGGCGAAAGTATGTGGCTCATTTTGCGGACAGAGGCTTCCCCACAGGCAATT